>JAJPIT010000027.1 GCA_021324615.1 Terriglobia bacterium | reverse complement strand
GATTACGAGCCTTGGCATCCGCCGCTAGGAAAGTCGATTCTCGAGAGCCGGCTGACGTAAGCCGGCGCACCGCAAAAATCCTCTCTCCTCTTAATCAAAGCAGGCCGTACGCCCGGCGCGGACGGTTCTTGATTAAAGGACGTTTCCAAAATGTTGCAATCTGTTGAAGTTGACCTCGGCGGGGGGCAGATCATCACCCTCGAAACCGGGAACATGGCCAAACAGGCCAATGGAGCGGTGGTGGTCCGCTCCGGCGATTCGGTGGTGCTGGTGACCGCCGTCACGGCCCCTGAACCGAAGGCGGGCGCGAGCTTTTTCCCGCTCACCGTCGATTATCGCGAGTACACCTATTCGGCCGGGCGATTCCCCGGTGGTTTCATCAAGCGCGAGGGCCGGCCCACCGAGAAGGAGATCCTGACCAGCCGGCTGATCGACCGCCCGATCCGGCCGCTCTTCCCGGAGGGCTACTCGCACGAGACCCAGGTGATCGGCATGGTGCTCTCGGCCGATCCGGAGCGCGACCCCTCCACGCTGGCGATCGTGGGCGCCGGGGCGGCGCTGGCCATTTCCGATATTCCCTTCGGCCACGTGCTCGGCGGCGTGCGGGTGGGGATGGTGAACGGAAAACTGGTGGCCAATCCCACCTACGAGGAAACCAAGATTTCCAAAGTCAATATCGTGGTGGCTGGCACCGACGACGGCATCGTCATGGTGGAAGCCGGCGCCCTGCAGGCCAGCGAGGCCGAGGTGCTGGCGGCGATCGAGTTCGGCCACGAATGCTGCCGGAAGATCGCGGCGGGCATCGCCGAGCTGATGAAGAAAGCCGGCAAGGCGAAAAAGCAGTTTACCAGCCCGCCGGTCAACCACGAACTCTATCAGCAGATCAGCGATGCTATCCGCGCCGAGCTTCAGGACGCGCTGAACACGCAGAAATACGGCAAGCTGGAAAGCTACGCCCGCGTGGACGCCGCCCGGGCCAAGGCCGTGGAGGCGGTTCCTGAAGAGCAGCGCGAGGAGGCGGGCGATCTGTTCGACCGCCTGAAGGAACGCATCTTCCGGGATGAAATTTTGAAGGAGCGCCGGCGGCCGGACGGACGCAAGTTCGACGAGATCCGCCAGATCGATATCGAGGTCGGCGTGCTGCCGCGCACCCACGGATCGTGCCTGTTCACGCGCGGGGAGACGCAGGCGCTGGTGACCGCCACGCTCGGAACCAAGGACGATGAGCAGAGAATCGAGCTGCTGGATCCCTCGGAGACCTCCAAGCGCTTCATGCTGCACTACAATTTTCCGCCGTTCAGCGTCGGCGAGGTGGGCTTCATGCGCGGCGCCGGCCGCCGCGAGATCGGCCACGGCGCCCTGGCCGAGCGCGCGCTTTCGGCCGTAGTGCCGGATGAAAAGGCGTTCCCCTACACCATGCGCGTGGTGAGCGACATTCTGGAGTCCAACGGATCGAGCTCGATGGCTTCCGTCTGCGGCGCATCGCTTTCGCTGATGGACGCCGGCGTGCCGATCTCGGCGCCGGTGGCGGGCATCGCCATGGGCCTGGTGAAGGAAGGCGACGACTACGCCGTGCTCACCGATATCGCCGGCGCCGAGGATCATTACGGCGACATGGATTTCAAGGTCGCCGGAACAAAAGACGGGATCACCGCGCTGCAAATGGATATCAAGGTCCCCAACGTGACCGCGGCGATCATGAAACAGGCGCTCGAGCAGGCCCGCCAGGCGCGCCTGTTCATTCTTGACAAGATGAACGCCACGCTCGACAAGCCGCGCACCAGCCTTTCGCCCTACGCTCCGCGAATCTTCACCATGCAGATTCCGACCGAGAAGATCCGCGAGCTGATCGGACCGGGCGGCAAGGTGATCCGCGGAATCGTGGACGCCACCGGCTGCAAGATCGACGTCGAGGACGACGGCAGCGTGAAAATTTTCTCGGCCGACGGGGCCGCGGCGGACCGCGCCATCCAGATGGTGCAGGATATCTGCGCGGTGGCCGAGGTCGGCAAGACTTATCTGGGTAAGGTGGTCCGCATCGTCGATTTCGGCGCGTTCGTCGAGATTTTTCCCGGCACCGACGGGCTGCTGCACATCTCCGAGATTTCGGAAAACCGCATCAAGCAGGTCCGCGATGAGCTGAAGGAAGGCGATCAGATCCTGGTCAAGGTCCTGGCGCTTGAGGGCAATAAAATCAAACTGAGCCGCAAAGCGATTCTTAAGGAACAGCGCGAAAAGCTCAAAAGGGAAGAGGCAGGCAAGGCCTGACCGCCGCCTTTTTGCGGCGAATTTACTATCCTGAATGAACCATGAAATATGGGCTGGAAATTCGCGCCGAAGGCGCGCTCGACCTGGTGTCGGTGGGCGCTCTGGTGCACCGCCTCGATCCGGGAATCGTTCCCTTTCATAAGGCCGGCCACTACGCGGTTCATGTGAGCGGCGGCGAGTTCAACGTCGCCGCCAACCTCGCCGACTGCTTCAAAATGAAGACCGCCATCGCCACCGCCATGGTCGACTATCCCATCGGCGGCCTGGTGGAGGAGCGCGTGCGCGCCATGGGCGTCACGCCGTTCTACAAGCGTTTCGAACACAACGGCGTCAACGGCCCCAATATCGCGGCGGTGTACAGCGATCGCGGCTTCGGCGTGCGCGCCCCGGTGGTTTTTTACAACCGCGCCAATGAAGCCGGCGCGCGGCTCAAGCCGGGCGATTTCGATTGGGCCAAAATTTTTTCCGGCGGCGTGCGCTGGTTCCACAGCGGCGGAATTTTCGCCGCGCTTTCCGAAACCACCTCGGAAGTGATCCTGGAAGGAATGAAAGCCGCCCGCGCCGCCGGCGCCGTCGTCTCCTTCGACTTGAATTTCCGCGAAAAACTGTGGCGCATCTGGGGCGGCGAGGATCGCGCGCAGAAGGTGATCCGCCGGATCGTTGAAAACGTCGACGTGCTGGTGGGCAACGAAGAAGATCTGCAAAAAGGCCTGGGGGTGCCCGGGCCGGAGGTGGCCGCCAAATCGAAGCTCGATCCGGCGGCGTTCCTCGGCATGATCGGCCACGTGGTCGCCAGGCATCCGCAAGTCAAAATTGTCGCGACCACGCTGCGGGAAGTTCACTCCACCAACCGCCATCGCTGGAGCGCGGTGGCCTGGATCGACGGCGAAACCTTTGTCGCGCCCACCGCCGAACTCGATGTCTACGATCGCGTCGGCGGCGGCGACGGATTCGCGGCCGGTTTCTTTTATGGCTTGCTGACCGGCCAATCGCCGGAGCAGTGCGTCCGGCTGGGCTGGGCTCATGGCGCGCTGCTGACCACCTTCCCCGGCGACACCACCATGGCGACGCTCGATCAGGTGAAGAGCTTCGCCGAGGGCGGCTCAGCGCGTATCCAGCGGTAGCCCGCCCTCTACCGGCCGCGCCTCAGGCGGACTTGATCTGGGTCCACAGGCGGTCGCGCAGCTTCTGGGAAGCCGCCGTCTGCGCCGCGAACCATTCCCCGCGGGCCAAGGCCTCCTCGCCAGGATAAAGCACCGGATTTTCGCGCACCTTCGCCGGAAGCAGGCGCCGCGCCGCGGCGTTGGGGGTGGCCGTTTGCGCCGCCTGGGCGATGGAGGCGCCCACTTCAGGCCGCAGCAGATAATCGAGGAACCGGTGCGCCTCCTCCGCGCGCCGGCTCTCCCGCAGAATCGCCGCCGTATCGCAGTAACGCGCGAATCCCTCGCGCGGCAGGCAGTACGCCAGGCGATCCGGCGCGGCCGCGATGGCCTGCCCCGCGGTGACCGCCCATGCCTGCGCGGCCCAGACGTCACCGGCGATCACCTGATCGCGAACTTCGGCGTTGAGATAGGCGCGCAGCAGCGGCTTTTGCGCCAGGGCCAGCCGCGCCGCGGCACGGAGCTGGTCCGGATCGCCGGAGTTGATCGAATCGCCCAGGCGCTTCAGGCACGCCGCGAAAACCTCCGGCGGATCGTCGAGCATGGTCATTTTGCCGCGCAGGCGGGCATCCCAAAGATCCGCCCAGGATCCCGGCTCGGGCGCGATCCCGCGCCGGTAGAGAATCCCGGTGGTTCCGTCCAGATAGGGAATCGTGTACTCCAGCCGCGGATCCCAGGGAGGGTTGCGAAAAATTCCCTCGAACACGTTCAAGTGGGGCAGCCGCGAATGATCCAGTTTTTGCAGCAAACCCATCTCGATCATGGGCGGAACGATCTCCGCGGCGGGAAAGACCACGTCCCAGCCGGAGTTTCCCGTCATCACTTTCGCCAGCATCTCCGGCGCGCTCTCGTAGGTGCCGTAGCGGACGCGCAGGCCCGATTCGCGCTCGAAGTTGGGAATCGTATCCGGCGCGGCGTAGTCGGACCAGTTATAAACATTGAGCCGCGGTTTTGTTTTTCCGCAGGCCGCCGCGGCCGCGGCTCCCAGAAGAAACACGCGCCGGTTCATGACGACCTCAGCCGCTCGGAAATCAACACCATCGCGCCCAAAACCACCGCCACCATGGTCGAGATGGCGTTCAGCATCGGATTCACTCCGCGGCGAGCCATGGCGTAGATCGTCATCGGCAGCGTCTGCGAATCGATTCCCGCCACCAGGCTGGTGATGACATAGTCGTCGATGGAGACGGTGAAGGCGAGCATCGCCGCCGCCGCGACCGCCGGCCCGAGATAAGGCAGCGTGACGCGGCGGAAGGCGCCGAATTCGTCGGCGCCGAGATCGAGGGCCGCTTCCTCCAGCGCCGGATCGAAGGTTCGCAACCGCGCCATCACGACCACCACCACATACGCCACCGAAAACGCGACATGCGCCAGAATCACGGTGTGCATGCCGAGCTTCCAGTGCAAAAACCGGAAGGCCCATTGAAAGAACGCCAGCAGCGAAACCCCGGTCACGATCTCCGGAGTCACCAGCGAAAGATAGAGCGATCCGGCCAGCCATGTGGAACTTCGCTTCCAAAGCGCATAGGCGGCCAGCGTCCCTATGGTTGTCGCAAGCGCCGTCGCGCTGGCGGCGATCATGAGGCTGTTGAGGGCGGACTCGACCAGCTCCGGGTCGGCCAGCGCGGCGCGATACCAATGCAGCGAAAATCCCTCCCATAGCGTGAATTTTGATGCATTAAAGCTGAAAATTGCGAGAATCAGCAGCGGAAGATGCAAAAATGCGTACACTGCGATGGCGTAAACGGCCAGCCCGCGCTTCATACCAGCTCTTCCCCTTGCCGGCGCGCGGCCCACATCAGGGCCAGCGCGATCATCATCAAAACCACCGATAGCGCGGCGCCGAACGGCCAGTCGCGCGCGGCGGTGAACTGGTTCTGAATCACGTTTCCGATCAAAATGGTCTTGCTGCCGCCGAGCAGGTCCGAAGCCAGATAGGTTCCCAGGCACGGCACGAAGATGAGAATGGCGGCGGCGCGGATGCCGGGTGCGCACAGCGGAACGGTGACGCGGAAAAGCGCCTCCAGCGGCTTTGCCCCCAGATCCGCCGCGGCCTCCAGCAGCGTGGGATCCAGCCGCTCGAGGGTCGCATACAAGGGAAGCACCGCGAACGGGAGAAAGCCGTACACCAGGCCCAGCAGCACCGCGCCATCGTTATAGAGCAGCGGCAGCGGCTGGCGGATCAGGCCGGCGGCGCGCAGCACGGTGTTGATCAGGCCGGTGTCGCGCAGCAGAAACATCCAGGCGTAGATGCGGATCAGAAAACTCGTCCAAAAGGGCAGAATCACCAGGCTGAGATAGAGATTTTTGCGGCGGCCGGACCGGGCGATGAACAGCGCCAGGGGAAAGGCCAGCCCGATGCACAGCACGGCCGCGGCGGCGGCCATCCACAGCGAACGAAAGAAAATCCTCAGATACATCGGATCGGCCAGCAGTCTGAAATTTTCAAGCGTCCACGGCCGCTCCACGCCGCCATAGGCTCCGCGGCTGAGCAGCGAATAGGCGCAGACGATCGCCGAAGGGACCGCCAGGGTCATCAGCATCAGCAGCGCGGCCGGAGAGAGGAAGATGGCGCGAAGGCGTCCTAATCGGGGAAGCGCAGCTCGTCGCTCGAATTCCACCATACGTGAACCGTTTCGCCCTCCCGATACGCGTCGCTGCTGGCGGCCACTTGAGCCAGCACCATGTCGCCGCTTTCCAGGCGCGCTTCGACGTGCATCGAAGAGCCCAGAAACACCGACCGCGTGACGCGGCCGCGCCGCGAGCCGTTGCCGTTGGGCTGGCGCGCGATTCTGGTGCACTCCGGCCGCACTCCAACCCCGCCGATCCAGTTCATGGCTCCCAAAAACGAGGCCAAAAATCTGGTTTTGGGCCGCTGATAGATCTCCCGCGGAGTGCCCAACTGCTCCACCACCCCGGCGTTCATCACCGCCATGCGGTCGGAAAGCGAGAGCGCTTCTTCCTGATCGTGGGTGACCAGCAGAAACGTGATGCCGCTGCGCCGCTGCAAATCCTTCAATTCGGCGCGGACCTGTTTGCGAAGCTGCGGGTCGAGCGCGCTCAGCGGCTCGTCCAGCAGCAGAACCTCCGGCTCCAGCACCAGCGCGCGGGCCAGAGCCACGCGCTGCCGCTCGCCGCCGGAAAGCTCGTTCGGCTTGCGGTTTTCCTTCCCGGTCAACCGGACCTGCTCCAGCACCTTGGCCACGCGCGCCGCGCAGCCGGAGACGCGTTTCCGGCGCAGCCCGAATTCGATATTTTCCCGCACCGTGAGATGCGGAAAGAGCGCGTAGCTTTGAAACACGGTGTTGACGTTCCGCTGGTAGGGCGGCAGTGGATCGATGCGCGTTCCGTTCAGCCAGACCTCGCCGGAAGTTGGGGTTTCGAATCCGGCCACGATGCGGAGCGTGGTGGTTTTGCCGCAGCCGGAGGGTCCGAGCAGCGAGAAGAACTGCCCGCGCTCGATCGAAAGCGACACGTCGGCGACGGCGCAGTGAGCCGCGAATCGTTTGGAAATCTGTTTCAGTTCCAGCAGCGCGGGCATTTCTGCTCTCATCGTAGCGGGAAACCCGGCGGGGGCGCGGGGCTAAGTTAGAATGAGAGCGGAGGAATGGGTGAGTGGTTGAAACCGGCGGTCTTGAAAACCGTTAGCGGGGCGACCCGCTCGGGGGTTCGAATCCCTCTTCCTCCGCCATAGTTCCGCGGCTTGGCCGCCGCGGAGCTTCACAGCCGGCGGGCGACCACCACGGTAAGGTCGTCGGAGGCGGGGGCGCCTTGGGTCCAATCGCGCACGGCGGATTCGATGGCCTGGACGATTTCCCCGGCGGCGCGCCCGCGCAGCCGCGCAGCCAGTTCGCCTAACCGCTCTTCCCCGAAATCGGCGCCGTCCGGATCCGCCGCCTCGGTGACGCCGTCGCTGTAGATCACCAGGACGTCGCCTGTGCGGATTTCCAGACGCGTTTCCCGATACACGGCGGCCGGCAAAATACCCAGCATCAGGCCGCCTTCAGCCAGACGCTCCACTTCTCCGGAAGCGCGAACCAGCAGCGCGGGATTGTGCCCGGCGTTGGTGTACACCAGTTCGCCGGTCTGCGGATCGACGACCGCCAGGAAGAGCGTGATGAACCGGTTGTCGGGGCAATGCGCGCAGACGGCCTTGTTGAGACGCCCGATTTTCCGCGCCAGATCGCCGGCTTCTTCAAACAGCACGTGAACGCGCGCCTGGAGGCTGGACATCAGCAGCGACGCCGGCATGCCCTTTCCCGCCACGTCGCCGACCAGCATGGCCACGCGCCCGTCGGGGAAGGAGAGAAAATCGAAGTAATCTCCGCCGACGGTGCGGCAGGAGGTGGTTTTCCCGGCGAGATCGAGGCCGGCGACGGCGGGCGGATTCGCCGGAAGGAGGCCTTTCTGAATCTGCGCAGCCTGTTCGAGCTCCTTGGCCAGGGCGCGTTCGGCGGCTTCGATCTCGTTCAGGCGCGCGTGCTCGATGCGGATCGCCGCGACGTTGGCCATCACCGTCAGCAGATTCAAATCTTCGCGGGTGAATTCGCGGATCAGGTGCGGCGTATCCACGTAAATCAATCCGATGACGCGGTCGTTGGTTTGCAGCGGCACGGCCATCATGCCGCGGGCTTGTCCTTCGGCGATGCTCCTTTGATCGCGCCCGGACGGATCCATCCGCGCGCCGCGCACCAGCAGCGAGGCTTTTTCGCTCAGCACGCGGCGGCGGACGGCATGGGGGATGCGGAAGCCGTCGCCGCGGTGGGCGCGCAGGCGGAGTTGCCCGTCCTCGAGCGTCATCAGAACGCCGCGGCCGGCGTTCACCGCTTCCACCGACAGATCCATGATGACCTCGAACAGTTCGTTCAGCGGACGATGGCCGGCGAGCTCGCGTCCGGCGCGAATCAGCGCGCGCGTCTGCGGGCTGCCCTGCATCAGATAGGTTTTGTTAAGATCGTCGCCGGCCTGCGGACCCAGCACGCCGTCCAGGCTCGCCACCACGGTGGTCGATGCGTCCGAAATGCTTTCGGCGTTGTCGACGAACTCGACGGTCCGGCGGCCGGGGCCCGGCCCGGCGTTGACGAACTCGATGGTCAGATGCCCGGCGGAGATGCGGTCTCCGGGGCAAAAAGGCACCCGTTTCTCGATCCGCTTGCCGTTGACCAGCGTGCCGTTCTTGCTGCCCAGATCCTCGACGTGCCATTGTCCGCCGACCAGCAGCAGGGCCAAATGCTGGCGGGAAAGTCCGGCGTCGTCGGGGTAGCAGAGTTCGTTGGCGCTGGACCGTCCCACCGAGATCCGGCCGCGGTCCAGGGGAATGGTGACACTCTTGCCGTCGCTGCTGTGAATGACGATTTCGGGAACAAGCTGCGGGCCAGGCGCCACCCGATCAGCGTATCAGAAAGGAAGACGCCCGCCCGGCGAAGCGGCGAGGGACGATGCGGCCTCCGCGCGCGGGCGCCGATCCGGCTCCTTTCCGGAAGCCGCGCAATTCGCGCCGTGGTAAATTGGATTCGTGGTTCGACCGGTCGCCCGTTACACCGCCTCCCGACGCTACGTTCTGCTGGCCTTCGCCACGTTGACGGCCGCGCTGTTGACCACCTCGCTGGCGCTGCGCTGGCCGCAGGCCTGGGTTGCGGTGGCGATATTCACGCTGGCGGCAGCCGGCGTTTCTCTGCTGGCATTCCGCCCGGCGGTGGAGATTTACGAGACGCACCTGGCGGTGGGCCGGCGGGTGATCCCGTGGACGGAAATCCGCCGCGTGGATCGGACCCGATGGTCCGTGCCGCTGGCGGCTTATCTCACGCTCGCCGATCAGAGCCGCGTCCTGGTGCTGCATGCCGGCGACGCTGGTTCCTGCGCGGGCCTGCTGCGTCATTTGCGGCGGCATGCGCGGGAGGCGCTGCTGGACGGGATTGCTTATAAGCAGTTCTGGGGCGAAGCACCCGAGGCGAAGCAGCTCCCTCCGGCGCGATATCCCCTGCTTCGGCCCGAAGACGAAAGCGAAGTCGAGCGCCTGTTCCAGCGGCTGAAGTCGGTCGGCCGCCTGGATGAAAAATAGGCGGATCTGGCTGGCGGTTGCGGGCGCGCTGGCGCTGGCGGCGGCGATTTTTCATTCGGCGCTCTTGGGCGCCTGCGGCGATTTTTTGGTGAAAGCCGACCCGCCGCGCAACGCCGACTTGGCGGTTGTGCTGGCCGGTGATTTCACCGGAAGCCGCATCATCACCGCCGGCCAACTGATCCGCCAAGGCTACGCGCCCAAAGCGCTGGTGAGCGGACCCTATGGCGTTTACGGCTACTATGAATCCGAGCTGGCCATCGGATTCGCCGAAAAGCGCGGCTTTCCCGCGAGTTATTTCGACAGCTTTCCTCATCACGCACTCTCGACCCGGGAGGAAGCGGCGGCCATCGCAACCGAGCTGCGCCGCCGCGCAGCCAGGACGGTGCTGCTGGTGACCAGCAACTATCACACACGCCGCGCGGGGAAGCTGTTTCGCGCCGCCGCTCCGGAGCTGACTTTTGTGGTCATCGCCGCGCCGGACGAATATTTTTCCCCTCACGGATGGTGGCGAGGGCGCCAGGGCCGGAAGACGTTCGCGATCGAATGGATGAAAACGGTGGCGGAATGGCTGGGGATGTGAAGCGCGCCTGGAGGATCGCCGCGCGCGTTCCGGCTGGCGCCCGAGGCGGGCCACCGGCCGGCGCCGGCTTCCCGGTGCGATTCTTCCTGCTATTCTTCCATTAATATCCGCTCTCGGGAGGGTTGTCGTGGGCCGGCTTTGCGCGCTCTTTTTGTTCCTTTCGTTG
This sequence comes from Terriglobia bacterium, assembly GCA_021324615.1. Taxonomy (GTDB): domain Bacteria; phylum Acidobacteriota; class Terriglobia; order Bryobacterales; family Bryobacteraceae; genus Palsa-187. The sequence goes on along the minus strand of JAJPIT010000027.1, from coordinate 38,615 downwards.
TTGGCGTTTCCGCAGACCAACGGACGCCTGAACGGATCGGTGGTGGACCCTTCCGGCGCGGCCGTGCCGAAGGCCTCGATCAATCTGTTCCTGCACGGCGGCAAGCGCCCGCTGTTTACCACCGCGGCCAATCGCGACGGGGCCTTCACCTTCGAGAGCATCCGCCCGGACTCCTACGATCTGGAGATTGAGGCCGCCGGCTTTCAGACCTATCGGCTGGAAAACGTGAAGATCGATCCGAGCCGCCCCACCGATCTGCCCGCGCTTAAGCTGAGCCTGGCTTCCACCGCCTCCAGCGTCGATGTGACCGCGAACGCGGAAACGGTTCAAACCTCCAGCCCGACCATTTCCACCACCATCACCGCCGAGCAGATCCAGCGGCTGCCGGTGGGCGACCGCGATCCGCTGGCGTTTATCGCCACGCAGGCCGGTGTCGGGGCCAATCAGTTCGCGACCAATATCAACGGCCAGCGCGAATCCTTCAGCACCGTCACGCTGGACGGCGTCAACATTCAGGACAACTATCTTCGCGATAACGACCTCGACTTCACGCCCAATCTTCTGCTGCTCGATCAGGTGAAGGAAGTGACCATCACCACCGCGCTTTCCGGGGCGGAAGCAAGCGGCGGATCGCAGGTGAGCTTCGTCACTCCCTCCGGCACCAACGATTTTCACGGGAAGCTGTATTGGCAAAACCGCAACAACGATTTCGCCGCCAACGATTTTTTCGATAACCGCGACGGCAATGGCCTTCCGCGCCTGAATTTAAATCAGGCCGGCGGCGCGATCGGCGGTCCGGTGAAGCGCGACAAACTTTTCTTCTACGCCAATTATGAAGCCTACCGCCTGGTGAGCCAAACCGAGGAGGACGCGACGATACTCACGCAAACCGCGCGCAACGGGATTTTTTCCTATATCGATCCCGCCGGCCGGCTGCAACAGGCCAATATTTTGCAGATCACCGGATTACCGCCGGATCCCGCGGTGCAGGCGCTGATCAACCAGATCCCCACGCCCGATAAGATCAATAATCTTCGGGTCGGCGACAGCCAGCCGGGGCAGTTGCTCAACACTGCGGGCTATTCGTATCTGGTTCGCAACAACCGCGACCGCGATCATCTGACCGGCAAAATCGATTACAACATTTCGACCCGGCATGTTTTATCTGGCTCGTATGCCTATAACCGCGATTACGTCGATCGCCCTGACGTTGCCGTGTCTTATTCGACCGTCCCCCCGGTCAGCAACAACGATCACGTGAAGTTCGGGGCAATGAGCTGGCGCTGGAGTCCGGCTGCGGCGATTACCAACGAGCTGCGCGGCGGTTTGAATTTCGCTCCGGCGGTGTTCGATATGACCGGGCCGTTTCCCTCCTACATCATCGGCAACACCGATTTCACTTCGCCCGTCGCCGCGGCGCAGTTTTTGCCGCAGGGCCGCAACACCAGGACGCGAAGCATTCAGGACAACGCCTACTGGGCGCCCGGCAAGCACACGATTCAATTCGGATACCAGTATCAGGGCGTGCGCATCCGCAGCTACGACTACGGCGGCACGATCCCCACCTATAACATCGATATCAATTCCTCGCGCCAGCAGCACAACCTGCTGGGTTTCGCCGATCTGCCCGGCATCGGCGCCACCGAGCTGGACAACGCCAATGAGCTGCTGGCGACGCTCGCCGGCCTGCTCGACAACGACAGCGTGGTGTACAACGTGACCAGCCGCACCTCGGGATTCGTTCCCGGCGCGCCGTGGGTGCGCAATTTCATCTACGACAATCACGCTTTCTACGGCCAGGACCAATATAAGGTTCGCAAGAACATGACGGTGACGCTCGGCTTGCGCTGGGATTATTATGCGCCGGTGAATGAAGCGAACTCGCTCGAATTGCAGCCTGCGCTGGAAGGCGGCAACGCCTTTCAGTCGCTGCTTGATCCCAACAACTCGCTGGTGTTTTACGGCAACTCCGTCCATCAGCCCTTTTACCGGAAGAATCTGCGCAACTTCGCGCCGAACGGAGGCTTGGCCTGGGACGTTTTTGGCGACGGCAAGACTTCGCTGCGCGCCGGCTACGCGCTGCGCTATGTCGATGACCAGATGGTGGAGGTGACCGACGGATTCACTGCGACCAATCCGGGGCTCCAGGCCTTTCCGGCGAACTTCGATCTGAGCGGGACGGTCAGCCATCCTCCCCCGATCGCGGTTCCTCCCTTCCAGGTGCCGACTTCGTTCGCCGCGCAGTATCAGCTCGACCCCGGCGTGTATTACACGCTGATCAATCCCAAGCTGAAGCAGCCCTACGATCAGCAATTCGCCCTGGCCATCCAGCACGAGTTCAAAGGCGCGATTGTGGAGCTGCGCTACGTCGGCGATCACGCGACGGAGCTGCTGCGCGGCTTCGATCTGAATCAGGAGAACATCACGGCGAACGGATTCCTCAGCAATTTTATAATCGCGCGGAACAACGGATTTCTCGCGCTCCAGAAAAACGGCGTTTTCAATCCCGCCTATAACGCGTCGATTGCGGGCAGCCAGCCGCTGCCGGTCTTCTCGCATCTGGCCGGCGGAGGCGAGCTGCGGAATTCAACCTACGACGCGCTGATCGAGAATGGCGAAGCGGGCGAGCTGGCCTATCAATACACCATCAACGGAGAGAACGGCACGCTGAATTTTTTCCCCAATCCGAACGCGCTCAGCGCGGTCTATCTGGACAACTTCAGCAACTCCCATTACAACTCCGGCCAGGTGGAGGTGCGGCGCAGGTTCCAGCGCGGGCTGTCGTTTCAGGTGAACTATGTTTTTTCGAAGTGGCTGAGCGACGCCGCGGGTCTGGATCAGAACCGCTTCGAGCCTTTTCTGGACATCCACAACACCAAGCTCGAATACGCGCGCACGCCCACCGATTTGACGCACCAGTTCAAGGCCAACTATTCCTACGAGCTGCCGCTCGGCGCCGGCCACGCGCTGCATTTGCGCGGCGGATGGAACCGGCTGCTGGAGGGCTGGAGCACCAGCGGGATTATCTCCTGGATTTCGGGCAATCCGTTCTCCATCACCACGGCTTCGCAAACGGCGGCCGGCTGGGGCACCTTCCTGCGCGAGGATTTTTCGGGCGAGAACATGCCCGATACGGCGCTCACGCGCGGCCAGATCGAAAATCTGCTCGGCGTGCGCATGACCGGCGAAGGCCCGTATTTCATCGCCGCCTCGGCCATCGGCCCCGGCGGTTTTGGAGTTTCCGCCGCCGGAACCGCGCCATTTTCCGGACAGATTTTCAGCAATCCCGGCCCCGGTACGCTGGGCGAGTTGCAGCGCCGCCAGTTCACCGGGCCCCCGGTCTTCTCGATGGACGCGGCGGTCATCAAGGACACCAGAATCGACGAGCGCTGGCGGGTTCAGCTTCGCCTGGAAGCGCTGAACGTTTTTAATCACGTGGCCTTCGGCGTGTTCAGCAACAATATGGCGATCAACAGCGCGCAGTTCGGCCAGATCACCACGCTCGCCAACGCGCCGCGGCAGTTGCAGTTCAGTCTGGCCGTGCAATTTTAAATGGGGGCGCGCCGGTCAGGCCGGATCGAGTGCAGCCGCCAGGCGCAGCAGTTTTTTGGCGAACGCGGCGGGGTCCTCGCCGCAGGCGCGATCCAGGGTGCCCACCGTTATGTCCAGCGCGATATCGTGGGCGGCGCCGCCGTCCTGCACGGTGTAGAGGCGGGATAGCCTGCGCGTCACCTCGCGGGCCAGCGGCATGGCGCCGCCCGGCTGCGGGTCCGCGATCGCGGCCAGGCACTGCGCCGACCAGCGCCCCACCGCGCCGCCGGCGGCGTTTTGCAGGCGCGCCGCCGCTTCTTCAATGGCCCGCTCCACCAGGGCGCGCCCATGACGCGCCTGGACGCGCTGCAAATTGCGAAGATTCACGAAAAGCAGGCAGAACGGCGCGTTGCGCGCAAGAAGCTGTTCGATCTGTTGATCGATCTTCAGACGGGGCAAAATTTCCACCTCCGGCGCGGCGCGCCGCGGCGAGCCCCGCGCCTGGTGCAGCAGGCGAATCTCATCGCGCAGTTGCGCCACAGCCAGTTGGTTTTCGCGGCGCATCTGTTCCAGGCTGGCGGCGATCCGCGCCACGGCGGCGCGAATGCCCCGCCGCATCTGCTCGATCGATTCCTCCCCGGCCAGTTGCTCCAGCCGGCGCAGTTCTTCCTCGGTCCTGCGCCCGTAATCGGCGCCGCTGCCGGCGATGCCGGAGGTGAGCGTCTCCACCGCCCTGGCGGCGGCTTCCAGGTCCCGCCGCAGGCGCTCCAGCCGGGCCCCGGCGCGATCGCGATAGCCGCGCAGCTCGCCGCTGACCGAGGCGTGAATTTCGCGCATCTTTTCCGGTGAACCGGCGCCGCGCCATTCCGCTTGCAGGTGATCCACCCGCCGGCGGAACTCCGCGGTCTCGCGCGCGTCCACCTCGATCGCGTAGGCACTAATCGCGCGCAGCGCCAGCTCATAACAGGCCGCTGCCGTCTTTTGCAGCTCGCCCAGCCGCTCGATTTCATTCACCGATTTGCGGAGAGAGATCACCTAGGCCCGTCCCACGGACTTATCGGCAGCCGGAAAGAATGCTTGAAACGGTTTTCGAGCGGGGCTAATGAATCGTCCGCGTCTTGCGATTCATGTAGTCCATCAGCAGATACTGGCCCAGCGTGTAGGGCGTGGTGAAGTATGCCTTACCGCGGCAGAGCTCCGTGACCTTCTGGATGAAGTTCACCAGGCCGTAATCGCTGGCGAGCATGAAGGTGTTGATCAAAATTCCCTGGCGCTTGCAGCGGCTCACCTCTTCCAGCGTCCGGCTGATCACCAGCGGGTCCAGCCCGAAGGCGTTGCGGTAGATCCGGCCGTCGTCGAGCGTCAGCGCGCTGGGCTTGCCGTCGGTGATCATGATGATCTGCTTCATGTCCTTCTTCTCCTGCGCCAGAAGGCGCTGGGCCAGGATCAGGCCGTCGCGCGTGTTGGTGTAGTAAGGCCCCACCTGCACCCGCGCCAGCTCCTGGATCCGCAGCTCCTCGGCGGAGTCGTGGAACAGGACGCAGCGCAAAGAGTCCCCCGGATACTGCGTGCGGATCAGATGCGCCAGCGCCAGCGCGACCTTTTTCGCCGGAGTAAAGCGGTCCTCGCCATAGAGAATCATGCTGTGGCTGCAATCGAGCATCAGCACCGTGGCGCAGGAGCTTTGATACTCGGACTGATGAACGTGCAGATCCTCGTACTCCAGATTCAGCGGCAGCTTCACGCCTTCGCGCCGCAGCGCGGAAAACAACGTGGCCGGAATGTCCAGGTTCAAAGTATCGCCGAACTCATAGCGTTTGGCGGCCCCGGCGGCTTCGATCCCGGTGGCCAAATCGCGCGTGTCGTGCGCTCCAAAGCTGGCGTGGCCGAGCGACCCCAGCAGATCCTTCAGCGTCTTGAATCCGAGAAAATCGATGCTTTTATCGGTGATTTTCACCTCGATTTTCGCTTCTTTTTGGCCCGCGCCGCCCGCTTGCGGATCGGTGCTGATATAGCCCTCCTCCACCAGCTTCTCGACCAGCCGGTTCAGCAGTTGGTCGAGCTGCTCCTGGCTCATCTGCTCCATCTGCTGGCGGATCTGCCGGGCGCGCTCCGGATCGAACATCTCTCCGCGCTCCAGCGCCTGCTCGATAGCGCGCTTTAAATCCTCAAGCGAGTGCTGATTCATCTCGCTGAACTGCATGTACGGATTTTGAAAGCCGCTTTCCAGAAAAAAATCGGCCAGCGCTTTGAGTAAATCCTCGGCGCTGAGGCCGAAATCCTCGCCGGAGTATCGCGAATATCGAACCGCTTTCACTGGTACTGCCTTCTCTTGCCCTTATCCTCCGGGGGCGGCTCGCGGCGGCGCGGCTCGGCCAGGAAACCGGCTTCCTCGTTGCGGCTGATGCGCCGGTGCGCGTACAAGCCTTCCAGAATAAATTCGGCCGCCGAAGCGCGGACCGCGTCCGGTTCGCCCGCGCCCAAGCCGAGCACGGCGGTCTTTTCCAGCAAGCCTTGAATCCGGCTCAGGTCTTTCACCATCGCCGGCGAGCTCGCCGTCTCCTCCAGCTTCAACGAGCCGCCCAGCTCGAACCACTGCACCACGGGCGAGAGGTTCTCGCCGTCGAAATACTGGGTGAACACCTTGCCCACCGCCAGCCGGATCAGGTCGCGCGCCACCTGGTCGCCGCCCTTGAGCTCGCCTTCGTATTCCAGCTCCAGTTTGCCGGTGATGGAAGGAAGCGCGGCGTAGATATCGAGCACGCGCGGAACGGCCAGCGCTTCGCCGGACATCAGCGCGCGGCGTTCGGCGTTGGAGGCGACATTTTCCAGCACCGAAATCGGCAGACGCTGGCTGACGCCGCTGCGTTTGTCCACTTTTTTATCCTCGCGCGCGGAAAAAGCGAGCTGCTCGACGATCTCGCGAATGTAATCGGGCACGCGCAGCTCCACCGGAGAGGCGCGCGAGGTCCAGGATTCCTGCTCGGTGATGGCCAGCCCGTGCTCCAGCGTCGCCGGGTAGTGCGTGCGAATCTCGCTGCCAATGCGATCCTTCAAGGGCGTGATGATTTTTCCGCGCGCGGTATAGTCCTCCGGATTGGCGGTGAACACCAGCAGCAGATCGAGCGGGAGCCGCACCGGATAGCCCTTAATCTGCACGTCGCCTTCCTGCATGATGTTGAAGAGCCCCACCTGGATCTTGCCGGCGAGATCGGGCAGCTCGTTGATGGCGAAAATCCCGCGGTTGGCCCGCGGCAGCAGGCCGTAGTGCACGGTCAGCTCATCGGAGATGTTCTGGCCCTGGCGCGCGGCCTTGATCGGATCGATGTCGCCGATCATGTCCGCGATGGTCACGTCCGGCGTCGCCAGCTTCTCCACGTAACGCTCCTCGCGGGGCAGCCAGGCGATCGGCGTGCCGTCGCCTTTGGCTTGGATCAGATCGCGGCAGGCGCGGCAGATGGGGGAGAACGGATTATCCCGGATCTCGCATCCGGCCACGTAGGGCAACTGCTCGTCGAGCAGGTGGATCAGCATGCGGATCAGCTTGGTTTTCGCCTGCCCGCGCAGACCCAGAAGAATGAAGTTATGGCGCGACAGGATCGCGTTGACGATCTGCGGCACCACGGTGTCTTCATAGCCGACGATGCCGGGAAAGAGTTTTTCCTTGCGTTCCAGCTTGCAAATCAGGTTTTGGCGAAGCTCGTCCTTCACGGTGCGGCGCGCCAGCGTGGACGGATAATTTTTGTAGCCGCGAAGGGCCCCGAGAGTTTCGGGGAGAACGGAGGGGTGTTTCATTACTGCTTCCTACCGCGATTGTAGCAATTTGGTATGCTCAGTCCGTTCCCGAGATCATGAATGAACTCTCCCCAGCGGATTTTCGCCGCTTCTGGCAGCGGCTCCAGAGCATGGGATTGAACGCCTACGAAGCCCGCTCGTACCTGGTGCTGCTGGGCCATCCGCGCTTCAAGGCGCTGGAGTTGGCGGCCCGCGCGCACGTTCCGCGGCAGAAGATTTACGAAGTGCTGGACAGCCTGGTCGAAAAAGGCTTCGCGCGCATGATTCAGGAAAAGACCAAGCTGTTCTCCGCGGTGGCGCCGGATCAGGCCATCCCGAGCTTGCTTTCGCGCCGTGCCCGGCTGCTGGAGCAGGAGCTGGCCGAGCAGTCGCAGGCGGCGCAGGGCATGATCGGCGAGCTGATGACGGCGTACGCGGAAGGCCGGGGCGGGCGGGGAACGCTCGATTATCTGCGGATCGTGAACGATCCGGGCCAGGTGGCGGCGCAGTTCCGGCGGATGCTGGCGGCGGCGCGTTCCGAGTACCTGGAGTTTTCCCGGCCGCCTTACGCGGTCGATCCGCTCGACGCCGAGCTGGTGATCGACGCCTGCCGCCGCGGGGTGAAATGCCGAGTCCTGGTGGAGCACGGCACGCTCGATCCGGCGCACGAGCAGTTTTTGGAACGTTATCGCGGCGCCGGCGTCGAGGTGCGGCAGATCGAGCGTGTGCCTTTGAAGATGGCGGTGCTCGACGGGCGCGAGGGCTTGTGCGCGCTGCTCGATCCGGTGATCACCAGGCCGGCCTGGACGTCGGTGATGTTCGAGCATGAAGGAATGGCGGAGGCGATGCGCGCGCTGTTTGAGGAATACTGGCGCCGCGCGCTCTAGCCGCTGCCGCCGCGCGGCCGCCCTTGGCCGTAACCCGAATCCGCGCCGCCTCGCTATTCTGTGGAGAATGAAGGCCGCCATTGAAATTCACGCCGACTCCTCGCCCGGCGTCCTGCACGAGCTTACCGGCGTCATCGCGCGCCATTCTGGCAACATCCTCAGCGTCGCCAGTTCCGATCACGGGGGTGAAAGCCGTATCTTCTTCGAGCTGGATCTTCCCGGCGGCCCGGCTTCGCTGATCGCCGATCTGGAGCAGCTCGCCGCGGTCCGCCGCCTGGCGCAGGTGGAGACGATGGAACGGGTCTACGGCAAGCGGATTATCATCATGGGCGGCGGGGCTCAAGTCGGCCAGGTGGCTCTCGGCGCCATCACCGAAGCCGACCGCCACAACATCCGGGGCGAACACATCTCCATCGACACGATCCCGCTGGTGGGGGAGCAGAAGCTGGCGGCGGCGGTTCGCGCCAGCGCCCGTCTGCCGCGCGTCAAGGCGCTGGTTCTGGCCGGATCGCTGATGGGCGGAGAGATCGAGCACGCGGTCCGGGAAGTCCGCGCCGCGGGGCTGCTGGTGGTGAGCCTCAATATGGCCGGCAGCGTTCCGGAAGCCGCGGACCTGGTCGTCACCGATCCGGTGCAAGCCGGCGTGATGACGGTGATGGCCGTCGCCGACACCGCCAAGTTCGCCGTAGAGCGCCTGAAGCGCCGCGTCTTCTAGCGGGCCGGCGACGGGCGGGGCGTGCGAGGGCGCATCCGGCCGCACCGCCGGCGCCGGTTTGACAATGGCCGGGCAAGGATGCCATCCTGCGCAATCAGCCCATGGTCAAGTATGTTCGCTTTGAAAGCTCGCCGCATCCGGCGTTCGGGATTCTCGATGGCTCGGCGGTCCATGAGCTGGGCCCGCCGGCGGCTTGGGCGCCCATCGCCAGGACGCACCGGCTGGCCGAGCTGAAGCTGCTGGCGCCGTGCACGCCGTCGAAAATTCTGGGCGTGGGCCTGAATTACAAAAGCCATCTAGGCTCCCGCCCGGCGCCGGTCCATCCTGAAATTTTTTACAAGCCGCCTTCCTGCCTCCAGCGCCCCGGCGGGCCGATCGTGCTTCCGCGCGACGCCGCCAATGTTCACTTCGAAGGCGAACTGGTGCTGGTCATCGGCCGCCAGGTGCGTCACGTCTCGGAGGAAGAGGCCGCCGCGGCCATCTTCGGCGTCACCTGCGGCAATGACGTGAGCGAGCGGGACTGGCAGCACGGCGGCAACAAGGATCTGCAATGGTGGCGCGCCAAAGGTTCGGACACCTTCGCCCCGCTCGGTCCGGCGATCGTTGCCGGCCTCGATTACTCCGATCTTCTTTTGACGACGCGCCTCAACGGCGAAACCGTGCAGCAGCAGCGCACCTCCGATCTGTTGTTTCCCCCGGCGAGGATTGTAAGCTACGTCAGCCGCTGGGTAACGCTGGAGCCGGGCGACGTGATCTTCACCGGCACGCCCGGCAGCACCCGCAAGATGAACCCCGGCGACACGGTGGAGGTGGAGATCGAAGGCGTCGGAGTGCTGCGGAACCAGGTTGTGGCGGCATGAAAACCGGGCTGTTTCTGGCGCTGGCGGTCTTCGTCGGGGTGTATCTGGCGGTCTGGATCGCCTCCATCCGCAGATACGAATGGCCCGGCCCGCGGGAGCTTTTCGTCGGCTTTGTCACCAATTTTTTCGACACGCTCGGCATCGGATCCTACGCCCCGACCACTTCGTTTTACAAGCTTTGGGGCCTGGTGCGCGACGAGCAGATCCCGGGCACGATGACTATCGGCGATGTGCTGCCGTCCACGCTGGAAGCCTTCATCTACATCACCGTGGTGCAGGTCGATGTGATGACGCTGGCGTTGATGATCGCCGCCTCGGTGGTCGGAGCCTGGCTGGTCGCGGGAGTGGTGGCGCGCCTGCCCCGCCGCAAAGTGCAGATCGGGATGGGCATCGCCCTGATCGTCATGGCTGGATTTTTTCTGATGCGCCAACTGGAGCTGTTTCCGGGCGGCGGGGAGCGGTCCGGCCTGGCCGGCTGGCAGCTTGCCGCGGCGGTCGGGGCTAATCTGGCTCTCGGCGCGCTGATGACGCTTGGAATCGGGATGTACGCGCCGTGCATGATGATCGTGTATCTGCTGGGCATGAGCCCCAAAGCCGCCTATCCGATCATGACGGGCTCGGCCGCGTTCCTGGCGCCGGTGGCGAGCATCCGTTTTATCCGCGAAAAGAGCTACAATCTCAAAGCCGCGCTCGGCCTGGTGATCGGCGGCCTGCCGGGGGTGCTGGTGGCCGCCTTCATTGTCAAGGAAATGTCGCTTTACTGGGTGCGCTGGCTGGTGATCGCCGTGGTGGCCTACACCGCCGCGATGCTGCTCCGGTCGGCCCTGCGGGAACGTCCCGCTTCCGCCTAAACCGCCGCGGAGAAACCGCATTATGCTACGAGCAGGGCACTATGCGGTATTTGTTTTTCCTCCTGCCGGCGGCGCTGCTTCTGGCGCAATCGAAAAATCCCGGCGATCTGGCTCCCGGCAAGTTTCTGATCACCACCAGCCCGGCGCCGGATCCGATTTTCGCCGAGTCCGTCATTCTGCTGATTCGCTACGGCGCGGACGGCGCCTTCGGCCTGATGATCAACCGGCCTTCGGGCATCCCGATCGCGCGCGCCCTGCACGAGCTGCGCGGCGCGGGCGGCCACAACGAACCGGTCTTCTTCGGCGGACCGGTGCAGCTCGACGCCGTCTTCGCTCTCTCCCGCGCGCCTGCAAAGCCGGAGGGCGCCACGGAGGTGTTCGGCAGACTGTATCTGCTGGCCGCCAAGCCGGCGCTCGAAAAATCTCTCGCCCATGCCCGGAGCTCGGATGTTCGAATGTATCTTGGCTACTGCGGATGGTCGCCGCACCAATTGGAAAACGAGGTGACGCGCGGCGGCTGGTACATTCTCACCGGCGATGAGGCCCTGGTCTTCGATGGCGATCCGGAGACGCTGTGGCGGCGGCTGATTCGCAAGGCCGAATCGCAGCTTGCCCGCGCCCGGATCACGGCCCCCGCCGCGCGTTAAGATGAGGGGTTGCGGAACGAGCATCCCATGCGCCGCGCCTTGCTGTTTTTCTGCATCGCCTGCCTTGCCGGCGCGCAGCAGCCCGATATCTCCGGCAGCGTCCGGCGGCAGATTCAGATCCCGGTGATCGCCATCCCCGACTTCCGCGGCTCCGGCGAGGCCCAAAAGCTGATGCCGGCGTTCAACAGCGCGCTCGCCGACGATCTCCAGAACTCCGGCGCGCTCAAGATCGCGCCGAAGACCTTCTACCCGTTGAACACGCCGCAGCGCCCCGAAGAGTTCCGCCGCGCCGACTGGTTTTCGCCCCCGGTCAGCGCCAACTATGTGGCCTTCGGCTACGCCGCGGCCAAGGACGGAGGGCTCGTCCTGTTCGCCTGGCTCAACACGACCGCCGAGGCGCCCAACGCCAATCTGTTCGGCAAGCTCTATTTTGGATCGCTCGACGAAGCCGGCGCGAAGAAGGTGGCAAGCGAGTTTGCGACCGATATCCTGGAGCAGTTCGGCGTCAAGAGCCTGGAGGGCACGAAAATTTACTTCGTCTCCGACCGCAGCCGGTCCAAAGAGATCTGGCGCATGAACTACGACGGATCGAATCAGGAGCGGGTCACCGATCTCAAGACCATCACCCAGATGCCCGCCGTTTCCGCCGACGGGACCATGCTGGCCTATATGTCGCTCGCCAAGCGGCGCGGCGAGTCGGTTCCGGTTTACCAGATCTTCATCGCGTCCACCGAAACCGGCAGAAAACTTCCCTTCGACGATCCGCCGGCCCCCACCACCGGATGGCCCGAGTTTCTTCCCGACGGCCAGCATCTGCTGTTTGCGTCCAGCCTCACCGGATACACGCAGATTTATATGTCCAATCTGGACGGCTCCGCGCGCCGGCAGATCAGTTTTTCGAAAGCGCTGGATATCTCGCCGAAGGTCAATCCCAAAAACGGCCGCGACGTTTTGTTCATCTCCGACCGCAGCGGGAAACAGCAGCTCTGGCACATGAATCTGGACGGGGGCGACGTGGAGATGCTGACCAACGGCATCGGCGAAGTAGCCAATCCCGCCTGGAGTCCCGACGGCCGGATGATCGCCTTCGCCTGGACGCAGGGCTTCGAAATCGGGGCGTTCAACATTTTTGTGATGGACATCGCCGAACGCCGGCCGATCCAGCTTACCAAGGACTCCGGCGTGAACGAAAATCCCTGGTGGGCGCCGGACGGGCTGCACATTGTTTACAGCTCGCGCCGCGGGGACTCGACGCAGATCTTCACCATGCTCGCCGACGGCACCAACGTGCAGCAGCTCACGCGCCAGGGGAATAATTATCAGCCGGTGTGGGCGAATTCGCTCCCGCAGTGACGCCGGCCCAGGGGGGTGAATCATGAAAGTTCCCTTCGCGGCGAAGTGGCGGAAGGAGAGCGAAGCGCTGCGGCGGATCGCGCTCGGCTGCGGCCTGAGCGAAGAATGCAAGTGGGGCAAGCCGTGCTTCACGTTTCTCCAAAAGAACGTGGCGATCGTGATCCCGCTCAAGGAGTCCTGCGCCTTGTCGTTTTTTAAGGGAGCGCTGCTTGAGGATCCCCACAGCATCCTCGAAAGGATTGGCCAATCGCAGGCCGGCCGATGGATCAAATTCACCTCGCTTCGCGAAATCGCGGCCCTGCGGCCGGCCCTGAAGGACTATCTTCATGAAGCCGTCGAATTGGAAAAATCCGGCAAGCGGGTCGAACCTAAGAAAGTTTCGGAGTACCCGATTCCGGAGGAGTTGCAATCGAAGCTGAACGGCGACGCGGCTCTCCGGTCGGCCTTTGCGGCTCTCACGCCCGGACGGCGAAAGTCCCATATCTTGCACGTCTCCTCCGCCAAGCGGGCAAAAACCCGGCAGGCGCGGGCGAAACGGTGCGTACCCCTGATTCTGAGCGGGCGCGGATTCAACGAAGCGCCGGCATGAGTCAAGCGCCGGTCATTCGAAGATCCGGTTCGCCTCGGCGTAGGGGATCGCACCGCCCATCATGTTATGGAACGTGCCGCTGTCGCGCAGCTCGCGCGCGATCCGCCCCACCAGCCCCATCGCCGCGCGCATCGGCCCGGAGCCGACACTGACCCGGGCGACTCCCAAGGCCTGCATCTCCGCGATCGGCGGCGATCCGGCCACCGCCAGAATATTCAGCGGACCGCGCACCGCTTTCACCAGCCGGGCGATCGTTTCACGGTCGCGAACGCCTGGCGCGAACAGGCAATCGGCGCCCGCGGCGCGGTAAGCGTTCAGGCGATCCACCGTGCGCTCCAAGCGTGTCCGCTCTTCGCCGATTTCTTTCAGGAAAATATCGCAGCGCGCGTTGATCACCATTTCGGGAACCGCCTGGCGCACCGCGCGGATGCGCGGCGCCAGATCGATCAGCGCGCCGGCCTCACTATCTTCCAGATTCATTCCCACCGCGCCCGCCGCCCAAACCGCGCGCGCCGCCGCCGCCGCGTCGCCATATCCGGCCTCGGCGTCGGCGGTCACCGGAACCTGCACTGCGCGGGCGATTCGCGCGACCGCCTCCATCATCTCCCCGGGCGGAATCCGCTGGCCGTCCGGGTAGCCCAGCGAGAAAGCGATGCCGGCGCTGGTGGTGCCGATCGCCGCGAATCCAGCCCGCTCAAAGATGCGGGCGCTGGCCGCGTCCCAGGCATTGGGCAGCACCAGAATCTCCGGGCCCTGATGAAGCTCGCCAAACCGGCGCGCTTTTTCGTTCACGCTTCGAGCATACTCGAATCGTTAGAATAATGGGTTATGCGCGTTCTACCGGCGCTGCTGGCTTCCGCCTGCGTCCTGGCGCAGAAACCGCCGTTCGATGTGTCGGCGCTGATGCGGCTCTCACGCATCAGCGAGCCGCAGCTTTCGCCGGACGGCAGACTGGTGGCGTTCACGGTGCAGACCATCGATCTGGAAAAGAACACCAAGCCGAAGCAGGTTTTCGTCGTCGGCGTCAACGGCGGTTTCCCGCGCCAGATCACGCATGACGGCACCTTGAACGAACGCCCGCGCTGGTCTCCCGATTCGCGGCGGATTTTTTACGTCTCCAATCGTGACGGCACCTCCCAGGTCTGGCGCATGGACGCCGACGGCGGCAATGCCGCGCAGATCACCCATCTGGCGGGCGAGGCTTCCGGGATCCTGATCTCTCCGGACGGCAAAAAAATCGTTCTGCTGTCCAATGTTTATCCCGAATGCGGCGCCGACGACGCCTGCAACCGGCGCCAGATCAAAGCCGATGCGGAAAGTAAAGTGAAGGCGCGAATCTACACCTCCCTGCTTTACCGGCATTGGAACGAATGGCAAAGCCGCCGCCGGCGCCACATTCTGGCCGTGGACGTCGATGGCGCAAACGCCGTCGACCTGACGCCCGGCCTGCGCGATACGCCGCCGTTTTCGCTGGGCGGCCCGGACGATTACGCCATCTCGCCCGATTCGAGCGAAGTCGCCTTCGCCGCCAACACCGACACCAATCTCGCCACCAGCACCAACTCCGATATCTACACCGTGCCGATCACTGGCGGGGACGCCAAAAAAATCAGCGCCAGCCCCGGCGCGGACCTGACCCCGGTCTACTCCCCCGACGGAAAATACCTCGCCTTCCGCTCGCAGGCGCGCGCCGGGTATGAAAGCGACCGCTGGCGTCTGATGATTTGCGAGCGCGCGACCGGCAAAATCACCGGCCTTACCGATTCTCTCGACCGCTGGGTGGAAAACATGACCTGGTCGCCCGATTCGACTCGCTTATTCTTTACGGTTGAGGATCGCGGGCGAACCGGCTTGCAGATGATCTCCGCCGGCGGCGGCGGGATACGCAATATCATCTCGGGCGATTCCAGCCTCGACGACGTGCAGTTCAACTCCGACGGCAGTTTTTTGATCTACACCGAAGAAAGCGGATCGCGGCCCGCTGAAATTTTCCGCGCCTCCTCTGCGGGCGGAAGCGGCGTCGCCCTGACACACCTCAACGATCCGATTCTTTTGTCCAGTTCGCTTGGCCCGCTTGAGGAATTTACCGTCGAAAGCCCGGATAAGACGCGGGTTCACGCCTTTGAGCTGAAGCCGCCCGGTTTTTCGCCGTCGCGGAAATATCCGGTGCTGTTTCTGATTCATGGCGGACCGCAGGGCGCCTGGGGAGAAACCTGGAGCTATCGCTGGAACGCGCAGGTGTTCGCCTCCGCCGGATATCTGGTCGAGATGCCGAACCCGCGCGGCTCGACCGGCTACGGCCAGAAGTTCATCGACGAGATCAACGGCGATTGGGGCGGAAAAGTTTACGACGACATCATGGCCGTGGTGGATCACGTTTCCGCGCTGCCCTACGCCGATCCCGAGCGCATGGCCGCGGCCGGCGGCTCCTTCGGAGGCTACATGATCGACTGGATGCTCGGCCACACCCAGCGCTTCAAGGCGATGGTCTCGCACGATGGCGTCTACGATCTGCGAAGCATGGCCGGCGCCACCGAGGAGTTGTGGTTCCCGCTCTGGGAGTTCAAGGGGATGCCCTGGGAAAATCCCGAAATGTACGCGAAATGGTCGCCCAGCTCCTTTGCCCAAAATTTCAAAACTCCGACGCTGGTGTTTCACGGCGAGCTCGATTACCGCGTGCCGCTCGGCCAGGGATTACAACTGTTCACCGCACTGCAAATGCAGAAAGTGCCCTCCAAGCTCGTGGTGTTTCCGGACGAAGGACACTGGGTGCTGAAGCCGCAAAACAGCGTGCTGTGGTACAACCAGTTCCTGGAATGGATCGGGGAGTGGGTGAAGAAACCTTAAATGTCGATCGAATTTCGTAATGTCGATGCGGCCCCGCTGGCCGGCTTCACGGCGGTGGCTCCGGCGGGTGCGATCCTGGGCGTGATCGGAGAAAAAAACTCCGGCCTGTCGGAACTGCTCAAGCTGGCCGGCGGCGTGGCGCAGCCATCCTCGGGCGAAGTGGCCGCTCCGCCGGAGCGCCGCTATGTCGCCCTCGGCGACACGTTGAACCTGGCGCCGGCGGCGGTGGTCGCGCTCGATCAGGCCTTGGCTGCGCAGGACGCGATCGTGCGCGCCCGCACCCTGACCGCGCTCGACCGGCTGCGCCGCTCCGGCAGCACCATCCTCATCGCCTCGCACGAGGACCGGCTGCTTGAAACACTCTGCGACGAAGTCTGGTGGCTGGACCAGGGCCGGATCGCCGCCAAGGGCGATCCCCGCGAAACACTCGACCGCTACCGCCGCTTTGTCGCCGGGCGGATTCGAAGCTGGGGCGAATCGATCTCGCCCCGCCTGGTTCCCTCGGCGCGCCGCGGAGACGGCCGCGCCGAAGTGATCTCGATTGAAACCATCGGCGCCAACGGCCAGCCGACCATCGTTTTTAAGAGCGGCGAAATGATGACCGTCCGCGCCACTGTGCGCTTTCATGAGGCGGTGGACGATCCGGTGCTCGGCCTGCTGATCCGCACCCAGATCGGCTTCGAGGTCTACGGCACCAACACCGAACTGGAGCGCGTCAGGATCGGGCCGCGCCAGCCCGGCGAATCGGTCACCGTGGTTTTCCGTTTTCTGTGCGATCTCTGCCCGCATGCCTACACCATCACGCTGGCCTCGCACGATCCGGACGGCTCCTCGCACGATTGGCTGGAGGACGCCATCGCCTTCACCGTCACCGATGAGCGGCCCACCGCCGGGGTCGCCAATTTGCGGGCCAAGGTGACGGTCGAAACACCCCAGGCCGCCGCCCTGTAACGCCCCCGTCAAAACTCGAACTGCACGCCGCCGATGCCGGTGACGCCGGGCGTGCGATAGCCGCTCTCAAAATAGTTCTGGTCGAGCAGGTTCGATCCCCGGGCGAACAATCGCACCGCCCGCGATTCCGCAAGCGGGATGCGGTAACTCGCGCCCACATCGATTCTCTTCATCCCCGGAAACAGCATTGCCGCGGTGGCGAAATCGCCGAAGACTTCCCCGGCGTAGCTGCTGGCCGCAATGGCTTCCGCTGAAATCAGCAGGCGCGGGCCGATCCGCCACGCCGCGACCACCGCCGCCTGATGATGAGGCGACAGGAAGCTGCGCAGAACGTCGCCCACCACTGGTGTTCTCTCGATCGCGTTGACGTAGGTGTAGGAAGCCGTCAAGTCCAGCGAGGCCGCCGGCGAGAGCCGCGCGTTCAGCTCCACGCCGCGCGACAACCCTCCCCTGGAATTTACATAGCCGAGGAAGCGTCCGAAGGGATCGTTTTCCGGAATCGATTCGGTGAACAGGATCACGTCCTGAAGCCGCGTGTAGAAATAGGTCGCCGAAATTCGCGCGCGCTGCCTCCACCAGGACTGATCGAAGCCTCCATCCAATCCGATCGACCGCTCCGGCCGCAGCCGCGGATCGCCATACACCGTATAGCCGAAGTTTTCGTCGAAGCCCGCGCCGAACCGCTCAAACAGCGACGGCTCGCGATAGCCGCGGCCCGCATGCGCGCGGATCTTGGTTCCCGGCCGCCGGAAAAAATACGCGATCGAGCCGTCGCCGGTGTAGGCCGCCGGCGGCGAGGCGAAGGAAATGCCCTGAAACGGCGCCGATTGCGCCGGATAAAACTGCGGCGCCCGCAGCGAAAACGCCTGCGCGCGGAACGACGCCGAAATCAGCAGCCGGCCGTGCATCAGCCGCATCTGATCCTGCCCGAACGCCGAGTTGCTCGCCTCCGTCACGCTGGCCCGCGCCGTCGAAGCCGGATCAAGCGCGGCCGCCGAATAATTCCCGTAATTCTCATCCTCAAATTCATAGCCCGCCGTCAGCAAACTGAATCCGAGCTGATAGTCCGCGCGCGCGTTCACCGTGTGGATCTCTCCGTCGAAATCCGACCGCGTGCTGCCCGAAGGCTGATATCCGACGCCCGCCGGGCCGTTGCCGTAGCTCCGCGTCGTGGACAGCCCCTGGTAGGCGATGGTGTAGCCGAACCGCGCCCCCGGATGTCCCTCCAGCTTGAGCGCGCCGTCGAGAAACCGCGCCACGCGCGTGCTGTCGGGATCGTCCACCGAAGGAATAAAGTTCGCGCCGCCGATGGCCAGTTGAGAAAGCGGAACACCGGCTTCATACAGCCGGAGCTGGGAAGCCGCCAGCGGGACTGCGCTCACCAGGTCCGGGCTGGCCGTGTCGCCGATCAGTTGCGGTCCGGTCTGCACCTTGGAAAACGAATTGGCCCCATAGAAGCGCGCCACGATCTGCATCGAAGGCGCCGGATGAAACGCCACCAGCCCCTGGCCGTTCAGCGTGCGGACCGGTGAATCGTTGTCGATCCCGCGCGTGACGTCGAGCTCGCTCAGCGCGGCGCTATAGTCGATCCCTTTGAAGCTTCCGGCGGCGTTGGCCCGCCCGTGCATCTCCCCCAGGGACCCGCCTTCGGCGAGAAAGCCGCCGTGCGCGCGCCCGCCGCCCGGATCGGTGATCACGTTCACCACTCCGCCGATGGCGTTGGATCCATACAGCGACGATCCCGGCCCGCCCATCACCTCCACGCGGTCCAGCCCCGTCACCAGCATGTCTTCGAGCAACGGCGTGGCGTCGGCCTGCGTGCCGCTGGCGTCGCGGAAGCGCATGCCGTCGATGAGAACCGCGGTGTCGTACTCGGGAAGGCCGCGCATATTGATCGCCGCCTGCGCGCCGGGTCCGCCGAGCTGCTGAACCCGCACGCCCGCCAGCGGGCGCAGCGCGCTGGTGAGCTGCGCCAGGTCGAGCTGTTCGATTTCAGTGCCTGTCACCACCTGGATCGCCTTCGAAGTTTCCTCCGCGGTCTGCGGCGTGCTGGAGGCGGTCACCACAACCTGCTCCCGCGCCGCCGCGATCTGGACCGAAAGATCCAGCCGCACATTTTCGTCCTTACGAACCCGCACCGGCACGGCGGCGCGCTGGAAACCGGGCGCCTGTGCCTCAACCACGTATTCGCCGGGCGCGACGCGGTCGAACCGGTAGGAGCCGCCCGCATCGGTGGCCGTGGCTTGCCCGCCGTCGCCGTCGCGCGCCAGCAGCGAAACGGACGCCCCTGCAATCGCCTTCGCTTGCGGATCCGTCACGGTTCCCGAAATTGTCTGCGCCCGGCCGGCCCAGGCGATAAAAACAAAACTCACAAGAATGTTTCTCATGACCTCTCCCGGCACGCCGCCGCGAACCGTTCAGCAAATCCCGGACACGAGGCGAAGTGCAGATGAATGTAGCTGCCCAGCACGGAACCGGACCGGAACCCTTCCGTTCGCCCGCCCGCGCGGTAAACCCTTGGAATTTCCGGCGGCATTTCCTCGACCGCCGAGTAGCGGAATTCGTGCCCCCGGGCGCGCTCGCCGTGCGCCAGCGGCGGATCGCTCGAAAGCTGCTCGACCTCGACATAGCCGAGCGCCGCCAGGCGCCTCCCCATCCGCGCCTTCACCGGAAAAATTCCGGCCATTTCATGCTCCACGCCGTCAACGTCCACGATCGCGCGGGTCAGATACATGAACCCGCCGCACTCGGCGTAAACCGGCGATCCGCGGCGCGCAAATCGTCGAATCGCCTCCAGCATCCCGCGGTTGGCGCTCAACGCCGCCGCGTGAAGCTCCGGATAGCCGCCGCCCAGATACAAGCCGCCTAGATCGCGCGGCAGTTCGGCATCGGCGAGCGGGCTGAACTCCACCAGCTCGCAACCGTACTCGGCAAGCAGATCCAGGTTGTCCTGGTAGTAGAAGCAAAACGCGCGATCCCGGGCGACGCCCACCCGCACGGGCCCTCGCCGATCCACATTCGGCGGCGCGGCCGCTTCAACGCATAGCGCCGGCGCGCGACGCGCAAGCTCGACCAGCCGCTCCAGATCGATGTGCGCTTCCATCCAATCCGCCAGATCCCGAACGCGCTCTCCGGTGAGCCACTCCTCGGCCATCACCAGCCCCAGATGCCGGTCCGGAAAGGAAATCGCGGGATTGTCCGTCAAAAAGCCGAGGGGGCGCGCGCGGCAGTTTTGCTCGACGGCGGGACGCAGAAATTCATAATGCCCCGCGCCGGCCACGCGATTGAACAGCACTCCCTCCAGGCGCAGATCCGTATCGAACTCTTCAAACCCGCGTACCACCGCCGCGCAACTGCGGGCCATGGCCGAGGCGTCCACGATCAAAACCACCGGCGCGTCCAGCAACTTCGCCATCTCCGCCGTCGATCCCGCCTCGCTCGATGCGTCACGCCCGTCGAATAATCCCATCACGCCTTCGATGATCGCGATATCGGCGTCCCGCGAGCCGCGCGCAAAAATCCGCAAATTCCACTCGCGGGGAATCATCCAGCCGTCGAGGTTGCGTCCGATGCGGCCCGCCGCCGCGCGATGGAAGGAGGGATCGATGAAATCGGGGCCGGTCTTAAACGGCTGCACCCGCCAGCCGCGGCGCGCCAGAGCGGCCATCAGCGCCGTGGCGATGGTGGTCTTGCCTGCGCCGCTATGCGTCCCTGCCAGGACCAGACGCGGCACATCGATCCGTTGTCTCACGCGAGGTTGCGCGCCTCCACTGGCCGCGGCTCGCCATCACAATAAAAGGCGCGAGACAGAGGTCGTCCATCCACAACCCTCATCGCGAAGCGTGGCCTTGGCGAATCCGTCCCAGGCAGGTCTCCTGACTTGCAGGTCATCGCGATCCGGCGGCCTTCCCGTTTCCAGTGGCCCTGATTGCCTTCACGCTCGCTGCTTACAGTGGCGCGACCGTGCGGGATTTTCACCCGCTTCCCTTTTCACTCGCCGCTTTCAAGCGAGCACCGTGGGACAACTCAGATATAACAGACCGCCACCGAAGAGGTCAAGGAAAATCGCAACGTTTCCCGGGCGGGATGGCAATGAACGCGCCGCCGCCAGCAATATTCCGCGGAGCAACCGTTATTCGCCGGATTTGAACGGCAGCAGGCGGGGCGGCGACGCGTCCGGCTCCAGCCGCAGCGCGGTCCGGTCCGGATAATAGGCGAGGAGTTGTTGATCTTCCTGATCTCCCAGATCCCGCGCCCACACGATCCGCGAGCCGTCAATATCGGCGGAGTTATAAACCCACTCGTCCTGAAAAACATGGTTCGGCCAATAACTCACAAAAACGAGGAGTTTCCCCGGAATTCTGGCGAGCTCGCCCGCCACAGCCCGCCGGCGGTCCGCAGAGGGGCGATGAAGACCATCCCAGGTCTCGTAGGGAAGCAGTTCGGCGGCGAAGCTCCGTCCTTCAAACAGATGAAGCGTATACCAGAAGAGAAACTGCGCCGCGCAAAGCGCGAGCAGGAATCCGGGAGCTTCCCGCGCGACGGCTCCCAGCTTCTCCAGTCCCACAACGCTGAGCAGAAGGAATAAACAGGCCACCGGCGCCAGATAATGAACTTGAAACGCCGGAAAGAAATTGGTCCCGGCCGCCAGCAACAGCAAGGTTCCCGCAACCCAGACGTATGCCGGCTGGCTCAGCGCGAGCAAAAACAACGGCAGGGCGAGATACAGCGGCGCAAGAAAGAAGAACCGGTAGTAGCGCACTCGATATTCCAGGCGCAGCAAGAAAGTTCCCAGCGTTTCTTTCTGCCCGCCGCGGAAGGCGATCTGCGACTTGTATTCCATCTCCTGCTGCGCGGTGAGCGGCCGGTGCGGAAGCGGATCGCGCTCGAAAGTCAGCGCGGCGGGAACTCCGTACTGATACTGGCTGAGAGAATATGGCATCTGGGTCCAGCGTCCGGTGACCCTCTTGTTCTGCAAGAAAAGCAGCCCCATGGCAGGAACCAGGGCCAGGCTCGCCAGCGCAATCACCTCAAACAGGCGAAGCTTCGGCCGCCACCTTATGAGATAGCAGGCGGCCGCGATCGCCAAAAAGATCGACTCGTAAGGCCGTGTGAGAAAATCGATCGCCAACCCCACTCCGAGTAATGCGGGATAGATTTTTCTGGAACTGGCGCGCAACCGCGGAAGCGCGCCCAACGCCAGACACCCTCCGGAGGCCGCACACGCCCCGCCCCAATAGCTGTTCATCCAGGAGGAAAGCGGGCCGAACTCGAAAATTGCCAGGCATCCGCCGGCCAACGCCCAACGCGGGCTCGTCCATCCGCGCAGCATCCAATAACAAAGCGAGCAAAGCGCCGCGCCGGATAGCAAAACGCCGGCCCAGGGGTGACCGAAAATCATCCAGCCGGCGGCCAGGGCAATCCCCTGCCCCGGCGGATAGATCGAGCTATAACTCGGCTCCTGCAATACGAAGAACGTTTCGAAAAACCGCGAAAACGGATGCGGCGGGTTAGCCAGACGAAAATGCCTCAAGGTATCGGCGGCTAACAGATGGCCGAATTCGTCATAGATGTCCGGAACCGGCGCCGGATGGCGGCTCAAAAGAGCCAGCCGGAGCAGCACCGGCGCCGCCGCGAGGATCGTCATGCAAACCGCGGTTTGCGGCGCCAGCTTCACCGCGATCCTTTCCATCCACGGGCGCCAAAACAGAAGGACGAAGAACAGCGCCAGCGCCACTTCGATAAAATCGCCCCCCGTAAATCCGAGGAAATGATCGTTCGGCATTATTTGACGTCTTCGAACTTCAATTTAGACGGCGGATTGGAAACCGGCGCCGGCGTTTCCCTCTGGGGCATTTCATACGGCTCAAGCGCGGGCGGGCGGGCGTCCGCTTCCAACACAAACGGTTTTCGATCCGGATAGTAGCGGATCAGTTCCTGATTCGCGTCATCTCCAAGGTCGCGCGCCCAGACGACCGGAGCCGAATCGATATCAGCCGCGTTGAATACCCACTCCGTGATCGTGTGCTGGGAGCTATAGCGGACCAAAACCAACTTCTTTCCCGGTATTTTTGACAACTCCCGCTGAATGGCGAGCCGGCCGCTGGCGTCGCCGTAATTGATCGCATCCCAGGACTCATATCTCCACATCGCTTCATTCCGCCCGAAGTGAACGCCATACCACAGCGCGAAATGAGCGAAACAGAAAAAAAGAAGGAGATACGCCGCCGCCGGGCTAAACCGGCTCAGGGCCGCCAGAGACGCCACGCTCACCAGGACGAACACGCAGGCCAGCGCGGCGATATAGTGCGGGTAAAAATAGGGATAAAAATTCGTTCCGGCCGCGAACCATAGGATGGTGAGAAGCAAAGGCCAGTAACTTCTGAGCAACACAAAAGAGAAAGGCAGGGCGAGATAAATCGGAGCGGGAAAGAAAAACCGGTAGAAGCCCACTCTGCCGGCCAGCCGCGAAAACCAGCTTCGAAAAGTATCGGTCCCCGGTCCATGTACGGAGGCCTGAATCCGATAGGCGAGCTGCTGTTGCGGAGTCAGCTCGCGATGCGGAACCACTTTCGGCTGAATCGTGAACGCCGCCGGAATCCCGTACTGATAGCGGCTCAAGGCGTAGGGAAGAGTCAGGCCATCGCCGGTGACTCTTTTGTTGTGCAGATAGATCAAACCGGCGCACGCAAGCATCAGCAAAGCAGCCGCCGGAAGCGCCTTCCACGCCGCCCGGCGCCACGGGGCGGCGAGAAAAATTAAAGCCGTGATCAGAAGCACGGATTCAAAGGGGCGGGTCAGCATCTCGAGGCCGGCGCCGAGTCCCAACAGCGCGCCGTTCCAGAGGCTCGGATTTGCGCGAAGCCTCGGCAGCGCGCCGAAGGCGAGGCAACCCGCGCAGGCCGATACCGCGCCGCCCCAGTAACTGTTCATCCAGTGGGTCAGCGGCCCGAACTCGATCACGCACAGAAGGCCGCCCGCCAGAGACCATTCCGGCGTCGTCCAACCGCGCAGCATCCAATAGGCGAGCGCCGCCAGCGCGCCGGCCGAGATCGCCACTCCCGCCCACGGACAGCGGAAAATCCACTCTCCCAGCGCCAACACCAGCCCCTGCCCCAGTGGATAGATCGAGCTGTAACTCGGCTCCTGCAATACATAGAACGTCTCAAAGAACCGGTGCAGAGGATGCGGCGGATTCGCCAGCCGGAAATGCGCCAGGGTGTCTCCTAGGAGCAGATAGCTGAAATCGTCGGAAACATTCGGCGCCGGGATCGGATGCACGCCGAGCGCCAGCAGCAGACGCAGCGCAATCGGCAGCACGAATAAAATCCCCATGCACCAGGCCGGGCGCCGCGCCAGCGCGCCCGCGATTCGCGCAATCCGCGAACCGAGCAGAGCGAACAGCACCAGCGCCAGTCCCAGTCCCAGCTCGATGAAATCCACCACGCCAAAGCCGATCGGGTTGTGCAGCGGCAGAAACGACCGGAACCAGTCGAACAGGTAGAACATCGAAAGAACCATTTTCACAGATGTTCTAAAATGGTTGCGCCCCAAATGGTTGTTGAAGCTTCCTATCTCGTCGAGGATCAGCGCCGGATGAGAGAGGCCAAGAACTACTTCGCCTGGCAGGCCTCCCTGATCAAGCCGCACCTGGGCCAAAGAGTGGTGGAGGTGGGATGCGGCGCCGGCAATTTTACAAACTTCCTGCTGGACCGCGAGCTGGTCATCGCGCTCGATCCCGACGCCGAAGCGCTTGCCGCGCACCGGGAGCGGTTCGGCGCGCGGCCCAATCTGCGCCTGATCCGCGGCGGCGCCGCCGATGTGCGCGCCCTCGATCGCTTTTCGCCGGATTCCGCCGTGTACCTCAACGTATTGGAGCATGTCGCCGATGACGCGGAGGCGATCCGCGCTATGGCCTCCATCTTGCCGCGCGGCGCAACGATCGTCCTGTGGGTGCCGGCGTTGCCCGCCTTATACGGCCCCATCGACCGCAACCTGGGCCATTACCGCCGTTATCGCAAGGCGGATCTTTATGCGCTGGCGCGCGCCGCCAGCCTCACCATCGTCAGGTTGCACTATGCCAACCTGGCCGGAGCGCTGGGCTGGTGGGTGAATGCCCGCGTCTTCAAGCTCCAGGAGCAATCGCCGGCGCAGATCCGCTTTTTCGACCGCTACATCGTGCCGCCCATGGCGGTGCTGGAAAGGATCGCCGCGCCGCCCTTGGGGCAGTCGCTTTTCGCGGTGTTGGAGAAGCCGTGACAAAATCATGAAAATTTCAGCGGCGAAATTCATCCAATAGCCTAAAGATCCCGAACCAGGAGCACTCAGGCTCTGCCGAAAGGAGCGAGAATCGTGCCGGCAGGCGTTTCCCAACTTCTGCAACAGAAAGCGACGCAGCTTCGCATCGACTCGATCGAAGCCACCTCGCAAGCGGGCAGCGGCCATCCCACCAGTTGCGCCTCCGCCGCGGAGATCCTGTCCGCGTTGTTTTTCTCCGTGATGCGGTACGACCCGCGCAATCCCGCCGATCCCCGCAACGACGTCTTCATTCTGTCGAAAGGGCACGCCGCGCCGATTCTCTACGCGGCATGGGCCGAGGCTGGTTTGTTCCCGCGCGCGGAACTGCTGAAGCTGCGGACCTTCGGATCCAAGCTCGAGGGCCATCCGACGCCGCGGCTGCCCTTCGTGCCGGTGGCCACCGGATCGCTCGGCCAGGGATTGGCCGCCGGAGAGGGCATGGCGATGGCGGCGAAACTGGACGGTTCGCCGCGCCGCATCTATGTTCTGATGGGGGACGGCGAGACGGCCGAAGGCTCGGTTTGGGAGGCCGCGCATACTGCGGCCTATTATCGATTGGACAACTTATGTGCCACCGTCGATATCAACCGCCTGGGCCAGAGCGGCCCGACCATGGAGGGTCACGACATCGACGCCTACCGCCGGCGCTTTGAAGCTTTCGGCTGGAACGCCATCGCGGTGGACGGGCACGATCTGGACGCGCTGCTGGCGGCCTACCGGCTGGCGGGGGAAACGCGCGGCCGTCCCACCGTGGTCCTGGCGCGCACGCTCAAAGGCAAGGGAATCGCAGGCGAGGAGGATCAGCCCGGCTTTCACGGCCGCGCGCTCGATCCGGATCAGGAACGAAAAGTAGTGGCGCAGCTTCGCCGCGAAATTCCCAGCAACGGCGATTCGTGGCAGCCGAATCTACCCTCCGGCGCGGCGCCGGTTACGCCCAAACCCACCGCCGCCGCCGATCCGCCCTGGTCGCCGCAGTCCAGGCCCGAAGCCACCCGCAAGGCCTTCGGCGACGCGCTGGCCGCGCTCGGAAAGGCGAATCCATCGATTGTCGTCCTTGACGGCGACGTGAAGAATTCCACCTACACCGAGGAGTTTCAGCAAACCGCGCCGGAACGATTTTTCCAGATGTACATCGCCGAGCAGAATATGATTGGCGCCGCGATGGGCTTCGCCGCCGCGGGAAAAATTCCGTTCGCCTCCACCTTCGCCTGCTTTCTGACCCGCGCCTACGATTTCATCCGCATGGCCGCCATCAGCGGATCAAATATCAAGCTGGTGGGCACGCACGCCGGCGTCTCCATTGGCGAGGACGGCCCGTCGCAGATGGGGCTGGAGGATCTGGCGATGACCACCGCGCAGCCCAACTACACCGTTCTTTATCCCTCCGACGCGGTAAGCGCCTGGCGCGCGGTCCAGCTCGCGGCGGCGCACAAAGGGCCCGTGTATATCCGAACCAGCCGTCCCAAGACGCCGGTGATCTATGAACCGGACGAGCGGTTCGAGATCGGCAAGGCCAAGGTGCTGCGCCGCGGCGACCGCGCGCTGGTGATCGCCGCCGGCGTCACGCTGTTTGAAGCGCTCAAAGCGGCCGACGAAGGGAAAGACATCTGCGTGGTCGACCTGTTCAGCGTGCAGCCCATCGATCGCGACACGCTGGCGCAATGCGCGCAGGCCTGCGGCGGCCGCGTCATCACCGTCGAGGACCACTACGCGCACGGCGGAATCGGTGACACGGTCTCCGAAGCTTTAAATCTGAAGGTTCATCGCCTGGCCGTCCGCGCCATCCCGCGCAGCGGCAAACCCGAGGAGCTGCTGGACGGCTTCGGCATCTCCGCGCGGGCGATCCTCACCGCCATCGAGCGCCTGAACGCCTGATATTCTTTAAGGGTGTTCTCCTCCTCCCGGCAATCGCTTCCGGCGGCCTGCGCCGATTGCATCGAAACCACGCGTTTCGCGCAGGCGGGCCTCGCGCCGGTTCAAAACGCGATGCAGCAGTTCCGCTCCGCCGAGGGAAAAATCCGCATCGATTTCGGAACCATGTCGATCATCTCCAACCCGCTCACGCAGGTCCGGATGATCCTGGATCACCGGGCGATGGAGGCGAGAATCCTCGCCGCGCCACCGATTCCCCAGCTCCCCCACACGCCCGGCGAGCAGCTTCCGCACCTGCCGGCGCTGCCCCCCGGATTGATGCAAATCGCGGCCGCGGCGGCGATGGCCACGCAATTGGAGCAGCTCGGCAAGGCGCTGATCGAGGGTCACGAGGTCCAAGGCATGCGATACGCCTTCGGCGCCGGCGCCGCGCTCACCAGTTGGGAGGTGTGGACCAGCACCAAACTCGCCCTTCCCGTGCTGACCAAGACCACCGGCCCGTTCGGCGAGCGCGTTTGCCTGTGCCGGTGCGCCGCCGCGCAGACGCCGGCCGCCCTGTTCGAGCCGCCGCCGAACTATAAGATCATCTCCCGCTGACCGCATTTCCGGTTTGCTCCGGCTCAGCTCATGGTAAAATCGGGTTTACTCCCGCCTGGACCGCACTTTTTCGTATCGCTATGCCCAATCGCCAAATCCTGGCCGTCGTCGAGGACCTTTTCTTCACGGTGAAAATCAACGAATCCGCCAAGCGCGCCGGTATGACGGTTCAGTTTGTCAAAACCGAGCAGGACGCGCTGGCGCAAGCCGCCGCCCGGCCGGCCCTGATTATCATCGACCTGAATCTGGCGCGCATCGATCCGCTCAAGCTGATCGCGGAGTTGAAGGCGAATCCGGAGACCAAGGATATCGGCCTGCTCGGCTATCTTTCCCACGTGCAGGGCGAGCTGAAGCAGAAGGCGCAGGAGGCCGGCTGCGACCTCGTGATGGTGCGCTCAGCGTTTTCGCAAAACCTGCCGCAGATCCTGAGGCGCTATTCCGCCAGCCCGGCATCGTGACGGATCCGCCCGGTTCTGAAATGCCCGGGCGGAACAAGCGCGCAACGTTTGCAGGCGCGGGAACTTCTTACCTGGCCGGTCCCCCGTATCTGGCGTGTTTTCTTTGCGCCGCGTAATGGAGGCGAACGTGCCAGCCACACCGCAGGAGGCGATGATGATTGGGTTGCTGCTGCTGGTGGTGCTGCTGGTTCTGCTTCTCGGCGCTCTTCCGGCCTGGCCTTACAGCCGCCAATGGGGCTATTATCCGAGCGGCGGAATCGGCACCGTGCTGATTATCGTCATCATTCTTTATTTGCTCGGCTGGATCTGATCACTGGCCCGCGGGCGGGATCGAAAGGGCGTTCATCAGCATCGCCATCTGCTCGGGCGAGCCCGTAAACAGGTTCGCCGGCGGATGCCGGTAGCTGAGCATCTGCCGGTACAGGTAATCCTCCAGGCTGGCATTGATGCCCCATCCGGCCAGGTATTGCAGGCGTAGATCGCGGTCGCGGTTGATCTCGGCCCCTTCCAGCCACGCATCGAGATCGCTTTTTTGCGCCGTGTAGGCGCTCAGCAGATCGATAGCCGAGTTCACGCCGATTTCCCGCAGCGACTGCACCACCGGCGCGTAATCCGGCCGCGCCAGGCGATCGCGGACTTCATCCAGATTGACCTTCAGCGGCCCGTTCTGCCCCATGAAAACCATGTCGTAACCCTGGCCGCTGCGCGTGTTCGCCCAGATGGTCGCGTTGGGGAAAGCGTCGAAGAACGTCGCCAGCTCGCTTTTCACGGTCTTCTCGTCGCTTTCATACAAGGGAACGTAGAGCGTGAAATATCCGCCGGGATTGAGGTGCGCCTTCACCGCCTCGAAATACTCCTTGGAATAGAGCGCGGCGGTGCCTTTGACGAAAACATCCAGCGGATCGGAGGCGATGATGTCGAACTTCTCCGGCGTGGTCAGAAGGAAGTGCCGCGCGTCGTCGTAGACGATCCGCGTCTTCGGATTGTGCAGCACGTCGTAATCCTCGCGCGCGAAAAAGCGCGTGGAGGTGGGCGGGATCACCGGTTCGATCTCGCAAACGGTGATGTGCTCGACTCCGGGATAGCGGGTGAACGTTCCGGCCGAAACGCCGGCGCCGAAGCCGATTCCCAGCACCGACTTGGGATTCGGATGCAGCAGCGCCGGAAGATGCCCCACCATGCGCTGGAGCTTCATGTCGTACGGCTCGGTGGTGGCCTCCACGTGGCCGTTGACATCGACCTCCATCGCGCCGTCGTTCCACTGCGTGATGGCGACCGAAGAGTTGCGGCCCTCGGCGGTGTAGATCAGCTTGGACTGCCCGGCGTAGATGGCGACGCGGCGCCCATAGGCAATCACCTCGCCGGGAATCGGATCGACAAAGGCGACCAGAATCCCGCCGATGACCAGCGCCGCCGTTACTCCCGCCGCGACGGCCTTCGACTTCAGAAAGGGCGCCAGCACCAGCACCCCGCTGGCGATCGCCAACGCCAGCAGCACGCGCTGGGAGTCCCGCGTCCCGATCCAGGGAATCAATGCCAGGCTCACCACCAGCGCGCCCAGGATCGAACCGAAGGTGTTGGCGGCATAAATTCCGCCGACAACGCCCGCCGGATCCCCGCCGCGGACCGCGGCGAAGGCCAGCGGAAAGCTCGCGCCCCACAAAAGCGTCGGCGGAAGCAGCGCCCAAACGGCGCGCATCAGATCGATTTGAAAAGTGTACCAGGGGTTGCGCGCCAGCAGCGGATTGATCGGCCAGTAAGGCAGCGAATCGGCGATCATGAACACGCTCCAGGCGATGGCGCCAATCAACAGGACCTGGCACCATCCGAAGGCCATGCGCGCGGCGCGCTCATCCCGGAGCGACGACGCGGCCATGGAGCCCAGCCAGCTCCCGATGGCGATGCCGGTCAGGAATACGGCGAGAATGATCGAGAAGACGTAGACAGTCGCGCCCAGCAGCATGCCCATCAGCCGCGTCCACACCACTTCGCCGCCCAGCGCGCAGGCGCCGGAGATCGCGATCGCGGCGTAGATGGTCCACTGATTCGAAACCACCTCGCGCGGGCTTTCGCGCCGGACGTAAGGGGCGCGTTTGGCCAGGGCCGTGGCCAGCGCGGCGGCGGCGAGATTGATCAGGAACGCGGCAAAGGTCGCTACGTGAGTGTCGTAAATCCGCAGCAGATAGAATCCCGCCCACAGGCAGCCGAACACCGCCCCGGCGGTGTTGGCGCCATAGAGCATCCCCCACCAGGACGCGCCATCGGCGGAGGACTCCACCCACATCACGATCGCCGGCAGCGACGCGCCCATCAGGATGGTCGGCGGCAGCAGGCAGATGGCGCAGATCAGGCCGCGCAGCAGCATCCCCGGCATGCCGGCCTGGAACCCGGCGATGTAAACGCGGTCGATCAGGGGCAGCCCGGCAAGCACCAGCAGGCCGCAGGCGGCGATGCCGGCCTCCAGCCGCGCGTAAATCTTGAACGGGTGCAGCCTAGCGCGCAGGCGCGGCAGCCACAGGCTGCCCAGGCAAAGCCCGCCCATGAAGGTCGCCAAAAGAATGCCCAGCGAGATCGCGGTGGACCCGATGGCAAGTTGAAGCAACTGATACCAGACGATTTCGTAAATCAGCGCGGCGCAGCCGCTGGCGCCGGAGAGCAGGAGCAGATACGGCTTGATGTTGGTCGACTTCACGGCCCCTCAGTATGACATACGCGCCGCCGGATGTCAGAGAACCACCTGGCGGACCTCCGCCGGTTGGGCGGCGGCCGGCTGTAGGGCCGGCGAGCAGGAGAAAATCACCAGCGCGATCCACAACAAATCGGCCAGCACCAGATGCACGAGCTGCATCCATACCGGCGCGAGCAGCTCCAGATTCACCACGCCGGCGGCCCATTGCAGCGCCACCAGAATGGCCACAGCCCGGCTGCACGGCCGCCGCGCGGACAAAGCGAGAACCGCGATATAGGCGCCCGCTGCAGCGGCCACCAGCGGATGCCAGATCCGCAGCCGCACCAGCCATGGCGCCGCGCTCGAAAAATCGGCCGCGATTCCCGCCTGAAGCGACGTGGCAGGGAACAGCGTATCGCTCAGAGCCGTAATCGCGCCGGTCACCGCGATTGCCAGCGCGGCTGCCAGCGCGCCGGCCGACTTCGCATCCACGCGCATCGCGCGATGTCCCGCGCCCCACCACGCCGCCAGGGCCAGCGCCCCCAGCAGCAGCAGAGTGTTGATCAGATGCGCCGACAAATACACCGCGCGCCCGGCCGAAACATTTTCGCCGGTGTAGCGGAACAGCGCCAATCCCGCGCCGAGCAGAGCTTCGCTCAAGATCAACAGCAGCGAAGCCGCCGCCGCCTTTCGCACCTTGCCGGGCGGGAACGCGCGAAAGGCCCACACCACCAACCCGATGACCGAGATCAGCGCCAGGGCGGTGGTTGCGCGATGGGTAAATTCGATGATCGTGGCGATCGCGGCCGCGCGCGGCACCATCGCGCCGTTGCAGAGCGGCCAATGGTCGCCGCATCCTTCGCCCGATCCCGAAGCCCGCACCAGCGCTCCCCAGGCGATCACCGCAAGGTTGAAGCACAGCGCCGTCCAGGCGTAGCGCGAAAATTTTTTCTCCACGGCCCCCTTCGATTATCCCACCGCGCTCGGCCGCGTAGCCGAAACGGAGCCCGCCGGCGACTATGCCATAATCTTATTGGGCACATCGCTTGGACGACCGACCTGTAGTTCTGCTCCTCAACAGGGCGCGGCGAAGGTGTTTCGCCAACCTGGTGCTCGAACAGTGCGTGCTGGCCCTGGCCATCGCCGCCGGCGGGGCGGTCGTGCTGCTTCTGGCCGGAACCCAGATCCTGGATTGGTACTGGATCGCGATTCTCGCCGCGGCGAGCTTCGGCGCGGGCGTTTACCGGCTTCGCAAAACGATTCCCTCCACCTACCGGCTGGCGCAGCAGATCGACCGCCGCCTGTCGCTGGCCGACGCGCTTTCGACGGCGACGCATTTTTCCTCGCCCGGCGCTCACGGCGATCCCGCCATCCGCCAGCGCCAGCACGAGGAGGCCGACGCCATCGCGCGCGGCATCCAGCCGGAAGTGGCCGTGCCGTTCCGCCGCCCGCGCTACGCCTATCACGCCGGCGCGCTGGCCGCCGTCGCCTTCGGAATGTTCGCCCTGCGCTACGCGGTGACCGGCAGCCTGAATCTCCAGCCGTCTTTGGTAAAGATCGCCTTCGATACCTTCTTCCCGCCGCAAAACCAGATGGCAAACACAAAGCAGCCGCGCGGCAACCGCCCGCCTCCGCTCGATCCGGGCGACCCGGATTCGGCGGCGGTCCAAAACGAGAAAGCGCCCGATACGCCGCTTGAGGCGCAGGATACCCAGCAGCAGAACGATCCCCAGTCCGCCGACGCCTCCAAGGAAAATGCCCAAAAAGGCGCCAGGCAGGAGCAGCCGCCGGATCAGGCCGCCGACAACGCCGGCAAAAAAGACGATCAGCAGCAGAACGGCAACGATGCCGACCAGCGGAATTCGCAGCAGAACTCGAAAGACGGCAAGCAGGCAGGCCAGCAGGACGCCAAGCAGGGCTCGCAGAGCGAGAGCGCCTCGCTGATCGACAAACTGAAGGACGCGATGTCCAACATGCTGAACAAAATGAAACCTCAGCCGAAGGACTCCGATCCGCAGAACGCGCAGAATCAGAAATCGCAGCAGGAAAAATCCAGCCAGACCGCCAAGCAGGACCAGCAGCAGAAACAAAATTCGTCGGCAGATGCGCAAAGCGATCAGCAGCAGGCCAACTCGGGCGACCCCAAGGACTCCTCGGAAGCCAGGAGCGGCGAAAAATCCTCGGATAAGAACGCCTCGGATGACTCCAAAAGCGGCATCGGCTCGGCCGACGGCGACAAATCGGCCAAGCTGGCTGAGCAGCTTCAGGCCATGGGCAAGATCAGCGAAATTTTAGGCAAACGGTCCCAGAACGTCACCGGAGAAGTAATGGTGGAGGTCGGCCAGAGCAAACAGCAGCTTAAGACTCCATGGGCCCAGAAGCAGGCGCAGCACACCGAGGCCGGCAGCGAAGTGCAGCGCGATGAAGTCCCGCTGATCTACCAGCAATTCGTGCAGCAATATTTCGAAGAGATCCGGAAGACGGCGCCGCCCAAGTCCTCCAAAAATTGACGCGCGGCCCGGCCTAAACGCGGAAATAATCCGGCCGCCAGTTTCGAATCGATTGTTTGATCGTCTTGGGATCGAGATTCCCGCCGAGCGTTTTTTCGACCAGTTCGGGCAGCTCCGCATCGGAGGCGAAGCGCAGCGCGATCAACTGCGCTTCGCTTAACTCCGGAATCCGCGATTTCCATGGCTCCGGCAGCAATTTTTCCATCCGCAGCCGCTCCTCCAGCCGGATCACCCGGTCCTGCACCTTCAAGGGATACACCCGGAGCTTGAACAGCGCGATATAGGCCCAGACCGCCGCCAGCACGTGCGCGCCGCTCACCCAGCCCGGGTTCCTCACCACTTCATAGATCGATCCGATCACCATCAGCGCCGCCACCGGCGAGAGAAAGAAATGATACAGCGGATCCAGCCGCGCGTGATTCTGAAAGTTCTGCGTTTTTGGTTCAGCCATGGGCTCCTCCGTAAGGACGGAAACAATCGTAACAT
Source organism: Terriglobia bacterium (assembly GCA_021324615.1). Classification (GTDB taxonomy): domain Bacteria; phylum Acidobacteriota; class Terriglobia; order Bryobacterales; family Bryobacteraceae; genus Palsa-187. The sequence continues at coordinate 4,721 of JAJPIT010000027.1, read as the reverse complement.
TGTTAATCATGAAGTGGTTTCTGCTCCTGGCGGCGGGCGCCGCCTGCGCCGCCTCCTTTCCGCCGGCCGTTGAAGGCGACTACACCATACACAACTTCCGGTTTCACGACGGCGAAACGCTGGCCGAACTGCGGCTGCACTACTACACCATCGGCAATCCGTCCTCGCCGGACGCGGTGCTGATTCTGCACGGCACCGGAGGAAGCGGCAAGGGATTCCAATCGCAACAATTCGGAGGAGAATTGTTCGGAGAAGGCCAGCCCCTGGACGCCGCCAAATATTTCCTCATCATGCCGGACGCCATCGGCCACGGCGGATCGTCCAAGCCGAGCGACGGCCTGCGCGCCCATTTTCCGAAGTACTGCTACCACGATATGATTCACGCCGATTACCGGCTGCTCACCGAGCATCTCGGCGTGAAGCACCTGCGGCTGGTGATGGGCACCTCCATGGGCGCCATGCATAGCTGGCTGTGGGGCGAAATGTATCCGGACTTCATGGATGCCCTGATGCCGCTCGCCAGCGCGCCGGTGCAGATCGCCGGCCGCAACCGCCTGCTGCGCGACATGATCCTGGACGCCATCACCTCGGACCCGGAATACAACCACGGCGATTACACTCATCCCATTCACGGCCTTCGCGCCGCGCAGTACGCCCTGACCATGATGACCTCCAGCCCGCTTCAGATGCAGAAGCAGTGGCCCACGCGCGAGGCCGCCGACGCCGGCTTTCAAAGACTGATGGAGGCGGCCATGCAAAAGGATGCCAACGATATGCTGTACCAGTTCGCTTCTTCCGCCGATTACAACCCCGAACCGGATCTGGAAAAGATCCAGGCTCGTCTGATCGCGGTCAACTCCGCCGACGACGTGGTGAACCCCCCGGAACTCGGCATCCTGGAGCGGTGCATAAAAAGGGTCAAGAACGGCCGCTATATCCTGATTCCGACCAGCAGCGAGACGCGCGGCCACGGCACGCATTCGGTGGCCAAGCTTTGGAAGCAGTACGTGGCGGAGCTGCTGGCGCCGTAGCGCGAACCGTCCGGGCAAAAGCCGGTGAAAATCCGCACCCGGCCGATCCAACCTGCTCCGCGGCCGTACAGTGAGGGCGGCGATGATTAAATTGAAGCGAGTCTACGAAAACGAATCCCCCGCCGATGGGGCGCGGTTTCTCGTCGAGCGGCTCTGGCCGCGCGGGGTCAAAAAAGAGTCGCTGCGCATCGACGGCTGGCTCAAGGACGCCGGACCCAGCACGGATCTGCGGAAGTGGTTCCATCACGATCCGGCCAAATGGAGCGAGTTCCGGCGCAAATATTTTGCCGAGCTTGATCGCGCTCCCGAGGCATGGGCGCCGATCCGCGAGGCCATGCGCCGCGGAACGGTGACGCTGCTGTATAGCTCGCGCGATACCGAACACAATAACGCCGCCGCGCTTAAGGACTACCTCGAACACCACGCCTCAGCGCGGCCGCGCCGGGACCGGCACGGGCCTTAGCTCCGGCATACGGACCGCGCCGCCCAGCGTCGAATAGGCCGCCGGCAGCGATTCGCGGATCAGCCGGTTCAGCCCGTTGACCGCGGCAGCCGCGTCTTCCCAGGCCCAATCGATTTGCCGCAACTGCGCCGCCGTGGGCAAGCCGTCGTAGGAATCCATCGCATTTTCAACGTGCGCCGCCGCTGCGATGGCGCGATCAATTTCCCCCTGCGCCCGCGCGATCGGCGGAAGCGCGTTGTCCGCCGCCGAGGCTTTCGCGCTCTCCCCCTGCGCCGCGAAGTACTGCCGCAGCGCGGCCATCTGCTCGGCCAGGCTCCGCGCCATTTCCCGCGCGGGACCAAGCTGCTGCTGGAGCGAGTACGCGCTCATGATCGCCGCCTGGCGCGTCTTGCGGTCCGCCTCCGAGATCGTGAAGCGCGGGTCCGGGTCCACCGTAAACTCCTGCTTGAGCGATTCGATGGAAACAGAGTAGCGGCCCGGCAGCACCACTGGCCCGGCGCCGCGCGCTCCACGGCCTCCGCCGAAGGCGTTCGGGATCTGCCCGGAAGGCGGAATCACGGGATCCGAGGCGGGCCGTTCCACGCCCGCATCGCCGCGGCCGCCGCCGGTGGTGATGCACGTCGCCGCCGATGTCGAATTGCCGTCCGGAAGCGGCGGCTCTTGGCGCAGATCCCAGCAGGCGCGATTTAATCCCGCCTCCCCCGGACCTCGCAGGACGCGGATCGTCTTGCCGGCGGCATCGGAAATGGTGATCGTGACTCCTCCCGGCGCCGCCGCCGGCAGCATGTACGTGAATACCGCTCCGGAGGGCGGATTCGGCGCGAAAAATTCGCCGTGCCCGAACCAAAACTGCCCGTTGTAGAGAACCTTGTGATGAACCGGCGCAACCGGAAATAAAAATTTTTTCGCCGCGGCCGCCGCCGCAAGCTGGCTCAGAGGCTCAGCGTCGTCAAGCACCCAGATCCCGCGGCCGTGCGTGCCGAGAACCAGCGCATTCGACGATTCCTGAAACAGCAGATCGTAAACCGGCACCGGCGGCAGATTGGTGTTGAGCGAGGTCCAGTGCGCGCCGCGGTCGAAGCTCGCGTACACGCCCATTTCCGTGCCGGCCACCAGCAGATCGGGATTGGAGAAGTGCTCGCGGATGCGGTGCACCGACGTCTCCGGCAACCCCACCGTGATCGCGCGCCAGCTTGCGCCGAAATCCTCGCTGACGAAGACGTAAGGATGATAATCGTCGTTGAAATGGCCGTCCACGGTCAGATACACGCGGCCGGCGGCGTATTTTGACGCTACGATTCCGCTGATGTTCAGCATCGGCGGAAGGCCGTGAACATTCGCGGTCAGATTGGTCCAGTGCGCGCCGCCGTCGCGCGTCATCTGAATGGTCCCGTCGTCGGCGCCGGTGTACAAAACATTTTTGTCCAGCGGCGATTCGGCGATCGCGGTCAGCGCGCTGAAATTGGCCTGCCCGTCGTGCCGCGAAAGCGCCCGCGGCGGCACCGGACCGCCCATCATCTCCAGCTTTTCGCGGTCGATATGCGCCGTGAGATCCGGGCTGACCGGCTTCCACGTCACGCCGCGGTCCTCGGAGCGGAACAACACGTCGGCGCCTGTATAGATCGTGCGCGGATCGTGCGCGGAAACGATCAGCGGCGCGGTCCAATACCAGCGGTAGCCGGGCTGACCCGGCCGCAACTTTTCCTGAGGCTGCACCGGCCCGATCTGCTGCCGCTCCATCGTATCCAGGTCGAGCCGCCCGGTGACGCCGTTCTGCGAGCTCACCAGCAGCGTATGATCGTCGACGAACTGCGCGTGCATCCCGTCGCCGCCGCCCACGTTATAGGCGTCCTTGAAGGAAATTCCGTAGCTCATATTGGTGGCCGAAGGAGTGCACCAGCTTCCGTTATCCTGCAAGCCGCCGCACACCGTGAACGGAACGCGCTGGTTCACCGAGATGTTGTAAAACTGCCCGATCGGAAGGTTGATTCGAAACAGCCACGTGGCCCCGCGGTCGAAGGAAATGGACACGCCGCCATCGCCGCCCACCACGAGATGATTCGGACTCTGCGGATCGATCCACAAAACGTGATCTTCGCCGTGAACCTCGCTGAACACTTCGCGAAACGTGCGCGCGCCGTCGTCGGAGATGAACACGCCGCGGTTGGAACCCATCACGTACACGCGATTGCGGTCCGAGGGATCGATGTAGATCCGGCTGTAGTACATCGGCCGCGGATTGAGGCCGCTCATGTGCTCCCAGGTTTCGCCGCCGTCGCGGCTGCGGAACACGCCGCCGCGCGCGGTGATCGTATCGGGCGGTGGAGCCGGACGTGCCCCGCCGCGTCCGCCCGGCGCGGGCGTTGGATCGGCTTCGACGATCGCATAGACCAGGCGGTTATCGCCGGCGAACGTGGCCAGGCCGATGCGGCCCTTATCGCCGCGGGGCAGGCCGTTGGTCAGCTCGGTCCAGCTCGCGCCGCCGTCCATCGTCCGGTAGATTCCGCTCCCCGGCCCGCCGCCGTTGTAGCCCCAGCCTTTGCGCTGATGCTGGTACATGGCGGCGTAAAGGACGTTGGGATTCTTCGGATCCATCACCAGATCGATCGCGCCGGTGTTGTCGTTTATGTAGAGAACTTTTTGCCACGTCTTGCCGCCGTCGGCGGTCTTAAAAACTCCGCGCTCCGCGTTCGATCCCCACAGATGCCCCGCCGCCGCGACGTAGACGATATTGGCGTCGCGCGGATCGATGACGATTTTGCCGATGTGGCGCGTATCCGCCAGCCCCATCTTCCGCCACGTCGCGCCCGCGTCCATCGATTTGTAAACACCGTCGCCCCACGACGAGCTTTGCCGGTTGTCGGCCTCGCCGGTTCCGACCCACACAATAGACGGATTCGACGGCGCCACGGCGATCGCGCCCGTTGACATCATCGCGCCGGCGTGATCGAAAATCGGCGTGAAAGAGATTCCCGCGTTCACGCTCTTGAAAACTCCGCCGGTGGTGGTGGCGACGTAAATCGTGTCGGCCTGTCCCGGCGCCTTCACCACGGCGAGATCGGCGATGCGTCCTCCTGTCGCCGCCGGTCCGATGGCGCGCCACTCCAGCCCGCTTAACGCCGAGGCCGGAATCTGGGCGAAAGCGGAAAACGTGACGGCTACGGCGGTAGCGGCAAGACGCATGAAAACCTCCAATTCCTTGAAGTCTACCGAGAACCAGGATGCCG
>JAJPIT010000025.1 GCA_021324615.1 Terriglobia bacterium | reverse complement strand
GCGGCCGAGCCGGACGGCTTTGAATTTCCCTTTCTCGATATCGATCGCGCGCGCGACTGGAATGAATTCGAGGCGGCGCTTGCGCGCTTCCCCGGCCCCGGCCAGAATTTTGTCTACGCGGACATCGACGGCAACATCGGCTATCACGCGGCCGGGCGGCTGCCGATCCGTCCGGCCGGCTGCCGGGGCGACGTTCCCGCCGACGGCGCCGCGGGCGAGTGCGAGTGGCAGGGATACATCCCCTTCGACGACCTGCCGCGGGCCTTCAATCCGCCCTCCGGCGTGATCGTGACGGCAAATCAGAATCCGTTCCCGCCCGATTACAAATATCCCTATAACGGCGATTTCGCGCCTTATTACCGGTCCAGCGAGATTCGCTGGGCGCTGGCCAAAAAAGAGAGATGGGCGGCGCCGGAGATGCTGGGCATCCAGAAGGACGTGTATTCGGCGTTCTCGGATTTTTTGGCGCGGCAGATCGTGGCGGCATACGACCGCAAGAAAAAAGGCCCGCGCGAAGCCGTGGATCTGCTGCGCCGGTGGACGGGGCAGATGGAAAAGGGAACGGCGGCGCCGATGATCGCGGCGCTGGCCTACGAGGAGCTGCGGAAAGCGGCGGCCGCGCGCGCCGCCCCGGGAGCGCCCGAGGAATACACGTTTCCCATGGGCCCGGCGGCGATCGAAAAGCTGCTGCGCGAGCGGCCCGCCGGATGGTTTCCGGACTACGACGAGCTGCTGCTCGGCTGTCTGGAAAAAGGCGTCGCGGCGGGCATGGAGGCGCAGGGCTCCAAGCTCTCGCGCTGGGATTACGGGCAGTGGATGGAGCTGCGGATCGACCATCCCGTCCTGGGCCGCCTGCCGCTGATCGGCAAATACTTCAATATCGGCCCGGCGGCGATGAGCGGATCAGGCACCACCATCAAGCAGACCACGCGCCGGCTGGGCCCGTCGATGAGGATGACCGTGGATCTGGCGGATCTGGACCATTCGACCCAGAACATCGCCATCGGCGAATCGGGCCAGCCGCTGTCGCGCCACTACCGGGACCAGTGGAGCGCCTACTGGGGCGGGACCTCGTTTCCGATGCAGTATGAGCGGATCCAGGCCAAGCAGGTGCTGCGGGTGCGGCCTACTCGCTGGCCGTGAAGTAGGCGCAATCGGGGTGATGGAACACCAGCGCGCTGACGCTGGCTTCCGGATCCATCATGAATCCTTCGGTGAGCTTCACGCCGATTTCGTCCGGGTTGAGGAGCTTCCACAAGCCGGCCTGATCTTCGAGATGGGGGCAGGCCGGATAGCCGAAGCTGTAGCGTTTGCCGCGGTAGCGCGAGGTGAAGCGCTCCTGCATGGTCATCTCCGGCGGATCGGGGAATCCCCAGTCTTCCCGCAGGCGGCGGTGCAGCCACTCGGCCGCCGCTTCGGCGGTTTCGATGGCCAGCGCTTGCAGCGCGTGGGCCAGCAGGAACTCGCCGCGCTGCTTGGCCTGCTCGGAGCGGGCGCGCACGCCCTCGCCGGCGGTGACGACAAACAGCGCCAGATGATCCCGGCGGCCGGGCTGGGCATCGAGAATGTAGTCGCTCAGGCACAGGCCGTCGGATTTGGGCTGGCGGCCGAATTTGAAGGTATGGCGCGGGCTGGCGGCGCCGGGCTCGAACAGATGAATCGCGTTGCCGTCGCGCTCGGCTTCAAAAAACTGCCACACGGCGCGGATCTTCATGAAGGATTCGGCTTCCCGCTTGACCTGCTCGACCTGATGGAAGAGCTCCAGCGCCTTGGGATCGCGTTCGGCGAGCGATTTTTCGAAGTTGCCCTTGAAGCCGAGGTGCCGGCCGTAGAGCATGAACGGATTGATGTAGGTCCAGACTTCGCGCAGATGGGGGACCTCGCGGACGCGCCGGTCCAGGTAGGGCGCCGGCGGGATGGGGACATCGGCGCGGACCTTGGGGCTGCGGGCGGTGCCGCGGTTGACCGGCGGGGGAGGCTCAGCGCGCGGCACCTCCGCCGCCGGGAAGATGTGCGAGCGGATGACGGTTTCGCGCCGCTGCGGGTCCATCAGTTCGTTCATGATGCGCAGGCCGGTCATGGCGTCCTTGGCGTAGAAGGTCGGCGCGCCGTAGGCCGGGCCGATCCGCGTAGTGGTGAATTTTTCCGACAGCGCCGCGCCGCCGACCAGCAGCGGCACGTCCACGCCGTGATCCTTGAAATCGGAGGCGGTGGTCACCATCTGGTGCGCGCTCTTGACCAGCAGGCCGCTGAGCCCGATGGCGTCGGGCCGGTGCTGGCGCCAGGCCTGAATGAGGTCCTCAGGCGGAACCTTGATGCCGAGATTGATCACCTGGTAGCCGTTGTTGGCCAGAATAATTTCGACCAGGTTCTTGCCGATATCGTGGACGTCGCCTTTGACCGTGGCGAGGACGATCTTGCCGCGAACCGACGTCTCCGATTTTTCCATGAACTGTTCGAGATAGCCGACCGCGGCCTTCATGGCCTCGGCCGATTGCAGCACTTCGGCGACGATGAGCTCGTTGTTGTTGAACAAGCGGCCGACCTCGGTCATTCCGGCCATCAGCGGGCCGTTGATGATGTCGAGCGGCGCCGCGCCCTGTTTCAGCTTGAGGTCCAGATCCGCGATCAGCCCGTCCCGGCTACCCTCGATGATATAGTTGGCCAGCCGCTCGTCGAGCGGCAGTTCGGCCGCGCGTCGTTTTTCTTTGCTGCCGGCTTTGCGGAAGTGCTCGGTGATGGCGGCGATGTGGAACTGGTTGATGGCGATCTTCTGCTGGCGCGTCTGCCGGCGCCAGTCTTCGGGAGCGGGAAGGTCAGGCGGCGGCGTGTTGAACAGAAGATTTTCGGCCAGGCGGCGCTCTTCGGGCGGAATGGAGGCGAAGCGCTCCAGTTTTTCCGCGTTCACGATGGCCAGGTCGAGCCCGGCTTTGGTGGCGTGATAGAGGAAAACCGAGTTGACCACCTCGCGCGCGGCCGGCGGCAGGCCGAAGGAGATGTTGGAGATCCCCAAGATGGTCTTCACGTAGGGGATCTGTTCCTTGATCAGGCGGATGGCCTCGATGGTTTCCACCGCGCCGCCGATGTAATTTTCATCGCCGGTGGCGCAGGGGAAGACCAGGGGGTCGAGGATGATGTCTTCCGGCGGGATTCCGTACTTTTCGGTAAGCAGGCGTGTGCTGCGGCGCGCCACTTCCAGTTTGCGCTCGCGCGTGAAGGCCTGCGCCTGCTGGGGATCCTCGTCGATGGCGCCCACCACCAGGGCCGCGCCGTAGGCCCGGGCGATGGGGCAGACGCGCTCGAATTTTTCCTCGCCGTCCTCGAGGTTGATGGAATTGATGATGCTTTTTCCCTGGCACCACTGCAGCGCGCGCTCCACCGCCTGCGGGTCGGTGGTGTCGATCATGACCGGAACCTTGATCTTCGGCATCAGCCTGGCGTAGAACGGGTCGATATCCTTCAGCTCGTCGCGATCCGAGGATTGCAGGCAGACATCGATGATATGGGCGCCGTTTTTGACCTGCCAGCGCGCGATTTCGCTGGCTTCCTCCCACTTTTCGGCGGCGATCATCTGCTTGAACAGGCGCGATCCGATGACGTTGGTGCGCTCGCCGACGATGAGCGGGCGGTTGGATTCCTCGGCTTCGACCAGTTCGATGCCGGAAAAATACGTTTTATGGGACGGCGGCGGCAGGGGCCGGGGGGCTTTTCCTTCGGCCATCTCGGCGATGGCCTTGATGTGGGCGGGGGTGGTGCCGCAGCAGCCGCCGACGATGTTCAGCCAGCCGTGCTCGACGAACTTGGCGAGCTGGGCGGCCAGCGACTCCGGCGTTTCCAGATATTTATCTTCCTCGTTGGGCAGGCCGGCGTTGGGATAACAGGAGATTCGCGAGGGCGCCATCTGGGCGAGGGTGCGGATATGATCGGTCATCAGGTCCGGGCCGGTGGCGCAGTTCAGCCCGATGGCCAGCGGGCGGGCGTGCGCCACCGAGGCGCAGAACGCCTCGGCGGTCTGGCCGGCGAGCATGGCGCCGAACCGTTCGATGGTTCCGGAGATGATCAGCGGGATGGCGGCGCCGATGTCCCGCTCCAGCCGCCGGATGCCCAGGATCGCGGCCTTGATGTTGCGGGTATCGAAGGCGGTTTCCACCAGCAGCAGGTCGGCGCCGCCCTCGATCAGGCCCTTGGCCTGCGCGTAGTAGCTTTCGGCCATCTGCGGCATGGTGACATCGCCGCGCAGGGTGAGGGATTTGGTGGTGGGCCCCATGGATCCGGCGACGAACCGCGGCTTGGCGGGGGTGGAGAACTGGTCCGCCGCCTGCCGCGCCAGTCTGGCGGCGAGGACGTTGAGTTCGTGGGTCTGCGACTCCAGGCCGAACTCGGCCAGCACCAGCGGCGAGCCCTGGAAGCTGTTGGTTTCGATGATATCGGCGCCGGCCTCGAGGTAGGCGCGATGGATGGCGGTGATCCATTCCGGGTGGGTGCGGCAAAGAATCTCGCTGCAGTTTTCCAGCTTGGGGCCGCCGTAATCGGCGGCGGTGGGCTTATAGGCCTGAAGCATGGTGCCCATGGCGCCATCGAGGATCAGAATACGCGACGCCAGGGCATCGTAGAGCGCGTCCATAGAGAAGCGCAAACCGGGCGGCCCAGGGCCGCTTGCGGCGGCGATGGCTGAAGCCGCCGGGTTTGCAGGAATGCTTTTATTGTAGCTGCTCGCGCGGCGCTTCCGAATTGAAGCTGTAGCCGAAGCCGCGGACGCTGCGGATGAAGGCCGGCCCGCCTTCATTTTCGATCTTCTGCCGCAGCCGGAGCACGTAGACGTCCACGGTGCGGTCCGTCACCGCGCGATCGTGCCCCCAGACGGCGTCGAGCAGTTGCTGGCGGCTGAAGACCACCCCGGGACGGCTCATCAGGAACTCCAGCAGGCGGAACTCGGTTGCGGTGAGGGAGACCTCCTGGCCGGCCAGATGCACGCGGCAGCGCGCCCGGTCCAACTCCAGGCCGGCGCATTTGAGCAGCTTGGAGACGGGAGCCGGGCCCCGGAAGTGGACCTTGATGCGGGCGATCAGCTCGCGAACGAAAAATGGCTTGACGATGTAGTCATTGGCGCCGAGTTCCAGGCCCACGATGCGGTCGGCTTCCGAGGCGCGGGCGGTGAGAAAGAGAACGGGCACGCCGCCCAGGTCCGGATCGGCGCGGAGGGCCTTGCAGATCTCCAGGCCGCTGGAGTCCGGCAGCATGATATCCAGAATGATCAGGTCCGGCCGCTCGCGGCGGCACAGCTCGAGCGCGCCCTTGCCGGTTTGCAATCCGACGACGGCGAACCCCTCTTTTTCCAGGTTGTACTGGATCAGGGAATAGAGATCCTGGTCGTCCTCGATCAGCGCGATCTTTTTCATAACTCTGTAAGCCAGATTAACCGATGCGGGGTTACGAACGGATTACAATCCGGCGACGGTACGCTGACGATTTTAACGATGGAGGCGCGGCAGATGGCGCTTGACGAAGGAGCGGAAGTCCGGCCAGAACTCCGGCATGAGATTGGCCAGGCCGGAGCCGGCGACGCTGGTGCCCCAGTTGGTGGCCGCCTCGCGCGCGGTGCGGCTCACCGGCGGATAATAGGCGTTGGAGAGCGCCGCGCTCATGGCCGTGCCGGCGACGTTGGCGAAGTTGAAAGTTTCGCCGCCGGAATCCTTGCGGACCACGACCGAACGGCTGATGGCGTAACCGATGCGCGGCCACAGCTTGTGCGGCGGCCCGCGCCGCAGGTAGCGGGTGTCCTCATGAAACGCCGAGGCGAGCAGGAAATCGCCGAAGAAATTTTGCGTGGCGATGTCGGTGACCGAGGCGCCAAACCGCTTGGGATAGGCGTTCCAGTGGCGGCCATAAAGGGGAGCCGAGCGGGTGGCTTGCGAAACGGCCGCGTCAAACGCGCCGGCCCCCAGGGTGAAATAAGCGAAGGTTTCGCGGGTGAAATGATCCCACTTTTCCTCCACCGAAGGGGGCGGCGGAGGCGTCTGCGAAGCATCCTGCGCCGGCACAAGGAGCGGCCATCCCAGCGCGACAGCAATGATTCTAAAGCCGATCTCTTTATTTTCTCAAAGGCGCGCCGGAAAACCTCGCATGGCGCGGCCTAGCGGAATCCCTGCGGGGGGACGCGCCGTTTGGTGGCCTGTTCAAACGTGTAGGCGATGCCGATCAGTTTCGGCTCGCTGCACGCGGCGCCGATGAAGCCGACGCCGAAGGGGGAGGGTTTAGGATCGAATCCGGGCGGAAAGGGATTCTGCTGGGCGCCGAAGTTGTTCGGAATCATCCCGAACGGAACGGCGATGATGGGGTAGCCGGCGCGCGCGGCCAGATCCGCCCCGTTGGCGCCCGGCGTCAGAATCGCGTCGAGGCGATAGGCGTTGAGCACGGCGTCGATTCCTTCGGTGCGGCTCAGCCGGATATCCTTGGCCACGTCGGAGGCGTTGCGGGCGCGGTCCTGATCCAGGTCCATTTCGTCGGAAATATCCAGGCGCGACTGGCCGTACTTGATGGCCCCCGCCTTGGCGTGCTTCAGGTTCCATTCGCGCAGCTCGGTGAGCGACTTTACCGGCGCTCCCGGGCCGAGCGTCGCCAGCCAGGCGTTGAAGTCGCGCTTCATCCCGTAGGCGAAGTTGATCGAGCAGTCTTGGTTGTGGCCTTTGGCCTGATTGGCGCCCGAACAGTAGGGCCAGCGGGTGAAGTTGTTGTTCGGATCAGGGGCGGTGAAGCTGGGGATCTCGGCCGGATCCACCACGACGGCGCCCTCCCGCTTGAGGACCTCGATCGCCTCCGCCATGGACTTCGACTGCGCCGGATTCAAACCGCCGCGGCCGCCGCCGCTTGGGCGATCGTAATAAAAAGTCCGGGGAATCCCGATGCGCGCGCCCTTGAGCGCGCCGGCCTTCAAGAACCTGGTGTAGTCGCGGCCCGGCGGCGGCGTGCATCGCCGGGTGGCCTCGTCTTTCGGATCAGGCGACGGACTCTCGAGCGCGCCCAATAAAATCGCCGCGTCGGTGACGGTCCGCGCCATGGGGCCGGCGGTATCGTGATCGGCGGTGATGGGGATCACCCCGTAGCGGCTGATGCGGCCGATGGTGGGCCGGATGCCCACGAGCATGCTCTGATTGGAGGGATTGATGATCGACCCGCCGGTGTCGGTGCCCACGTTGGCGGCCCACAGGCTGGCCGCCGTTCCCGCGCCCGAGCTGGAGCCGCCGGGGGAGAGCACCGCGCGGCCGTCGCTGGACTCCCGCGGATCGGGCCGCGGATCATAGGGATTAAATCCAAAGCCGGCGATGGCGTTATAGGCCGGCATCGGCGTGGGCGCGCCCGCGACCCAGTTGGCCAGCTCAATGAGCGTCGTCTTGGCGAGGATGATCGCGCCGGCGTCGCGAAGATTTTTCGTGAGCGTCGCTTCGTAGGGCGGCGTGTAGCCGCGGAAGGCCAGCGCGCCGCCGGTGGTGGGCATATCGGTGGTGTGGATGTTGTCCTTCAGGGCGATGGGAATGCCGTGCAGCGGGCCGCGAATTTTTCCGGCCGCGCGCTCGCGGTCGAGCTCGTCGGCGTCCTTCAGCGCATTCGGATTGACGGCGATCGCGGCATGAAGGGTGGGCTCGTAGGTGGCGATGCGGATCAGATACTGCGTCACCAGTTCGCGCGAGGTGACCCGCTTTTGGTCGAGCGCGGCGCGCATCTGAGGAATGGTGGCCTCGTAAACATCGAAGGATTTATTCTGCGCCGACATTGCCGCCAGGGCAAGAAAGAACGGGACGATTCGTTTCATTTCCGGCCAATGTAGCACGATTTTTTGCGGCCGATGGAGGCGGCCGCGGCGCGGCGATGAGAACGCGAAAGAGAGAAAAATCCGGAGAGCGGCGCACTAAATGACGAAGTGTTTTCGACCGCGCTCGTTCTGATCGCCGCGCTCCAGGCGCCGGATCCCGCTTTCACGATCCTCGAAAAGGCGTACGAGGCCTTGCGGGCCCGGGATTACGACCGCGCCATCGCCGGATTCGAGCAAGCCATTCGCCTGGCGCCGGACCGCGCTTCAATTCGCAAAGATCTGGCCTACACGCTGCTGAAAACCGGGGAAACCGAGGCGGCGCGCGACGAGTTCGGCGAGGCGGTGCGGCTGGATCCGGGAGACGATCACGCGGCCATGGAGTACGCGTTTCTTTGCTATGAAACGCGCCAAACCGCGGTGGCGCGGCGCATTTTCGACCGGGTCCGCAGATCCGGCAACGCGACAGCGGAGCGGGCGTTTGAAAACATCGATCGCGAGCTGCGCGAGGGCATCGCGCGCTGGTCCCAGGCGGTGGAGCTGGCGCCGGAGAATTTCAGCGCGCACGAAGAGCTGGCGCGCCTGGCCGAACAGCGCGACGAGCTTGATCTGGCGGCGGTTCACTACGAAAAAGCCTGGCGTCTGCGGCCGGACCGCCGGGCGCTGCTGCTCGATCTGGGCCGCGTGTGGAAAGCGCAAGGCCGCCAGGAGGAAGCGATGGCCGCGCTGCTGGCCGCCTCGCGTTCCGCCGAGCCGCGCGTGGCCGAAGAGGCGCGCGAGCTGTTGCCGGCCCGCTATCCCTACGTGTCCGAATTTCAAAAAGCGCTGGAGCTCGATCCCGGCAACGCGGACCTGCGCCGGGAGCTGGGTTTTCTGGAGCTCGAAATGAACGATCAGGGCGCCGCGGAGCGGGAGTTTTCGCGTCTGGTCCGCGAGTCCCCCGGGGATCTGGTGGCGGCGGCGCAGCTCGGCTTTCTGCTGCTGGCCCGCGGCGACTCCGAAGGCGCCATGCCGCTGCTGCGGCGCGTGCTGGAGGGCGGCGACGCGGAGCTTGCCTCCCGCGCCCGCGCCGTGCTGCATCTGCCCGAGGCGCTGCGCCGAAGGCCCGCCGAACCGGCTCCGGTGGATCCGTCCCGGGCCAGGCAGTTGGGCGAAAAAAGCCTTCAGCTCGGCTACCTTCCGGATGCGATCAAATATCTGCGGATCGCGCAGGAAAACGATCCGCTGGATTTCGAGGTGATGCTCAAGCTCGGCTGGGCGTACAACAACCTCAAAGACGACCAGGACGCGATCCGCTGGTTCGATCTGGCGCGGCGGAGTCCCGACCAGGCAATCGCGGCAGAGGCGTCGCGCGCCTATAAAAATCTCGCGCCCGGCCTCCGAAAGATTCACACCACCTTCTGGATCGATCCGATGTATTCCACGCGCTGGCGCGACCTGTTCGCCTATTCGCAGATCAAAGCCGAACTGCGCCCGCCGCGGTGGCGCCTGCGGCCTTACGTTTCGGCGCGCTTTATCGGCGATACGCGCGGCGCGGTGAACGTCGCTGATCTTGGCCCGCAGTATCTGTCCGAGCGGAGCGTGATTGTCGCGCTGGGCGCCGCCACCGCCGCCTGGCACGGCGCCACCGGATGGTTCGAGGCCGGCGAAGCGCTGCGCTACGCGCCCACCTCTTCCGATCCGGGGCGCGTTGTGCCCGATTATCGCGGCGGCGTTTCGTACGCGAAAGGATTCGGCAACCTGCTCTCGCCGGGGCGGCGCGGATGGTTCGCCGAATCCGACGACGACGGGATTTTTGTCAGCCGCTTCGGCAAGGACACCCTGCTTTACTCGCAAAACCGCGGCGGATACACGCTGCGGGCGGCCGAACTGCTGGGCTGGCACGCGCAGGTGTTTTGGAACTGGAACGCGACGGTGGACGCGCTCGGGCAATATTGGGCGAATTTCGTCGAAACCGGACCGGGCGTCAGGTTCCGCTTTGAAGGGCTGCGCGCGCCGGTCCAGTTTTCGGTCAGCGCGCTGCGCGGGGCCTATCTGATCAACCGCGGCAATCCGCGCGGGCCGAACTTCAACGATCTGCGCGCCGGGATCTGGTATGCGTTCACGAAATAGCCGGACAGCGGCGGCCGGCTGCGCGATCTGGCTCGCCTGCGCCGCGCTGGAGGGCGCCTCTTTCTCTTTTCAGGTGCTCGGAAGCGAGGCCGGGCCCTGGCCCGCCATTTTTTCCTCGGTGGGGCTGCGCGCCGGCGCGGCGGCGGAGGTGGTGGTGGCCCCGCCGGGCACGCCGGCCAATCCGGAATGGGCTTTGCGTGTCGAGCGCGGCGCGATCCTGGTGCTCGAAGGCGAATCGCCGCTGGCCGGCTCGTTCGGGTTTCAGCCGGCGGCCCGGCGGGTGATGGCGCGCAGCCTGGAAGACCTCCGCGCGCCCAAGCTGCACATCATCTGGGAAAAGCCGCTGGAGCTGCCGGTCTTCGAAGTTCCCCCGCAGGCGCGCCTGTTTGCGCGCGAGCGCTGGAGCGGGGCGCCGCTGATGGCCGGATTCCGGCGGGGCTCCGGCGCGATTCTCTGGCTCGCCGCGCCGCCCGGCGAACGCGGCTACGAGCGCTTTCCCTATCTTTTGCAGGCGCTGGCCGATCTCGGCATGGAGGCGCCCTTCCGCTCCGCGCGATTGTGGGCGTTTTTCGACTCCGCCTACCGCTCGCGCATCGATCCGGATTACATGGCCGCGCGCTGGCGCGCCGCCGGCATCGCCGCGCTGCACGTCGCCGCCTGGCACTATTACGACCGCGATCCGGAGGGCGACGCGTATCTGCGCGCCTTGATCGACGCCTGCCACCGGCACGCCATCCCGGTTTACGCCTGGCTTGAATTGCCGCACGTCAGCGAAAAATTCTGGGCCGATCATCCCCAATGGCGCGAAAAGACGGCGCTGCTTCAGGACGCCCAACTGGACTGGCGAAAGCTGATCAACCTGACCAACCGCGAGGCCTTCGCCGCGGTTTCCCAGGGCGTGCGCGCCCTGCTCAACGGCTTCGATTGGGATGGAGTCAATCTGGCCGAACTGTATTTCGAGTCGCTGGAAGGCTTCGAGAATCCGGCGAGATTCACGCCCATGAACGACGATGTGCGAGCCGAATTCCGCGCCAGGGCGGGCTTCGATCCGCTGGAATTGTTCCGCGCCGATTCGCCGCTTTATGGCCCGAAAAACGCGCCGGGACTGGCGGAATTTCTCAAATTTCGCGCCGAACTGGCGCGGCGCCAGCAAAACGAATGGATCGGCGTGATCGAAGCGATTCGCCGGGGCAAGCCGCAGCTCGGCCTGGCGCTGACGGAGGTCGACGACCGCTTCGACGCCACCATGCGCGAGAAGATCGGCGCCGACGCCGCGGCGGCGCTGGGCATGCTGGCGCAACACGACTTCACCTTCCTGATCGAAGATCCGGCGACGGTCTGGGACCTCGGGCCGCGGCGCTATGCGCAGATCGCCGCGCGGTACTTCCCGCTCACGCCGGCCCAGGACAGGCTGGGGATCGATATCAACGTGGTGGAGCGCTACCAGGACGTCTATCCGACCAAACAACAGACCGGAACCGAATTGTTTGAACTGGTGCATCAGGCCGCGCAGTCCTTCCCGCGCGTGGCGCTGTATTTCGAAAATTCGATCCCGCGCCGGGATTGGCCGCTGCTGGCTCCGGCGGCGGCGGACGTGGAGCGGGTGGAGCGGAGCGGATCGAAACTGATCGTCGAATCGCGGGGCGGCGTGGGCGTGACCTGGCGCGGGCCGGCCCTGGTGGACGGCAAACCGTGGCCGTTGGCGGGCGACGACGCGGTTCTGCTGCCGCGCGGGCTGCACACCATTGAGCCGGCGCCCAGCAAGCCTGCCCTGCGAATCGTCGATTTCAACGGCGATTTGACCGCCGCCAGCGCCACCGCCGATGGTGTCGAATTCGCCTATCAAAGCGAGGCGCGCGCGATGGCGAAACCCGAGCGCGCGATTCATAGGCTCGAAATCGACGGCATGGAGGCGACGCCGCAAATGGCGGGCGACGTCCTCATCCTGCCGCGCGGGCAGCACCTGGTGAGCCTCCATTGATCCGGGCCGTTTCCCGCGGCCCGCAAGAAAGATATAGAATCCCCGAAGAGGAGAACTTCCATGAAACGGCGTTCCTTCCTGGCGGCCCTGGGAGCCGGCTGCGCGTTCGGCCGCCGCGCGCTGGCGCAAAGCCAAAACGGTCAGCTTTTTTGGACGGTCGAAACCACATCCGGCAAGGTCCAGGGGATCGACAACACCGGGATCAAGGAGTTCAAGGGAATTCCCTATGGCGCGCCCACCGGCGGCCGGAACCGCTACATGCCTCCGCGCAAGCCCGCGCCCTGGAGCGGCGTGCGGGAATGCTTCGGCTACGGCCAGATCTCGCCGCAGACGCTGGCGTCCCTCAACGGCGACTACGGCATGATGATCCAGTGGGACCTGCACGCCGGCGGCATGGGCGAGGACTGCCTGTCGCTCAATCTGTGGACGCCGGGGATCGATGACGCCAGGCGCGCGGTGCTGGTCTCCTTTCATGGCGGCGGATACTCGACCGGCTCGGGAAATGCGCCGGGCTACGATGGAGCGCAACTGGCCAAGTTCGGCGACGTGGTGGTGGTCACGGTGAATCACCGGCTGGCCAGCTTCGGCTATCTGCATCTGGCCGATCTGGGCGCGCCGCCGGAGTTCGCGCAGGCGGGCGTGGCCGGGATGATGGATCTGGTGGCGGCGCTCGAGTGGGTGCGCGACAACATCGAAAGGTTCGGCGGCGATCCGGCCAAGGTGATGATCTTCGGCCAGTCCGGCGGAGGCGCCAAGACTTCCACCGTGCTGGCGATGCCTTCGGCCAAGGGCCTGTTTCACAGCGCCGGAATCCAAAGCGGATCGGCCATTCGCGCCGCCACGCGCGAGGCCGGAACGCGCGCGGCCGAAGCGCTGCTGGCCAAGCTCGGCATCAATAAGAGCAACATCGCCGATCTCCAGAAATTTTCCTGGCAGCAGATCCTCCAGGCGCAGACCGCGGTGGGTGCGGGTTCGTTCACGCCGGTTGTCGATGGAACGGTTCTGCCGCACCATCCATTTGATCCCGCGGCGCCGCCGGAGTCCGCCGACGTGCCGGTGATCATTTCGACCACGCTGGAGGACGCCGCGCTGGGCCTGACGAATTTCGATCTGACCGAGGACGGCCTGATCGCGATCCTGCGGCGCCGCTATCACGACAAGGCCGACCAGATCCTGGCCCTGTACCGCAGCCACTATCCGAACAAGTCCCCGTTCCTGATTCAGGCCCAGGTGGCGACCGACGCCGGTTTCCGCCGCAGCGCGATCCTGCAGGCCGAACGGAAGGCGGCGGCTGGCAAAGCGCCCGCCTACATGTATCTGTGGTGCTACGAAAGCCCGGCGTTCAACGGCAAGTTCGGCGCGGTCCACGGGACCGACGTTTCGGCGTCGTTCTACAATTTCCGCGACGGCATCGGCGGCGCCGGATCGCGGCAAGAGAAGGCGCTGTGGGCGCGCTTCGCCTCGGCCTGGGTTTCGCTGGCCAGCAACGCCGATCCGAACAATCCGCGGATTCCGAAGTGGCCGGCCTATGAGGAATCAAAGCGGGCGACGATGATCTTCGATTCGGAGATCCGCGTCGAAAACGATCCGCGCGGCGACATCCGGAAATTCTGGCAGGAGATGCCCGAGACGCCGCAGCGCGGATAGCCGCTACTTCGAAGTGAAGTAGACTTGCAGCGGCTGCCCGTTATAGCCGATGGTGCTGCCGACCCCGCCCAGCGTGATGGCGATGACGTGCTGGCCGGGCGCGAAGGTGTTGGGCACCAGGAAGTTCACCTGCCAGCCGCCGGCGAAGCCGCAGCCCGCCCCTGAATAAGTGATCGCCGAGGGCGGCACCAGGCCCTGCGTGGAGCCGTAGCCGTCCCGGGAGATGAGCTGCGGAGGCACCGCCGTGGGCGCCGCCTGGGTGGGCGCGACCCCGTCGGGCGGCCCGCCCTGGAAGACCCCCCCTCCGGTCAGGCAAAACGAGATGGTGTTGCGGCCGTTGGCCGGGATCGGATAAGACGAACTGTTGATCTGGCAGGCCGGCTTGTCCGTGCAGTTGTCGATATCCGGCCCGCTCTGGAAGGCGGCCACCTGCCCGATTCCCGTCGCGTCGCGGGTAAAGAACGCGGGCTGGTACGGCGACATGGTGAAGTCGCCTTCGCCCATGATCTCGCCGGTGGATGGATGCACCACCTGCACCACCGCGGTGCCCGAGGGCGGCGTGCTGGTGGGCACCTGGAAGGAGATGAACGTCGGATCCACGCGGAAAATCGGCGCCGGCGTGCCGTTCACCAGAACCTCGATATCGTTGGCCGACTCCGAGGTGGGCCACGGGCTGATCCCGCTCAGGTTGTAGTCCTGCGTGAAACTGAAATCCTTGCCTACGCGGCTGACGCCGACCAGCTCGCCGGGGGCCATTTGCAGATTGTTGTAGCTGGCCTCGCTGGCAAACGCCAGTTGCGCGAAAAAGAACGTGATGCGGTTGGCCGTCTCGGCCACCAGCAGATTATCGGAGTTATCGAGCGCCAGGCCGAGCGGGCCGGTTTGCGTCGGAAGCTGCGCCGTGATCACGCTTTGATAATTGTTGGGCGTCGCCAGAAGGATCACCTGCTCGTACAGTGGAAAGCGGTAGATCACGTTGCTGCCGGTGTTGGCGATCCAGATCTCGCCCGTGTCCTGGGTCACCACGATTCCTTGCGGCGAGCTCAGATTGTTGAGCTGGAAGCTGGAGGTCGCCCCGCTGGCCGCGGTGGGCACGCCGTTGAAGACCACCACGCGGTTGTTGCCGGTGTCGCAGACGTAGAGCCGGTCGGAGGAGTCCACCGAGATGGCGGTGGGCGAATACAATCCGGCGGTGCTGTTGGATTTCGCAATGGAGGTGAAGTTGGGCTGCCCCAGCACGATGGAGGCGGCCTGGCCGTTTTGAAAATCGCCGCCCGCGGGACGCGTGAACACCAGGATCCGGTTGTCGAAGGCGTCGGAAACCGCGAGGCTTCCGTTGGACAGCAGCGCCAGGCCCCACGGGGTGTGCATGTTCTGCTGGGTGGGATCGGTGATGGTCGGGCCGCTGAAGCCCGCCTGGCCCAGCACCAGGTTGGGCAACTGCTGCGAATTGGACGGCTGCGCGAACGGCGCCGGGAAGCGCAGCACGCGCCCGTTGCCGCTGTCGGCGACAAACACGTCGCCGTTGGCATCCACTACAATTCCGACGGGAAGATAAAGGCCGGTCTGCGTCGGCGTGGCCGGATTATTGGTGCCGGAGTTGATCTCATTGTCGTAGAAATCGCCTGGAGTGGACTGGCCGAGCACCATGTCGGCATGCGAGCTGGCCTGCACCGAGCGCGCGTCCTTAAAGCAGAGGATGCGGTTGTTGTAGGTATCGGCGATATACAGGTGCGGCGGCGTCGAGTGGTGGTCGATGGCGATGGCGCCCGCCGGATTGGCGCCGAAGAAATTCACCTCGCGGCCCTCGATCAGGTTCGGAGCCGAATAGGGAAAATCGAGCTGGCCGACCACGCGCGAGGCGTTGATGTAGCCCCCGCCGCTTTGCGGCGGAAAATCGAGCACACGGTTGTTGCTCAGATCCGCCACCCACAGATCGTTGCCCAGGAAAGCGATCCCCGCCGGCGCGCTCAGCGAGCCGGAGCTGGCTTGCGGCAGCCCGTGATTGGCCGATCCGGTGGTGAAGTTCCCCTGGCCGACCACCGCCATCATGGGCGGGGAGATCTGCTGGCCGGGCTGAAGCGTCTGGTAGTTGGCCGCCGGCGGCCAGTTGCCCGGAAGATCGTATTCGACAATCCGGTTGTTGCCGATATCGGCGGCGAAGAGATGGTTGTTGACGGTGGCCAGGCCAAAGACGCCGCTCAAGCCGTATTGGTTGGTATTGGGCAGCGGATTGTTCTGATACGAGATGGCCGCGCCCAGAATGCGCGCCGCCGACATGCCGCTGGCCAGCGGCGCCTGGTAATAAAGCACCCGGCCGTAGCTGTCGGCGATGTACAGATTACCGTTGGAGTCAAAAGCCAGGGCGGTGGGTTGATTGAGCGTGGTCATCACGAACTGGGCGGGAACGCCGGAGGGCGGCGGAGCAAGGCTGTTTGAAGTAAATGTCGTCTGCCCGATCACCAGATCGGCGGCGGGCTGGGCGCCGGCCTTGAGCGAAGCCGCCGGGAAGCGCAGCGCGCGGTTGTTGCCCCCATCGGTCACCCACAGATTGCCGGAGCTGTCGAAGGCCATGCCCACCGTGCGGATCCCGTTGGTGGAAAAAGACAGGCTCTGGGCCGACGGCTGGCCCTGGCCCTGATTCTGCTGGTTATGATACAGGTCCGCCTGGCCGATGATCAGATCGGGGGTAACCAGCGCGGCGGTCTGCTTGAGAGGCGCCGGGAAGCGCAGGATGCGGTTGTTCTGCTCGTCGGCGACATAGAGATTGCCGCCAGAGTCCACGGCGAGCCCGGTCGGCTGATAGAAGCCGACGCTGGGGCCGGGCCGGCCGGGCCCGCCGGGCAGCGTTGCCGTCAGGCTGTTCTGCCCGATCACCTTCGTCGCAAAGCCGCAGCCCGGATTGTTCAGACCGCAGTTGCTCAGCGCCGCCGGATTCTGATACGCCAGCACGCGGTTGTTAGCGGTGTCGGCGATATAGAGTATGGGAGGCGAGCTGGTGGTGTCGAAGGCAATCGCCGCCGGCGAGTAGAGCTCGCGCCCTTCGACGTAATTCGGCGCGACCGAGTTCAGCCCGCCCGGCAGCAGGCCGGGCTGTCCGAATTCCCTCGAAGGATTGGAGTTGATGGTCGGCGAAACCGCCTGCGCCAGCATCGCCGGCACAAAAATCGGCACAGTGGCCAGAAGCAGAAAGCGGCGGAAATTGCTCATGAAGATGAATTCTCCGAAGTACGGCGGCGCGGGAAACCGTCTGTTTAAAACCATAGCATAACGTTGCGGCCCGTAGCCTGAGCGGCGGGTACTGGGTATCGTACTAAGATTGCGGCCCGGCCCTTTCCCCCGGTAACGGATACCAAAGTACTCTGACCCCCTATCGGGGTGGCGTGCTACGATCGATAAGTAAGTGAGAGGGCGGAGAGAACGCCCCGCCGTTGGCGGCAACGGCAGCAGCTTCGGAGGAACGGCAGTAGCGCAATGTATAACGCATTCTTCGGCTTCTCGGAGAGCCCCTTCAGCCTGAGTCCGGACCCCGCTTTCCTCTACCGCAGCCAGCAGCACGAGGAAGCCCTGGCCAACCTGATCTACGGCGTGCAGGCGCGCAAGGGGTTCATCGTTCTTTCCGGCGAGGTGGGAACCGGCAAGACCACCATGCTCGAATGCCTGCGCGATTACCTGGATTCGCAGTATATCGAGTTCGCGTTTCTGTTCAATTCCCGGATCAACGTCGAGCAGTTCTTTGAAATGATCGCCTACGATCTGGATCTGCGCTGCCCCCGGACTTCCAAAACCGAGGTCCTGTTTGCGCTGAATCAGTTGCTGGTGGAGCGCGCCCAGGACGGCAGCACCGTGGTGCTGATCGTCGACGAGGCGCACAACCTCGAATGGGAAGTGCTCGAAGAGATCCGCCTGCTGGGAAATCTGGAAAACCGCAACGGAAAGCTGCTGCAAATCATTCTGGCCGGGCAGCCGGAACTGGACCGCAAGCTGGATCATCCCAACCTGCGGCAGTTAAAGCAGCGGATCGTGCTGCGCTGCCACCTGGATCCGTTCACCCTGCGCGACGCGGTCGAATACATCGAAACCCGGCTGGCCCGGGCGGGGATGACCGGGCAGAGGATTTTTTCCGAGGAGTTGATGGCGGAGATTCATCTGCGCGCGCAGGGAATCCCCCGCCTGATCAACGCGCTTTGCGATAATCTTCTGCTCACCGCCTTCGCGCTGGAAAAAAAGTCCTGCACCATCGAAATGCTGGACGAAGTCTGCAAGGATATGCGCCTGGACTGGCCCGGCAGCCGCCGCATGCAATCGCGCCTGGCCGCGGAACCCCTCGAGCGGGCGCGCCCCTAAGGACCGGGCGGCGGGCCGGATTCCGCCCCCGCCTCAGTTGCGCGCGCTGGGCCGGCCGCGGCCGCGGGGCTCCTCGGACTTGCCGGCGTCCAGATGATCCCAGTTCAGGATCGCGTTGAACCCGAGAAAATAGGTGCCCTGCGTCTGCCACCGCCAGAACGGGCGCAGCGCGAACATCACGATGTGGCCCTGGCCCAGTTTGGCGTCCAGCGCCGCCGGATGTCCGGCCAGGGCCTGGCCGCCGGCCAGCGTGCCGCTCAACAGCAGATCGTTCGCGTTGGACCCGAAGGAGACCACCACGCGGGGCCGCTCCCCTTGCACGATGCCGAAGGCGCGGAGCTGGGCCGCCATCGCGGCGTCGGCGCCGGCGTTTTGGCCGCGCCCGCCGCGGCCGGATGGCGCGCGTTCCTCGGACGCCTCAAGCGGGGAGACGTGCAGGGGGACCGCGTTGGGCGTGATGTTTTGCGCCATCGCATCGGCGCCGCCGCGCCCGCCGAAGCCCCCGAACCCGCCGCGCCCGCCGGCGGAAACTTCAAACACCGGATCCTGATTGAAGTACACCGGAAGATCGAGCGGTTCGTAGCCATAGGCGATGGGACTCTGGGCGTCGCTGATTTGCGCGCGCAGGATCGATCCGCGGGCGAAAAGCTGCGCCGGATGCTCCACGGTGACGCCGGCCGCCAGGCCCATTTCCGAGGCGAACGCCGCGGTGGAGCCCTCGGTGATCAGCGTGCCGCCCTGCTCGACGAACCTCGCCAGCTCCGCCAGCCCGTCCAGTCCCATCCCGCCGCGGATATCGTCGGCTGAATCCAGCGCGCCGAGGTTCGGCGTCAGCTCCGATTTTTTGTAGGGCACCGGATCGGGGCCGATCTTGGGGATTCCCTCCAGCACCGACTGCGACGTGCCGCCGACGTGCGGAAAGATGATCACGTCGTATTTGGCGCGGAGATTGCCGTCGCGCAGGCGGGTGTCGGCGAAATAGGTGTACGGGATGCCGTAATAGTCGAGCGCGGCGCGCACCCACCCTTCATCCTGCGTGCGCTGCCAGGTGTGAATGTAGCCGATCCGCGGAACCCGCAGCTCGTGCGTCTTCACCTGCGGTTCGGAGGCGACGGCCCAGGCCGCCAGCCCGGCTTCCTCGATCGCCGGACGCAGAGCGTTCAGGTCGGCGTCGGGAATTATGAACGCGCCGGCGCGGAAGTTATGGCCCGCGGCGCTGAAATCCTCCTCCGCGGCGAACATTTTCGTCCCGGCATGTTTAAAACGAAAACCCATCAGTGCGTTATCGGTGGTGTGATCGAGGATCAGCACCGGGCCGCTGCCCTCGATGGTCCCCCTGGGATGCACGTCCGAAGTGATCATCGTCATGGGAGCGTCGAGAACGCTCTTATCGGCGACCGGCGCCAGCTTCACGTTGCGCAGATACTGCATGGTCCAGCCGGTGTCGTCGTAGGGGCGCGGATTTTGCGGGGGATAGTTCTGCACGCTGAAGTACATGTCGGCCAGCGTGCGGTAGGGCTGGTCGGCGCGGATGATGTAGTCGCCCGCGGCGATCTGCACGTCCCCGGCCCGGAACGACGAGCTGGCGGCGTGCACTTCCAGGCCCTGATGGCGCAGCGAATTGATCATGTCCGCCGCGTCCGCACGGCGGCGCTGGTGGGCGGGAACCACCCAGGCGTAGACCGGGCCGTTCCTGCCCTTTTCCACCGACCGTCTATTCTTGTCCCAGTAATTTTCCAGATAAAGCTGCCGTTCCGAGGCCACTTTGTGCAGCGCGAACAGGATGGCCGACTCCTGAATGTTGGTGTTATTGCGCGGCCCCCACTTGATCGACGGCAGGGGAGGATTGGGCCGGTACCATTCGCGGCTGGTCTGCGCGGGCTGAAGGCGGAGATTTTCGTTGACGTCCGGCCCGTAGCTTTGCACTTCATAGAACCGGCCGAAGGAGTTGTGCGTCAGCGCGATCCAGAACAGGTAATTGGGAACCCAGCCGTCGTAGTAGCCGTAGGTCCACACGCCGGGAACGCCGCGCTTGGCCATTTCCATGATCTCGGTTTCCGCCAGCAGCCACCACTCGTCGACCTGAATCGGATCGAGCGAGGGATTGTAGGGGCCGGTTCCGGTGGAGACATACAGGTACGACTGCGCCTCGTGCAGGTCGTGGAAGATGGTCGGATGCCATTCAAGAATTCCCTTGGTGATGTTCTGGGTGAGCTTTAAAAGCTGGCCCATGCCATCGCGGTTGTTGTCGTGCTGGACGTACTTACCCCAGTACATCAGCGGCGGGCGCTGCTTGCCGGTCTTCTTGCCGTAGTAATAGGTGTCGACCTCTTTTTCCCGCCCGTCGACCTCCACCACCGGCGTGATCAGCGTGATCACGTTGTTGCGGATGTCCTGGATGAACGGCGTTTCCTCGATCATCAGCCGGTAAGCCAACTCCAGCAGCATCTCCGGGCCGCCGGTTTCCGGCGAGTGGATGCCGCTGTTGATCCAGTAGACCGGCTTGGCGGTATGCAGAAGCTGCCGGGCGCGCTCCTCGCTGGTTTTGCGCGGATCGGCGAGCTCGGCGAGCATGTTCTTATAGCGGTCCAGATCGCGGATGGTGGCTTCATCGGCGATGGCCAAAAGCACCTCGTCGCGGCCTTCCTCGCTCTGGCCGATCACCCAGAACTTGGCGCGCGGCGAGGCGGCCGCCAGAGCCTGATAGTAGCGCTCGATGTCCTTGGCGTAGGTCAGCTCGCCGGGCGTGCCGGGAATCCGCCCGAAAAATTTCAGGGGCGAAGGAACCTTGCTGAAGCGCGCCTCGGGCTCCGGCATGTGATCGACCAGTTCGGTGGTGATGCGCGGGTCCTGAAGATACTGCTTGATCAGCCGGGTGTATTCCTCATCCATCTTCTGCTGGGCGAGCAGGGGCAGCGCCGCCAGCGCGACAACAACGCGAAGCTTCATAAAGGAAATGCTATCACTGGAATCTGGCTCCGGGATTGCGGCGGTTTCTGCGGGCGCCGCCGATGCGCTGGGCGCCGCTCGGGCGGCGCGCCGCCGGAGCGTGAAGCCGGGATACAGGTGTGCCCCCGCGGATACGAAGATCCGGCGCTTGCGCGGATTGGGTTAAGATATGAGATTCGGTCAAACGACAAGAGAAAGGCAACCCTGGGACGGCTCGCGGCGTCGAAAATCCAAGACACGAACGAGTCGGGCCGCGGCATCTGCGTGCCGCAGCGGGCGCTTTGAGGGTCACCGGTTCATGAGAGCAGTCGGACGAGTGGTCAAATCTTCCCTGTTGTGGCTTGCCCTGCCGCTGGGCCTGTGCGCGCAGGATACCGCCAATTTGAGCGTGATCGTAACCGATCCGACGCAGGCGGCGGTTCCCGGAGCGCGCGTGGTGGTAGTGGACAGCCACCGCGGCGTGGTCCACCAGGCCGACACCAACGAAGGCGGGCGCGCCGAGTTCGACAACCTGACGCCCAGCGATTACACGGTGGAGGTGGAGCGCCAGGGGTTCAACAATTACCGCATCGAGAGCATGAATCTGGCGGTGCGCGCGCGGCAGGAGCTGCGCGTGCAGTTGCAGGTGGCCTCGCCGGCCGGCGCGCGCGTCGACGTGATCGAAAAAATCGACACGCTCAGCGCCGATCCCACGCAGGGCGTGGCTATCAACAACGCCTTTCTGGAAGACCTTCCGGTGAACGGGCGGAACGTGGAATCGCTGATCACTCTGGCGCCAGGCATGGTCTCAGCCGGGGGCAGCGCCACCAATACCGGCGGATTCAACGCCAACGGCTTGCGTTCCAACATGAATTACTTCACCCTGGACGGCGTCAGCCTGAATCAGCCGGGCGTGGCCGGCGGAGGCGTGGGAGGCGGCGGATTCGTCGGCGGCCGCGGCGGCGAGCGCGGGGGATTCGGCGGAGGCGCGGCGGCCGGATTGAACTTCGAGGGCGCCACCAACCTGCTGGTGATCGACGCGGTGCAGGAAGTCCGGGTGCAAACCATGTCCATTGCGCCGGAGTTCGGCCGGACGCCCGGGGCCCAGGTGGTGATGACCAGCCGCGGCGGGACCAACCAGTTCCACGGCACGCTCTACGACTACCTGCGCAGCGATCAGTTCGACGCCAACAACTGGTTCGCCAACGCCGAAGGTTTTAAAAATTTCGATCTGCACCAGAACCGCCCCGGGGGCGTCTTCGGCGGGCCGATCGTGAAGAACCGCACGCTGTTTTTTCTGACCTACGAGCAGTTGCATCTGACCGCGCCTTCGACTCTGCTGGGAATCGTGCCGGACCTGGCCACGCGCGCGGCCGCGCCGGCCGCGTTGGCCCCGTTCCTGCGGGCGTTTCCGCTCCCCAACGGCCCGGAGCTGTCGCAGAACGCGGCCGCGTTCTACGGGCAGGTGGCCAATCCGGTGAAGACCAGCACGGCCAGCGGGCGCATCGATCAGATCCTGGGCCCGCACGCGAGCGCTTTTGCGCGATTCAGCGTGACGCCGACAAGTTCGCTGCGCCAGACCGCGGACGCGCAGATCACCAGCTCCGCCATCCACTCCGAGGCGGCCACGGCCGGCCTGACCAACGAGCTGCCGAACGGTTTTCTCAACGATCTCCGCTTGAACTATTCCTATCTCACCAGCCATGCCAAGACGATTCCCAGCACGCTCGGCGGGGCGGCGCCGCTGCCGGACGCGGCGGTGTTTCCGGCCGGAATCAGCAGCGCCAACGGCGTTTTCGACCTCAATATTTTAGGCGTCGGCAACTACTCCTTTGGCGGCGCCACGCGCAACCGGCAGGCGCAGATCAACGTGGTGGACAGCGCGACCAAAACTTACCAGAGCCATCAGATTAAAGTCGGCTTGGACGTGCGCCAGATTCGCACCACGGATTTTTTGAATCCCTATTCAGAAAGCGTATCGTTCAACGGCCTGCAAACCACCGCGCTCACGCCGTATTATTCGTTTCTGACCGGTACGGCGCTCAACGCGCAGATCACCTCGAGCGTGGGCGCCGTGTACCCGACCTATCTCAACTTTTCCATGTACGGCCAGGACACCTGGCGCGTTACGAAGTGGACCACCATCACCTACGGAGTCCGCTGGGACGTGAATCCGGCGCCCTACGCCCGCACCGGGCAGCAGCCGTTTGCGCTGTCGCCGGATCCCATCGCCGGCGTGACGCAGAATACGCCGCTCTATCCGACGAAATGGTTCAACGTCGCGCCGCGCTTCGGCGTGGCCTATAACATGAGCGAAAAACCGGGGCACGAGATGATGCTGCGCGCCGGCCTGGGCGTGTTCTATGACGTGGGCTATGGCACTACCGCCGGGGCGTTCAACGGCGCGCCGTTCACCGACACCCGCACCATCTCCGAAGCCAGCTTTCCGCTGAACGCGACCCTGCTCGCGCCGCCGCCGATGCCGCCGTTCCGCCCCTACGGGATCATCAACGCGGCCGATCTCGGGCTGGTGGCGCCGCGGGTCTATGAGTGGAACGCCACCTGGGAGAAAAACTACGGGGTCGGCAACACCCTGTCCATCGCCCTGGTGGGCAGTCTGGGACGCGATCTGGCGCGCACCGCCGTCACGCCCGCGTACACCTCGGCCTACAACATCGCCATCCTCACCACCAACGGCGCGGCCTCGGATTACGACGGCCTGCAAATCCAGTTTCGAAAGCGGCTCAGTTCGCGCCTGCTGATGCAGTTAAGCTACACCTGGTCCCACTCGATCGACACCGCCTCCACTGACTTCAGCGGAGGAGGCGGAGGATTCGCCAGCCTCAACACCAGCGGCCAGCGCGGGGACTCCGATTTCGATATCCGCCACTACCTGACCGCCGCCGGGTCCTATCAGCTTCCCTCGCCGAAAGCCGCCGCGCTGCGGCCGCTGCTGAAGAACTGGTTCGTCGATTTCAATCTGCTGGCCCGCACCGGGCTGCCCTTCGACGTGCAGGGCGTCAGCACCTGCACCAGCTCCTCCTCGAGCACCACCACCACGACCAGCTCCAGCGGAACCACCACCACGACCTGCAACGTCAGCGGCTCCAACACGGGCCTGTTCGCCTTGGTTCGCCCCAGCCTGAACGGCAATCCCATCTGGGTGCCCAACCCCGGGGTGCCCGGCGGCCGGCAGTTGAATCCCAACGCGTTTGTGATTCCCACCGGCTACGATCAGGGCAATCTGGGGCGCAACACGCTGCGCGGATTCGGGGCCGTGCAACTGGACGCCTCCATCCGGCGGGTGATCCCGATTACCGAGCAGGCGCGCCTGAACCTGGGGCTGGAGGCTTTCAATGCCCTGAACCACCCCAATTTCGCCAACCCCACGCCGCAGCTCGGCGCGAACCTGGCCAGCCCGGATTTCGGCATCGTCACCCAGATGCTCAATTCGGGTTTTGCCGGCCTGAATTCGCTGTATCAGCCAGGAGGCCCGCGCTCGATGGAGCTGTTCGTGCGGTTTCAGTTTTGAGGATCGCGGATTTTTCGATGAGCAAAACCATGACGATGATTTTTTCCGGCGCCGCGCTGCTGTCGATCGTGGCGCGCGCGCAGGAGCCGCCGCCGGCGCCCCCTCCGCCGCCGTCCGGCCAGACCACCGCCGGCGCTCCGGCCGGCAATGCCGCCCACCCCTCCGGGCAGCGGCGTTTTTTTTACGGATTCCGCGTAGAGGCGTTTCCGATGAAGCAGTTCACCACCAGCTCGCCCACCGTGCACACCACCAACCCGGTCGCCGATTACTCCTATAGCGCCCGTTCCAATTCGCAAAAGGATGCGCTGGCGGGGACGTTCGAGTACGCCATCACGCGCCGCTGGTCGGCGGGCGCGGAGTTCTATCTCACCCACGCCACCTACATCCAGACCACGGCGCTGCGCACCGGCCTGCCCAGCCCCAACTCCAGCACCGACGACCGCCCGGTGACCAACTTCACGCAAACCACCAAGGCCAATTACTGGGTCCTGCCGGTGATGGCGCGCTACTACGGCCTCCGCCGCACCGGATTTCTTTCCCATCTCTACCTGCTCGGCGGAGCCGAATACCGCTACGTCGGCAGAGTCCGCACCGGCACCGACATCAACTATCCCGACGGCACCACCGGCTACAACGAAATTCCCGCCGTCCCCGCCCATCGCAACCAGATCGGCGCGCTGGCCGGATTCGGCATCCGCTTTTTCGATCAGTTCGGATTCAAGCTGACGCCGGAGGTGCGCTACATCCGCTGGAACAATGAATCCTTCACGGGTCCGGGCTACGCCTCCGTCCGCAACCAGGCGGAGGCCGGAATCGGGTTCTCGTTCTGATATGACGCGGAAACTGTACTGGATGGCAATCCTGGCCGCGGCCGGCGCGGGCTGCGCCGAATCCCAATCCGTCATTCAGACGCTGCTCGGAGGCGCGCCCAACAACGTGCCCGCCCTGGCGGCGACGCTCAACAATCCGGTCGGCATCGCCGTCGATGCCGGCGGCAACCTGTACGTTTCCGTGCAGGGGCTGAACCAGGTGATCAAGATCGGCGCCAACGGCCTGGCCAGCGCTTTTGCCGGCTCCGGCGCGTCCGGATTCAGCGGCGACGGCGGCCCGGCCACGCAGGCCGCGCTGAGCAATCCGGCCGGCTTGTGCACCGATCCGCAGGGCAACGTTTATATCGCCGACTCCAACAACAACCGCATCCGCAAGGTGACGCCCGATGGAATCATCACCACCGTGGCCGGCAGCGCCGTTTCCACCTACACCGGCGACGGCGGCCCGGCGGTCCAGGCGGGCTTGCAGTTCCCGCTGGCCGTCTCCGTCGATCCCTCCACCGGCAATCTGTACATCGCCGATACCGCTCACTCGGTCATTCGCGTGGTCAATCCGGCGGGCATCATCTCCACCTTCGCCGGCGTCGGCGCGGCGGCCACCGGCGGCGATAAAGGCCCGGCCACGCAGGCTCCGCTGAACCAGCCGGCGGGCGTGCTGGCCGACGGCAAGGGCAACGTGTACATCTCCGATTCGGGAAACAACACGGTGCGGGTGGTCAACGGCGGCATCATCAACGAATTCGCGGGCCAGTACGCCGCCGGCGACACCGGCGACAACGGCTACGCCATGAACGCCTTCCTCCACTATCCCACCAGCCTTGCCGAGGATAAGGCGGGAAACGTTTACATTCTCGATCAGAACAATAACCGTGTGCGGCGCGTCAGTCCGGCCGGCATCATCACCAACTACGCCGGCAGCGGCGTGGCCGGAGGCGCGGGCGACCAGGGCGTCGCCACCGGCGCCAGCTTGCAGGCGCGCGCCATCGCCATGGATTCGCAAAACAATCTGTACATCGCCGACGGAACCAACAACCGCGTCCGCGAGGTGGCCGCCTCCAACGGCGTCATCAACACCATCGCCGGCAACGGCCTTTCCACCATCACCCCGCGCGGCCTGGTGGTGAACGGAAGCGTGGTCTATTTTTCCGACACCGCGGCCAATCGCGTCCGCTCGGTCGATCTTTCCACCGGAAACACCACGCTGGTGGCCGGAACCGGCGCGGGCCAGTTCGGAGGCGACAACGGCCCCGCCATCCAGGCCTCCTTGAACGCTCCCCGCGGGCTGGCCATGGATAAGTCCGGGAATCTCTACATCGCCGACACCGCCAACAACGTCATCCGCAAGGTGGACACCTCCGGAAACATCACCACCGTCGCCGGCAACAATACCGCGGGCTTTGCCGGAGACGGCGGCAGCGCCACCTCGGCCTCGCTCAGCGGACCCACCGACGTGGCCGTCGACGCCAGCGGCAATCTGTGGATCGCCGATACCGGCAACCAGCGGATCCGCGAAGTCTCCGGCGGCACCATCAAAACCGTGGCCGGCGGCGGCAGCGATCAAAGCGGCGCCGGATTGGGCACCAGCGAAAACATCGCCGCGCCCGGCGGCGTCGCCGTGGAGCCCGGCGGCACGATTCTGTTTTCCGACTCCAGCCACAACCGCGTGCTCCGCCTGAACAAGGACGGCACCATTCAAACCATCGCCGGAGGCAACGGGGCCGGATTCAGCGGCGACGGCGGCCCGGCCACTTCCGCCAAACTCCGCAGCCCGCTCGGATTGACCGAAGATTCCGCCGGCAACATCTACATCGCCGATAGCGGCAACGACGCCATCCGCCAGGTCGGCGCCGACGGCATCATCGCCACCGTCGCCGGCTTCGGCCCCTCGGCAAACGGCACCGGAACGGGCGGCTACAACGGAGACGGCAGCCCCGCCACCTCCTACACGCTGAACCAGCCGTCGTCGGTGTTGGCCGCCGGCAACTGCCAGGTGCTGATCGCCGATACGTCCAATCATCGCCTGCGCCAGTTGTCCGTCGCGGTGTTGTATACGGTAACCACCAGCCCGGCGGGACTGCAAGTGATCGTCGACGGCCAGCAGGTCATGACGCCGGCCAGCTTCAGTTGGCTGCCCGGAACGCAGCACACCATCGGCGCGCCGGCCGCCCAGCCCGGCGCGGCCGGAACGCAGTACACCGGCTCCGGGACCCAGACCGTGGCGGTCCCCTGCGGCGCGCCGCGGCAGGCCGTCACCGTCCCGCTTTCCGCCCAATACTTGTTGACGCTGTCGCCCGGCGCCGGCGGGACCATCACCGGCGCGCAGGGCTATCAGAATGCGGGATCGCAGGTCACCCTCACCGCCACTCCGTTCCCCGGCTATATTTTCACCGGCTGGACCGGCGCCTGCACCGGAACCGGGCCCTGCCAGGTGACCATGAACGGACCTGAGACCGTCGGCGCCGCCTTCGCCGCCTCCAACGCCGGTCCGGCGCCGGTCATCACCAGCGTCACGACCATTCCTCAATGGGGCGGCGTCCCGGCCATCGCCTCCGGCACCTGGATCGAAATTCAAGGAACGAACCTGTCGCCGCTCTCGCTGGCCTGGTCGAGCTCGTCGTTCAACGGAAACTCCGCGCCTTCAACTCTGGGCGGCGTCACCGTGACCATCGGCGGATCGCCCGCGTTTTTAAGCTACGTGAGCGCGTCCCAGATCAATGCTCTGGTCCCCGATGGGATTCCCGCCGGAGCGGCCAAAATCGTGGTGGCCAACGGCTTCGGCAGCAGCGCCGCGTTCAGCATCAACGCCGCCGCGGTGCTGCCCGGAATGGACGCGCCCTTTGGCAACGGCTATCTCGCGGCGTTCCAGGGCGCGGCCCTCGTCGGCAGCCCGGGATACCCGGCCGTTTCGCCGGGACAGGTGATCACGCTCTATGGAATCGGCTTCGGAGCGCTGTCGCCGCCGGTTCCCGCCGGCCAGATCGCCACCGCCGCCAGCCCGCTCGCCGCGCCGGTCACCATCACTATCGGCGGGGTGAAGGCGGTGGTCAATTATGCCGGCGCCAGCGTCGGCTCGGTCGGCCTGTATCAGTTCAACGTGACCGTGCCCAACGTGGCAGCCGGCAGTCAGCCGGTGGTGATCACGCTCTCCGGAACTCCGCTCAATCAAACGCTGCTGCTCGCCGTCGGCCCGTAAAAACAGCCGCCCGGGGACGCGGCGGACGCCCGCTATAGGATCAACTCCGGTAGATTGTCCATCTGTGGCAGTTGCGTCAAGGAGTGGTCGGTGCTGTTTACAAACACAACCAACGGACTTGCGCTTAACGGCTTCGGGTCGGTCTTCTCATGCAATGGTGGCACAACCTGGACCCGACAATATCAGGTGACCAACTCGCAAAATCAGCCTGTTTGGCCGTTTGGTTGCCGTTGGCAACACATTCTACGTGCTGATAATCGATACGACACATGCCCCGACCTTCCAACTGGACGTCTTCAAATTCAGCGCCAGCGGATGCCCGTCTCTTAAGAGCCGCATCCCGCGGCCATCTTCGATCGAGTCGCCCGGCTTGCAAACAGCGATCGGCAGCTTTGAGCGGACCACGGCGCACCGGCGGCCTCTATTTCCTCAAGCGGACGATCTCCAGCGCCTCCAGCATCCGGACCGACCGCGCCCCCGCCTTGTCGCCGGCGCACACCAGCCGCAGCGGCCCCTGGTCGCCGGACAGCGGCTCGCCGTCGCGCTTATCGGCAACGAGAATCGTCTCATTGGCAAAGCTCGCGTCCACTTCGGCAAGTCCAAACACCACCTGGTAGCCGTCGCGCGCCTTGGCCAGCACATAGGATGCCAGCGCTTTGCCCCGCAGCTGCTTGCCCAG
>JAJPIT010000055.1 GCA_021324615.1 Terriglobia bacterium | reverse complement strand
CCAGCATCGGCAGAAGCGCCTGGCCGTGGCGGACCAAAAACTCGGCCAGCTTCCGTTCGTTCCGCTTCCCTTGCTTGTCAATCGTGTGATACCTTTGTTTCACGGCGGTTCTCCTTTTCCAGGTTTGATCACCCCGATTCTATTCAGAATCAAGGGCGAACCGCCGCCTCAACTTTCAACTGCGGGCGGGACACCGTCGACCGGGGCCACCCGGGCGCTCTTGCATCGCGCCGGATGTGCGCCTATCTCTGACAACTGATGCTGCGCGGTTTCGGAATGTCCGGCCTGGGGTTGGACAACCCTTGCGATGGTGTTAACCAATTCCTGGTTTCTCCCGGAGACGGGGAGAAAACGGCCTCCGGTGAACATTGCCTTGGCGCAGATCGGCGCGGCAAGCCGGACACGGGGGCGCGAACCAGAGACGCGGAAGCGCCGAAAACACGGCCAGTTGCGGAGTTGCAGGCGGAGAGAGGCGTTAACGGGCGGGCGGGAATGGTTGCGGGGAAAAGGATTGGCTCCTCAGGTAGGACTCGAACCTACAACCCTTCGGTTAACAGCCGAATGCTCTACCATTGAGCTACTGAGGAGCAGTGGGTGCAGATTTTATTTAATCAAGCCGGCCCGCTTCTGTCAACGCGCGCGGGGATTTTGATATTTTAGTCTGGTCGCAAAGGAGATCCAGGATGCTCAGATTCTTGTGTGGCGCCTGGCTGCTGTTGGCCTCGGTTGCCCAGGCGCAGAGCGGCGCGAAAGACGGCGAGTGGACCACTTACGGAGGCGATCTCGGCAGCACGCGGTATTCGCCGCTGGATCAGATCAATGCCGCCAACTTCAATAAGCTGGAGATCGCGTGGCGGTTCCGCACCGAGTCGCTGGGGCCGCATCCGGAATATCAATATGAAGGGACGCCGCTGTTTGCGCACGGGCGGCTTTACGTTACGGCGGGATCGCGGCGCGACGTGGTGTGTCTGGACGCGGCCACCGGCGAGCTCATCTGGATGCACGGGGAAAACGAAGGGGAGCGGGCGCTGCACGCGCCGCGGCAGCTTTCCGGGCACGGGGTCGCCTATTGGACCGACGGCAAGGACGAGCGCATTCTTTATGTCACCACCGGATACCGGCTGGTGGAGCTCGACGCCAAAACGGGGATTCCAGTGGCGGGCTTCGGCACGAACGGCATCGTCGATTTGAAAGAAAACGACGATCAGCAGATGGATCTGGTCAACGCCGAGATCGGGCTGCATTCGACGCCGCTGGTGGCGAAAAACGTGGTGGTGGTGGGGGCGGCGTTCATGGAGGGCGGATCGCCGACCAGCAAGCGAAATGAAAAAGGCTACGTGCGCGGCTTCGACGTGCGCACCGGAAAACGGCTGTGGATTTTCCACACCATCCCGCGTCCGGGCGAGTTTGGGATCGAAACGTGGCTGAACGATTCCTGGTCCTACACCGGCAACGCGGGGGTGTGGGGGCAGATGTCGGCGGATCCGGAGCTGAACCTGGTGTATCTTCCGGTGGAGCTTCCTACCGGCGATTATTACGGGGGGCATCGTCCGGGAGCGGGATTGTTTGGCGAAAGCATTGTCGCGCTGGATCTGGAGACGGGCAAGCGCAGGTGGCATTACCAGCTTGTGCATCACGGGCTGTGGGACATGGATATTCCCTGCGCGCCGATTCTCGCCGACATTCCGGTAAACGGGCGCGTGGTGAAGGCGCTGGCGCAGCCGACCAAGCAGAGTTTTCTTTATGTGCTCGACCGGACCAACGGGAAACCGATCTGGCCGATCGTGGAGACGCCGGTTCCCAAGGGCGACGTGCCGGGGGAATGGTATTCGCCGACGCAGCCGATTCCGTCCAAGCCGCCGGCTTACGACAATCAGGGCGTGACGCCGGACAAGCTGATTGATTTCACGCCGGCGCTGCATGAAGAGGCGCTGAAGCTGATCTCGCATTACCGCTACGGCCCGCTGTTCACGCCGCCGTCGTTGAGCACGCCGGAGAGCCTGGGAACATTGACGTCGCCGGGCTCGCAGGGGGGGACGAACTGGCCGGGAGGGTCGTACGATCCGGAGACGCACACGGTTTATGTTTTCTCGCAGTCGGTGGTGGTGAATCTGGGGTTGATCAAACCGCCTCCGGAAATTTCGGACATGAACTACATCAGCGGGACGGCGGGCGTGACGCCCCGCCCGCATCGCGCGATGGGCGCGCTGCCTCCGCCGGAGGCGGGCGGGCGCGGCGGGCGCGGCGGAGTCAATCCTGCGGTGCGGCTTACGGTGGAAGGATTGCCGCTGCTGAAGCCGCCCTACGGGCGCATCACGGCGATCAATCTGGAGACGGGCGATTTCCGCTGGCAGATCGCGCACGGCGATACGCCGGATTACATCAAGAATCATCCGGCGCTGAAGGGGATGACGATCCCGCGGACGGGGCGGCCGGGACTGCTGGGTCCGCTGACCACCAAGACCCTGGTGATCTGCGGCGAGGCGGGATTCAACACGACTCCCGGGGGCGTGCGCGGAGCGATGCTGCGCGCCTACGACAAGATGACTGGCCGGGAGGTGGGCGCGGTTTACATCCCGGCGCCGCAAAGCGGATCGCCGATGACGTACATGCTAAACGGCGAACAGTACCTGGTGCTGGCGGTAAGCGGCGCGGGCTTTCCCGGCGAGCTGCTGGCGTTCAAGCTGGGGAAAGATTAACAAGTTCATAAAGAGGAGCTCCTCGAACCGGGCCGTTGACGGATCCCGGGGGAAACGGCTGCGATGACCCGCGGCAGCGCGGGGCTGGATCATGCGCCAGCGGGCAGCCATGACTCGCAGACGATCCCGGCGGTGCCTAGGACGAACCGGGGCTTGTCGGATCGACCCTCTCATGGCGAGCGTGCGATCTCCTCGGCCTCAAGACTAATGGGGCGGAACGGGGCCGGACGCCGGCGTGAAGTGTAAGTTTGTGCAAAACCGGCGAAAAAGATGCTTTGGGACGGCGTGAGGCGTTTCCGTGGGGCATAGAATGAACTATGCCTACCCCTGCCCGGTTTCTGACTTCCCTGCCCCTGCTTTTCTGGCTCGCCGCGGCGAGCCTTGCGGCGCAGAGTTCTGCGAGGAAGATCGCGGCGGTTCGCGTGTTTGGAAACGCGGGGCAGACCGGATTGTATATCGCCGATTCCGACGGCGGCGGCGAGCGTCCGTTGCTGGCGGCGCCCGCGACCGATTATGATCCGGCGTGGGCGCCGGACGGATCGTGGATTGTTTTCACCTCGGAGCGGGAGGGATCGGCGGATCTGTATCGCGTGAAGCCGGATGGCAGCGATCTGACGCGCCTGACCGACGATGCCGCATACGAGGATCAGGCGGCGTTTTCTCCGGACAGCAAACAGATTGTGTTCGTGACGACGCGAAACGGCGGGCGCGCGGTGTTGTGGACGATGGACCTGGCCACGCGGCGCGCCAAGGCGCTGACCTCGGGAAGCGGCGGCGATTTCCGCCCGTCGTGGTCGCCGGATGGACAATGGATCGCGTTCAGCTCGGTGCGCGGCAACGCGTTTCCGTTCAGCCATGGAAGATGGGAGCGGCTGCAACTGGCCGACATTTATGTGATCCGGCCGGACGGATCGGGGTTGAAGAAGGTCACGCATACGGGGAACTTCTGCGGCAGTCCGAAATGGATGAGCGACAACCGGCACGTGGCGGCGTATTGCATGACGGCGCAGCAGACGCTGGCGAACCGCTGGTATCCGTCCGAGGGGGGAAGCGACACGCGCCTGGTTTCGATCGACGTGACCAGCGGGGCGGTGAGCGATCTGGCGGCGGGGCCGGGAGTGAAGTTCAATCCTTCGCCTTTGGCCGGCGGCGAGACCGGCTACATCCGCAAGGATGCGGGCGGGCCGGGGGCGGGGATCTACTACGCCAGCGGGAGACGGGGGCCGCGTGGAGATATCCGCTCGGCTTCGTGGTCGCCGGACGGCAGGCGGGTGGTGTTTCACCGGCGATTGAGCGTGGCGGCGGCGCCGATCCGGAAAGCGTTCAGTGCGAATCCGCACTATGAGCTGAGCCTGACGGCGACGATTCTGCCGTCGTTCAATGCGGCGGGCGATCGATTTGTCGCGACGGCGCGGCCGGGGCCGACGCATCTGGGAGCGGCGCTGGTGATGACGGCGGCGGCGGGCGGGCACAGCGAGGTCATCCATGAAGAGAAGAATCGCAACGTGCTGGGGCCGCAATGGTCGCCGCGCGGCGACAGGATTATTTTCAGCATCGGGGAATTTCCGGCGTTTTTCGACGGTTTTCAGAAAACGTTTTTAAAGACGGCCGACCGGGTGGAGGGCGGAGCGCAAATCGCCATCGTCAACGCGGATGGAAGCGGGTTTGAAGAGCTGACGCGCGGAGACAGCAACAGCGCGTTCCCGTCGTTTTCACCGGATGGACGACGCTTCGTATATCGCGCATTCGAGAAGAACGGCTACGGTCTGCGGATCATGAATCTGGAGACGAAGGCGGTGACGGCGCTGACGCGGGAGTACGATAATTTTCCGGCGTGGTCGCCGCGCGGGGATCTCATTTTGTTCTCGCGGCTGGTGGAAGGCGCCTATGAGATCTTCACGATCCGGCCGGACGGGAGCGCGCTGAAGCGGCTGACTTACACGCACGGCAACGACGCGCATCAGGCGTGGTCGCCCGACGGGGAATATATCGTGTTTGCGAGCTCGCGGATGGGATTCAAGGACGAGGTGGTGTATACGGACGCGCCGCAGCCGTATGGAGAGTTGTTTGTGATGCGATTCGACGGGACGCAGGTCGAGCAGATCACCGACAACCAGTGGGAAGAAGGCGCGCCGGCGTGGCAGCCGGAAATGGGCGCGGCGGCGATGCGGCGATAAGGGGCGGAAGGCGGGCGCGGGGTTCAAAGCCGCCCTTCAGATCCCGCACACTAGAGAGATGCGGGTACGGGAACTGGCGGGGCGGATGGAAGCGAGCTGGGAGGGCGACGGCGAGCGGGAGATTTCCGGCGCGGCGGCGCTGGAAGAGGCCCGCGAGAATGATCTGTCGTTTCTGACCCGGCGCATGTTGAAACAAGCGGGCCAATCGCGGGCGGGATGCCTGCTCGTGCCGGCGGATTTTCCGAATCCGGGCGGGCGGACGGTGATCCGCGTGCGGGATCCGCGGGAAGCGATGGCGCGGGCGATCGCGATCCTCTATCCGGCGGGGGCGCGGCCGCGGGGCGTTCATCCGAGCGCGGTGATCGGGGAGGACTGCGAGATTGCGGAGGACGTCTACATCGGGCCGCTGGTGGCAATCGGGCGCGGGGCGCGCATTGGGGCGGGGGTGGCGATTCACGCGGGGGCGTCGATCGGCGAAGGGGTGGAGATTGGCGAGGGGTCGGTGGTTTATGCGAACGTGACGATCTACGGTCCGGCGCGGATCGGGCGCGAGGTGATTTTGCATTCCGGATGCGTGATCGGCGCGGACGGATTCGGATTTGTGCGGAGCGGGGGCGAATACCGCAAATTTCCGCAGATCGGGCGGGTGGAGATCGGCGACCGCGTCGAGATCGGGGCGAATTCGTGTGTGGACCGGGCGGCGCTGGGGGTGACGTCGATTGGGGAAGGAACGAAGCTGGACAATCTGGTTCATGTGGCGCACAACTGCAAGATTGGCAGGCATGTGGTGGTTGCGGCGCAGACCGGATTTTCCGGCGGGGTGGAAGTGGGCGACTATGCGGTGATCGGCGGGCAGGGGGGGGTGGGCGATAAAGCGAAGATTGAGGCGGGCGCGGTGGTCGGCTCGGGCAGCGGGGTGCTGACGTCGAAGATTGTGCGGGCGGGCGAGGTGATGTGGGGGACGCCGGCGCGGCCGCTGCGGGAGTATCTGCGGCAGCTTGCGGCGCTGGCGAGGCTGGCCAGGAAAGAGCGGGGGCCGGAGGCGGAGTGAGTCCTGCGGCCGGGGCGGGTTGGCCGTTTCCTATGAGTGGCTTGACCGCCTGCGCTGGCTGAGATATTGTACGGAAGCGGGGAGGGCATCGCTACGAAGACGCGGGCGCGGGTCGGAGTGGTGGCGGTGTTTGCGTCCGCGCTGGCTTCTGCGCAAAGCCGGACGTTTACCGAACAATATTGCGTCGTTTGCCACAACAATAAGCTGAAAACAGCGGGATTTTCGCTGGAAGGGCTGGATCCGGCGGAGGCGGGATCGCGCGCGGTGGTGTGGGAAAAAGTGGTGAAGAAGCTGCGCGCGGGCGAGATGCCTCCGCCGGGCGCGCCGCATCCATCGAAGGCGGCGGCGGACGCGTTCCGGGCGAAGCTTGAAAGTGAACTGGACGCGGCGGCGGCGCATCCCAATCCGGGCGCGCCGGCGATGCACCGGCTGAACCGGGCGGAATACACCAACGCGGTCCGCGATCTGCTGGGCATTGAGATGGAGGCGGGCGCGACGCTGCCCAACGACGATTCCGGCTACGGATTCGACAATATCGCCGATGTGTTATCGACGTCGCCGGCGCTTTTGGAGCGCTATATCGCGGTGGCGCGGGCGGCGAGCCGGCTGGCGGTGGGCGACACGAACATCAAGCCCACGCGCGAGCGGTATCTGCCGCGCGATACCGGTCCGCCGGGGTCGGGCCCGCCGCGGCCGGAACGGGCGAGCGACGATCTGCCGTTCGGCTCGCGCAACGGGCTGGCGATCCGCAAAGATTTTCCGGTTGACGCCGATTACGAGATTCGGATCGATCTGCCGGCGGATTCCGAGGGAGTGCCGGCGCCACCGGTGGAGATGAAGCTGGCGGTCACGGCGGGCCCGCATGTGCTGGGCGTGACGTTTTTCCGAAGCGATGCCAAGCCGGAGCGGGA
The DNA here is from genome assembly GCA_021324615.1 of Terriglobia bacterium. Lineage (GTDB taxonomy): Bacteria > Acidobacteriota > Terriglobia > Bryobacterales > Bryobacteraceae > Palsa-187. Next base: position 11,736 of record JAJPIT010000055.1, on the reverse strand, counting down.
ATCGCCGCCGGCGAAGGGCGAGGCGGCTTCCACCAAGGTCACGGGCACGGAGAAGCTGGATGTGCGGCTGGACGGCGCGCGGATCGGGATGTATGACGTGCCGGTGCGGGGGCGGCCGGCGCAGGTGACCGGGGTGACGATGGCGGGCCCGTTTGAGATCCGGGGTCCGGGGGATTCGCCGAGCCGGCGGAAAATTTTTGTCTGCTATCCGGCGAAGGCCAGCGAGGAAGGACCCTGCGCGCGGAGGATTTTGTCGACGCTGGCGCGGCGGGCCTACCGGCGTCCGGCGACGGAGACCGACGTGTCGGCACTGATGAGTTTGTTCGAGGGTGCGCGGCGCGCGGGGGGCTTCGAGGCGGGCATCGAGAAGGCGATTGAGGCGATGCTGGTGTCGCCGAAGTTTCTGTTCCGGGTGGAGCGCGATTCGGCGGGAAGCGAGCCGGGCGCGGCGCACCCGATCAGCGATCTGGAGCTGGCCTCGCGCCTGTCGTTTTTTCTGTGGAGCAGCATTCCCGACGATTTGTTGTTAGATCTGGCGGAGCGGAACAAGCTGCGCGATCCGGCGGTGCTGGACGGGCAGGTGCGGCGGATGCTGGAGGACCGGCGGTCGCGCGCGCTGGTGGAAAATTTCACCGGGCAGTGGCTCTATTTGCGGAATATTCCGCTGGCCAAGCCGGATCCGGATGTTTTCGCGGCGTTCGATCAGAGCTTGCGATGGTCGATGCTCGAGGAAACGCAGTTGTTCTTCGGGGAGATTTTGCGGCGGAACGGGAGCGCGGTGGAGCTGCTGGATGCCAACTTTACCTTTTTGAACGAGCGTCTGGCGAGGCACTACGGCATCGCGGGAGTCTATGGGCCGCAGTTGAGAAAAGTCGCGCTGGCCGATGGCAAGCGCGGCGGATTGCTGGGGCAGGCGAGCATTCTGACGGTGACGTCGTATCCGAACCGGACTTCGGTGGTGCAGCGGGGCAAGTGGGTTCTGGAAAATTTGTTGGGAACGCCGCCGCCTCCGCCGCCGCCCGACGTTCCGGTGCTGGATCCGCATGGGAAAGACGGCAAGATGACGCTGCGGCAGGCGATGGAAGCGCACCGCGCCGATCCGGGTTGCGCGGCTTGCCATGCGCGGATGGACCCGATCGGATTTGCGCTGGAAAACTTCGATGGGATCGGGCGGTGGCGCACGCGGGATGAATCGGGCGCGGCGATCGATGCTTCGGGAAAATTGCCGGACGGGTCGGCGTTTGATGGTCCGGCGGGGTTGAGGAAGCTGCTGGCGGAGGAGCGGCGGGAGGAATTTATCCAGACGCTGGTGGAAAAGCTGCTGACCTATGCGCTGGGGCGGGGGCTGGAGTATTACGATCAGCCGGCGGTGCGGGCGATTGTCCGGCAGACGGCCGCGAATCAGTACCGGATGGGCGATTTGATCACGGCGGTGGTTCATAGCACGCCATTTCAGATGAGGAGGAGTCCGGAGCCATGATGGTGACGAAGAAGCATCTTGACCGGCGGCGTTTTTTGCGGGGAGCGGGGGCGGCGCTGGCGCTGCCGTTTCTGGAGGCGATGAGGCCGGCGCTGGCCGGTCCGGGGGCGGCGGCGCGTCCGGTGCGGCTGGGATTTGTGTACGTTCCCAACGGCATTATCGATCTGAAGGGGGAGTGGACTCCGCAGGGGGCGGGCGCGGGATTCGCGTTCGCGCCGACGATGCGGGCGCTGGAGCCGTTTCGCGAGCAGGTGCTGGTGCTGACGAATCTGGCGCAGTTGAACGGGCGGGCGTTGGGCGACGGTCCGGGGGATCATGCGCGGGCGGGGGCGACGTGGCTGACGGGCGTGCATCCGAAGAAGACGGAGGGGGCGGAGATTCATGCCGGGATTTCGGCGGATCAACTGGCGGCGCGCGAGCTGGGGGCGGCGACGCAGTTCGCCTCGCTGGAGTTGGGGCTGGAAGCGCCGGGTCTGGTGGGCAACTGCGATTCCGGATACAGTTGCGCCTACACCAACACGGTTTCCTGGCGGTCGGCGAGCACGCCGCTGCCGCCGGAGGTGAATCCGCGGACGCTGTTTGAAAGGCTTTTTGGCGACGGCGACAGCACGGACGCGGCGGCGCGCCGGGCGCGGCTGAGCGAGCAGCGCAGCATTCTCGATTTTGTTTTAGAAGACGCGGCGGACCTGAAGGCGGGGCTGGGCGCGAAGGACCGCAGCAAGCTGAGCGAATATCTGGAGGCGGTGCGGGACATCGAGCGGCGGATCGAAAAGGCCGAGAAGCAGAACCTGCAAATGCCGGCGATGGAGCGGCCGGCCGGGGTGCCGGAGGATTTCGAGGAGCACGCCAAGCTGATGATGGACATGCAGGTGGCGGCGTTCCAGACCGATATGACGCGCGTGGTGACGCTGATGCTGGCGCGCGAGGGCAGCAACCGCAGCTACCGGCAGATCGGGGTTCCGGACGGGCACCATTCCTGCACGCATCACGATTACGATCCGGAGAAGATCGCTAAGACGACGAAGATCAACGAGTATCACGTAAAGATGTTCGCCTATCTGCTGGGGCGGCTGAAGGCGGCCGAGGACGGGGACGGCAGCCTGCTGGACCGTTCGATGATCCTGTACGGAAGCAGCATCAACGACGGCAACAAGCACACGCACGACAGGCTGCCGCTGGTGCTGGCCGGCGGCGGGGGCGGGAAGATCAAGGGCGGGCGGCATCTGGTCTTTCCGAACGATACGCCGATGAACAATCTGCTGGTGAGCATGCTGGACAAGGCGGGGGTGAAGGTTCAGGGCTTTGGCGACAGCACCGGTCCGCTGGAAGGCTTGAGCGAGCTGTAGGGCGATGGGGTGCGGGTGTTCCGGCGGGGGCGAGCGCTGGAGGCGGCGGTGGCTGGTGTGGGCGATGGCCGGGACCGCGGGGCTGGCGGCGGATCTGCGGCTCATCGAGGCGGTGAAGCTGCGGGACGAGAAGGCGGTGGAGGCGCTGGTTGCGGCGAAGGCGGACGTCAACGCGGCGCAGCCCGATGGGGCGACGGCGCTCAGTTGGGCGGCGTATCTTGACCAGGCGGGGCTGGCGCGGGTACTGATCCGGGCGGGGGCGAAGGTCAACATCCGCGACGAGTATGGCGATACGCCGCTTACGCTGGCGGCGTCGAACGGCGATGCGGCGATGGTGCGCGATCTGCTGGAGGCCGGCGCCGATGCGAAGGCGGCGCGCTGGAACGGGGAGACGGCGCTGATGCTGGCGGCGAACGCGGGCAGCGTGGAAGCGGCGCGGCTGCTGATCGAGCATGGCGCGGAGGTCAACGCGGCGGAAAAGGTGAAGGGGCAGACGGCGCTGATGTGGGCGGCCGCGGAGGGGCATCCGGAGGTGGTGAAGCTGCTGATCGAGCGCGGAGCGGAAGTGAACGCAGAGTCGGCGGCGGGCTGGACGGCGATGCTGTTCGCGGCGGTGAAGGATGACGCGGCTTCGGTGAAAAGTTTGATCGCGGCGGGGGCGGACCCGAATTTTCCGCTGCGCGACGGCAATCACGCGCTGATGATCGCGACTTCGTTCCGCGGCAATCGCGCGGCGGCGGCGCTGCTCGAAGCGGGGGCCGATCCGAATGTGGCCGACCGCAACGGCGACACGCCGCTGCATCTGGCGGCGCGCAGCGGCGATCTCGGTCTGATGCGGCTGCTGCTGGCCAAGGGCGCGAATCCGAACGCGGTCAACCACAAGACGGGCGGCGCGGCGGCGGCGCTGCGCTTTGCGGCGGGCGAGGCGACGCCGCTGATGCTGGCGGCCAAGAGCGGGCACGAAGAGGCGATGCGGCTGCTGGTGGCCGGCGGCGCGGATCCAAAGCGCAAGGCGCAGGACGGCGTGACGCTGCTGATGGAGGCCGCCGGAAGCGCCAAGGTGAACGTGGTGAAGTACGCCTATGAGCTGGATCCCGAGATCGGGGCGGCGACGAGCGCGGGCAGCCAGGTGATGCACGCGGCGGTGACCGGGACCGGCGGGATCGCCACGCAGGAGGAGATCTGCGAGGTGATTCGCTTCCTGCTGAGCAAGGGCGCGGATCCGGATCCGGTGAATCAGCAGGGGCGGACGCCGATCGCCATCGCCGACGTTCTGCCGATCGACAAAGCCGTGGATCTGCTGACGGAGACGATCGTGAAGGCGGGCAGGACTCCGAAGATTCGCAGCGCGCGGTAGCTGCGGCGGGCCCGGGCGGGTTCCGGGGATAATAGGCAGTTGATCGAGTTCACCTGCAATATCTGCGGCGCTGTGAACCGCTGCCGGCCGGAGCAGCTCACGCGCGAAGCATCGACGTGCCGGGAGTGCGGATCGAACGTGCGGACGCGCAGCCTGATGCTGCTGCTTTCGCTGGAGCTGTTCGGGGTGGCGATGACGCTCCCGGAATTTCCGCGGATCAAGAGCATCCGCGGGCTGGGGCTGACGGATTGGCCGGAGTACGCGCGGCGGCTGGGCGACCGGTTCGATTACCGCAACACGTTTTACGACCGCGAGCCGCGCTTCGATATTTCGAATCCGCCGCGCGAGGAGTTCGGCAAATACGATTTTCTAATTTCGAGTGAGATTTTCGAGCACGTGCTTCCGCCGGCCCTCGACGCTTTTTGCGCGGCGCGCGATTTGTTGAAGCCGTCCGGCGTGCTGATCCTGACGGTGCCATATTCGCTGGAGGCGACGATGCTCGAGCATTATCCGGAGATTCACGAGTTCGGATTCGCGCAGGTGGGCGGAGGCGTGGTGCTCGTGAATCGCAAAAAATCGGGCGAGATCGAGGTGTTCGAGAATCCGGTGTTTCACGGGCCCGGCGCGGGAAAAGCTTTGGAGATGCGCGAATTCACCGAAGCGGAGCTGAGGCGCGCACTGAACGAAGCGGGATTTGCGAGCGCGCGGATTTACGCCGAAAAATATTTGCCATACGGGGTCGTCTATCCGGAACAATGGTCGCTTCCGGTGGTGGCGCGCAAAGGGGAGTTTGCGTTTTCGGTGGAGGCGGCGCGCGCGGTGATCGAGGAATTGCGGGATTACCGCCGCCGGTTTGAACGGGAGATGAAGCGGCTGGACCGTTCGCTGTGGCTGCGGATCGGGCGCCGGCTGCGGCTGATCTGAGAGATCTTCGGCAGAGACACCCGGACGCGCGGCTGCCGAGTCCTTTATCCTCGTAAAGATGCCTAAACGCCTTTCCTCCGAATTGACCGCGGAATTTCTTGGGACGCTGGTGCTGATTCTTTTCGGCAACGGCGTGGTGGCGATGGATGTTCTGTTTCACAAGGGTGGCTACGTGAATATCACGCTGGCCTGGGGGCTGGCGGTGACGATGGGGGTTTACATCGCGGGGCGGATCAGCGGGGGACATTTGAATCCGGCGGTGACGATCGCGCTGGCGGTGTTTCGAAAATTTCCGTGGGGGCGGGTGATTCCGTATATCGTGGTGCAGACGGCCGGGGCGTTTACCGCGGCGGCGATCGTCTATTGGAATTACCGGCCGCAGTTTCAGGTGACTGATCCGGGGCTGGAGCACACGGCGGGAGTGTTCACGACGTTCCCGGCGTTTCCGGGGCAGCCGATGGCGGGGCTGCTGGACCAGACGATCGGGACGGCGCTGTTGCTGCTGATGATCTTCGCGATCACCGATGAGCGCAACACGCCGCCGGGCGCGAACATGGCGCCGCTGATGATCGGATTGATTGTGGTGGTGATCGGGATGGCGTTCGGCGGCATGCACGGATATGCGATCAATCCCGCGCGCGATTTCGGCCCGCGCCTGTTCACGGTGGCGGCGGGGTTCAAGAACAACGGCCTGACGGATGGCGCGGCGGTGTTCTGGGTGCCGATCCTGGGGCCGATCGCCGGCGGGTTACTCGGCGCGGGCGTTTACGATCTGCTGGTCCGCCCGCGCCTGCCGCTCAAGTGAATTTACGGGACGGGGGTCAGGTGACCCAACACGACCAGAGTGCGGCCGCTGGAGGTATCGAAGACTTCGAGGGTGGGAATCAGCTTGCAGACCGGCTGCGCGGCGGCGACGGGGGTGGGCCCGGGCGTGAGCGGCTGGCTGACGATGGCGCGGATCTGGATGCGGTCGCCGCTGCTCAGGGCCAGATCGGTGTCGCTGTGCAGATCGAGGAAGGCGCTTTTTCCGGGCGGAAGCGAGACGGCGGCTGATTTGAGGATGGAGTTGTTGGCATCGAGGAAGGAGATTGTAGCGGAGCAGATGACTCCCAGGGCGGGGGCGACGGCTCCGGGGTTCAAGACATTGAACCGGGCGGTCTCGGAATCGGCGATCCCGACCATGCCGGTGGTTTGCACCGCGGCGACGGCGGGAACTGGGGCTTGCGCCAGCGAAAGCGCCGCGCCAGCGAGGAAAAGGCAGCAGTAGCGGGCGAAGTTCATTTTGATTTACCTCCGTTGTCCATAGATTAAGAAGGAAACGCAAACCAGATTGTTTCCATCCAAGGAACCCGCGGCGGCGAGGCGAGTTGTGCGAATGGAAAGAGTTTAATTTCGGGCGGGCGGAAGAAGACGCGGTGATGGGTGATTTATGCTGAGGGAAGCCATGGTGAGAAACACGGTTCTGCCGCTGATGGTTTTGCTGTGCGGCGCCGGCGGGGCGCGGGCGCAGGCATATCGTTTCGGCCACGTCTGGGACGGCGAGAAGATGATCAACGACGCGGTGATCGTGGTGGAGAAGGATCGCATCCAGAGCGTGGGCGCGGCGGGGCCGGCCGGCGCGATCGACATGACCAAGTACACGGCGCTGCCGGGTCTGATTGACGTACATACGCACATGACCTACGTGTTCGATATGAACCGGATCAGCGCGGCCGGACGCGGCGCGGCGGCGGTGTATCTGGCGCGGGACAACGCGAGGAGGACGCTCGAAACGGGAGTGACCACGGTGCGCAACCTGGGCGCGAGCGATTACCAGGACATCGCCATGCGCGATCTGATCAACGCGGGGCTGATGGAGGGCCCGCGGATGTACGTCTCGGGCTACGGATTGCAGATCACGCGCGGGGGGCGCGGCGGGCCGCAGACGGCCGATGGTCCGGCGGAGGTGATGAAGGTGGTGCGGCAGCAGATCGGGGCGGGGGCGGACGTGATCAAGATGTACGGTTCGACGGGTTCGGGCCAGGACGTCACCGGATTCCAGACGTTCACCTACGAAGAGATCAAGGCCGCGGTGGAGGCGGCGCACGCGATGGGCAAGACGATCGCGATTCACACTTATGGTCCGTCGGCGGCGCGGGACGCGGTCCGCGCGGGAGTGGATTCGATTGAGCACGCGACGGACATGGACGACGACACCATCGCGGAGATGGCACGCAAGAAGATTTTTTACGTGCCGACCATCGACCACAATCGCTATTACGTCGAGAACGCGAAGCTGCTGCGCTATCCGCCGTCAGCGATCGGGCCGTTGAACGATTACATCGCGCGGAATCTGGAGACGGCGAAGAAGGCGTTTCGCGCCGGCGTGCGATTCGCCATGGGCTCGGACGTGGTGTATACGATGTTCGGCGAAAATACGCGCGAGCTGGGCTGGTTCGTGAAGGCGGGGATGACGCCGGAGGAGGCGCTGAAGACGGCGACGGTGAATGCGGCGGAGCTGCTGCATCACGAAAACGAACTGGGATCGCTGAAGCCGGGATACTTTGCCGATATCTGCGCGGTGGAGGGGAATCCGCTGGAGGATATCAACGCAGCGATTTACAAGGTCCGCTGGGTGATGAAGGCGGGGCGGGTGGTGGTGGATAAAACGCGGCCGCAATGAAGGAAAACATTCCGCCCCGTTTACGTTTTGACGAGATCGTCGCGTTTGTGCGGTCCATGGATCTGCCCGATGACGCGGCGCGGCGCTATCTGGAGGTGCATGTGAACCGGATCGGCCGGACGCTGGGGCTGGTTCCTCCGCCCCGCGGCGGGCGGCGCGCGCTGGAGCTGGGGACTTACATGCACATGGCGCCGGCGCTTCAATGCGTCCTGGGCTATAAAGAGGTGCGGGGGACCTATTATGGTCCGGCGGGGCGCGTCGAGGAAAAGATCGTGACGGTGGGCGGGCGCGAGGTGTTCCGCTGCTTCATCGATCTGTTCGACGCGGAGAAGGACCGCTATCCGTACCCGGACGGGCATTTTGAAACGGTTCTGGCCTGCGAGATTTTCGAGCACATGCTGCACGATCCGATGCACATGCTGGTGGAGATTCACCGGGTGCTTGAAGAGAACGGGACGCTGCTGCTGACGACTCCGAATGTGGCGAGCTTCACGGCGGTGGCTCGGGTGCTGGAGCAGAGCGGCAATCCGCAGCTTTATTCCAAGTACGCCGATCCGCGGCGGGCGTACGCCGAGACGGAGATCGGGCATGTGCGGGAGTACACGCCGCCGGAGCTGCGCGAGGCGATCGAATCGGCGGGATTCGAGATGGAGAATTTCTTCAGCGAAGTGATTCCGGGGTATGGGACGGAGAGCTGGGTGCGGGAATTTCTGGAGCGCAACGGATTCTCCACGGCCTTTCGCGGCGAGCAACTTTACGCGATCGCGCGGAAGCGCGGGGCGAAAAAAATCGTCCGGTATCCGGAATTTCTATACGAATAGAGGCGCGGCTCACCCCCGCTGGAGCGGAGAATGGATTTTCATCCGCGCGGAAACGCGGGACGAATCCCGCATGCCCGGATTGACTTGGATGCGGTGCGGCGATAGATTGATCGCAGAATGGCAAAAATTCCGCTTCATGTGAACGGGAAGGCGCATACGGTGGACGCCGATCCGGATTGCCCGCTGCTGTACGTGCTGCGCGGCGATCTGGAGTTGAATAATCCGCGCTTCGGATGCGGCCTGGCGCAGTGCGGGGCGTGCACGGTTCTGGTGGACGGCCATCCGGCGCGGTCGTGCGTGCTTCCGGTATCGCGGGCGGCGAACAAGCAGATTGTCACGCTGAACGGGCTCGGCACGCCGGAGCATCCGCATCCGATCCAGACGGCGTTCATCGAAGAGCAGGCGTTTCAGTGCGGCTACTGCTTGAACGGATGGATCCTGACGGCGAACGCGCTGCTTGACCGGAATCCGCATCCGAGCGAGGAGGAGATGCGCGCGGCCTTCGCCGGGCTGGTGTGCCGCTGCGGGAGCCACGTGCGGATTTTCGACGCGGTGCGCCGCGCCGCGGGGATGATCCGCGGCTCCGGGCAAGCGAAGGATCAGGATTGGAGGAGGGCATGAGCATGCTTGCCACTTCCCGCCGGGGTTTTTTCGGAGTGGTGGTCGGATTTAGCATCGCCGATTCGGCGATTGCGCCGCGCGCCGCCGCCGATACGGTGAAGCCGCCGGCATCGGACCGGCTCGACTCCTGGATTCGCATCGGGCGCGATGGCGGCGTCACGGTTTTTACGGACAAGGTCGATATCGGCATGGGGCTTCAGACGGCGTTGAGCCAGATTGTCGCCGAGGAACTGGACGTTTCGCCGCGGCGTGTTTCTTTTGTCCTGGGTGATACGGCGATGACGCCGGATCAGGGCGGGGTCGGCGGCAGCACGTCGATTTCGAACGGGGCCAGGCCGCTGCGCAACGCGGCGGCGACGGCGCGCGCGCTTTTGCTTCAGCTCGCGGCGGAGCGATTGGGCGCGCCCGCGGGTGAGCTCACGGTGGCCGATGGAGTGGTGATCGGCGGGGGCAAGAGCGTTTCTTACGGCGAGCTGGTTCGGGATCACGAGTTGAACGGCGCGCTGCGCGTTTCCGGCCGCGGATTCAACGTGAACGTGGAAGGACAGGGCAAGCCGAAGGATCCTTCGCAATACAAAGTGGTGGGCAAGCCGCTTCCGCGCGCCGAACTGGCGGCGAAGATTTTGGGCACGGCCGAGTATTCCACCGATGTTCGCGTGCCGGGCATGCTGCACGGCCGCGTGATGCGCCCGCCCGCAGCGGGGGCGAAGATCGAGAGCGTGGACGATTCGGCGGCGAAAAAGATTCCGGGATTTGTGCGAACGGTGGTGAAGGGGAATTTCGCGGGGGTGGTGGCGGAGAACGAGTGGGCGGCGATTCGCGCGGCCAAAGCGGTGAACATCACCTGGAGCAAGCCGGCGGCGGAGCTGCCCGCCGATGTTTTCGCGCATCTGCGCGCCACGGCGCCGAAAGCGAGCCGTCCGGGGCTCAGCCGCGGCGACGCGAACGCGCTGGCGAGCGCGGCGCGAAAGATTGAGGCGAGCTACGAATGGCCTTTCCAGGCGCACGCGACGATGGGGCCGGGCTGCGCCGTGGCCGATGTTCGCGCCGGCGGCGTAACCACGGTCTGGTGCGGATCGCAGAAAAACCACGCGCTGCAAAAAGGCATCGCCGATCTGCTGCGCGTTCCGCCGGACCGGGTGCGATGCATCTGGATGCCGGACGCGGGTTCTTACGGGCGCGCGGGCTACGAGGATGCGGCCGCGGACGCGGTGGTGCTTTCGCAAGAGACCGGCAAACCCGTTCGCGTGCAGTGGATGCGGGCGGATATGACCGCCTGGGGGTCGAAAGGACCGGCGGCGGTGATCGATCTGGCGGCGGGATTCGACGCGGCGGGGAACGTCAGCGCGTTCCGCTTCGAGTCGCGATGTTTTTCCGGCAGCGAGGTTCTTTATGTGGCCGACGCGGCGGGAAATTTTCTGGCGGCGCGGCTGATGGGATTGCCGAATACCAGCGCGGGAACGGAGTTCTGCAATTTTGGAGACTGCTGCCCGGTTTACGAATTTCCCAATCTTCAGTCGGTGGCGCACGTGGTTCCGGGGCTTGACGATCCGGCTTCGCCGCTGGCCGCCACGCATCTGCGCGATCCCAACGGCCCGCAGGGGACCTTCGCGATGGAATCGTTTATCGATGAAATGGCGGCCGCGGCGGGGTCCGATCCGGTAGAGTTCCGGCTGAAGTACACCAAAGATCCGCGGGCCAGGGCGGTGATCACGGCGGCGGCGGAGCGCGCGGGCTGGAAGCCGCGAAAATCTCCCGGCGGAGACGCGGGCGCGGTGAGCCGGGGACGGGGCATGGCCTACGCGGTGCGCGGTGGAACGTATGTCGCGACGGTGGCCGAGGTGGAGGTGAACCGCCGCACCGGCGCGGTGCGGGTGACGCGAATGGTGTGCGCGCACGACTGCGGATTGATCGTGAATCCGGACGGATTACGCGGGGTGGTCTGCGCGAATCTGATTCAATCGATGGGGCGGGCGCTCAAGGAAGAGGTTCTGTTCGATCGCGAACGCGTCACCAGCGTCGATTGGAACACGTATCGGGTGGCGCGCGCCGGCGACGTTCCGGAGCATGTCGAGCTGGTGTTGCTCAATCATCCCGAGCTCCCGCCGGGCGGAGCGGGCGAGCCGTCCAGCCGTCCGACGGCCGCCGCCATCGGCAATGCGATTTTCGACGCGGTGGGCGTGCGCCTTCGCCGCGTTCCCATGAACGCAGAGCGCGTAAAGGCGGCACTGGCGCGGGCTTAGCTTCTTACGGAAGCAGCTTGACGACGAAGTAGCTGACCTGTGCCGGAGCTTCGTTGTTTTCCGCCGCGCGGGTGAGTAGAATGCCGGCGGCGAGTCCGACGGCCACAGTCAAACAGACTTCATGAGGTTCTTCCTGGAAGTCACTGCGGATTGTATCCGATGCGGACGCCGACGGAGGGCTACTGTATACTCGCGGCAGGAGGTGTCGCTTGCGTTCCCTCTTGAAATGGACCGGAATCGGGCTGGCGGCGGTGCTTGTGATCGCGATCAGCCTGCCGTTTT
>JAJPIT010000106.1 GCA_021324615.1 Terriglobia bacterium | reverse complement strand
TCAATCTCATTCATCAGCTTCATCGATTCGATGATGCACAGCACCTGCCCGGGCTCGACCGAATCGCCGACCTTCACAAACGGCGCGGCGCCCGGCGCGGGACACTCGTAGTAAGTCCCAACAATCGGCGATTTCACCAGTACGTTTCCGGAGTCGGGCTCGGCAGGCTTGGGCGCAGCGGGAGCACTGTGCGCGGAAGCCGGCGGAGGAGATACAGATACAGGGGCCGGCGCGGGAGCGGCCGCGGCAGCCGCGGCCGGAAGGATCGGCATCGCGGCCGGAACGGTTATCTCCTGGCTGTTTGGCGCGCGGCGCAGCCGCAAGCGGTCCTCGCCGCGCTGTAACTCCATTTCGGCGATGCCGCTTGCCGTAAAAATATCCAGAAGTTCTTTTATTTCGTCTATGGTCATTTAAATTTGAACGAGTTCTTTGGGAGTGGGCGTCAGGACTTCGCATCCGTTTTGCGTCACCAGAACGGTATCTTCGATGCGAACGCCGCCAAGGCCGGCCACGTACGCTCCGGGCTCAATAGTGATGGCCATTCCGGCCTGCAACCTGGTCTGGCTCTTTTTTCCAATGCGCGGCGGCTCATGAATCTCCAGACCGAGGCCGTGGCCGGTAGAGTGGATGAATTCCCGGTCCAGGCCGTGGCGCCGGAGCACATTTCGCGCGGCGGCATCCACCCGGCCGGCCGGTGCGCCGGCGCGAACCGAATCAATCGCGGCCAGTTGCGCTTCAAGCACGGCCCGATACAAATCGCGGATGCGCCTGGGCGGCGCGCCGGTGAAGGCGACGCGCGTCATGTCGCTCGAATAACCGTCGAGGGTTGCGCCCATGTCAATTAATAATAGTTCATTTCGGCCGAGCGGTCGCGCGGTGGGGTGCGCGTGGGGCAGCGCGGAGCGATCCCCGCTGGCGACGATGGTTTCAAAAGCGGGTTTTTCGGCTCCCAGGCGCCGCATTTCGAAATCAAGTGCGGCAGCGATCTCCTGTTCCGGCGCGCCGGGTTTGATCCGCCGCAAAACCGCGGAAAATGCGCGGGAATTTGCCTTGACGCTGTTGCGGATACGCTCGATTTCCGCGGCGGACTTGATCATTCGCTGCTCTTCAAGAACGGATCCGACCGGATGAAGCGAAAAACCGGGCGGCAGACCCCGCTGGAGCTTGGAGTACTCCTCGAAACGCATCCAGGCCGATTCAAAACCCGTTTTTTTGAGCTTTTTTCGCTTCAAAACAGCGATTACAGCGTCGATTAGCGGCTTTTTTGCGACATGCACCCGGCAGGTGATTGTTTGGGAAGCCTCCAGGCCGTAGCGCGGATCCGTAAAAAAATGCGATTCGCCGCGCGCCAGCAACAGCAAGCCGTTCGAGCCGGAAAAATCGGTGAGATAGCGGACGCTGGCGGGGGAGGAGACGAGCAGCGCGTCGATTTTAAGGTCCGCCAGACGAGCCGCGGCGGTCTGGCGGCGCTGTTCGGTTTCGGTCAAATCAATATTTTAGAACATTGTTCCGAGCGGGTGTTCGAGGGCCGCGGCCGCACTTTCGAAAGGATCATTTACCGTTATGCGCGGCGGCGGGCGCCTCGCAAAAGATGAATCAGCAGCGCGATGGCGGCGAAAATGAGCAACAAGTGAATGAATCCGCCAGCCAGGTGCAGAGCCGCCCACACGATGAGCCAGGCGGCCAGCAGCACCAGGAAAAGGATCAGGAAAAGAAAGTCTCGAATCATGCGCATCTCCGGCAGGCAAGGAGCACTCAAGCGGCCAATTCACGTTTCATTTGTGCGATCCGCCGATGCTTCCGCTTACGCGGCGCGCGGGCGGTTGAGGTTGGGAAGGAACGCGGTCAGCAATCCGATCGCGGGCAAAAACGCGCAGACGCGGTAGACAAATTCGATGCTGGTGGCGTCGGCCAATTCGCCGAGCAGCGCCGCGCCGATTCCGCCCATGCCGAAGGCGAGGCCGAAGAAAAGTCCGGAGATGGCGCCCACGCGTCCGGGAACAAGGTCCTGCGCGTAGACGATGATCGCCGGAAACGCCGAGGCGAGCAGCAGGCCGATGGGGACGGTCAGAACCGCGGTCCAGAAGAGATTGGAGTAGGGCAAGGCGAGCGTGAACGGCAGCGGGCCGAGGATCGACCACCAGATGACGTGCTTGCGGCCGATGCGGTCGCCTACCGGTCCGCCAATGATGGTTCCGGCGGCGACCGCGCCCAGGAAAATGAACAGATAAATTTGCGCGTCGCGCACGGAGACGCCGAATTTGCTGATCAGGTAGAAGGTGTAGTAGCTGGTGAGGCTGACCAGATAGAAAAATTTCGAAAACACCAGCGCGATGAGGATGGCCACGGCGAAAGCGATTTTGCGATTTCCGGCGGCCGAGGCGGAGCGCGCTCCGCGCGATTTTTGCAGGATGCCGCGGTTGGCTTTGTACCAGTGGCCGATGCGGGTGAGCAGAAAGATGGCGATCAGGGCGATGGCCGAGAACCAGGCGATGCTTGGCTGGCCGAAGGGGACAACGATGAAGGCGGCCAGCAGCGGGCCGAGCGCGGTGCCCGCGTTTCCGCCGACTTGAAAAAGCGATTGCGCCAGTCCGTGCTGGCCGCCGGAGGCCATGCGCGCCACGCGCGACGACTCCGGATAAAAGACGGAGGATCCGACGCCGACCAGTCCGACGGCGGCGAGGATGGCCGGGAAGTTGGGAGCCAGGGCCAGCGCGATCAGTCCGGTGAGGGTGAAGGCCATCCCGGCGGCGAGCGAATAGGGCATTGGCCGCCGGTCGGTGTACATGCCGACGACGGGCTGAAGCAGGGAGGCGGTGAGCTGCGAAGTCGCGGTGATGAGGCCGACCTGGACGAAATCCAGATGATAGCTGCTTTTCAGAATCGGGTAGACGGCGGGCAGAAGACTTTGCAGCAGATCGTTCAACAGATGACAGACGCTGAGCGAGGCGAGAATGCGGAAGGCGGTGGATTCGGCGGCTGTGGTTGCCGTAGCGGTACTCACGGTGTGGTGGATGGTCCCCTTGTTTTTCAGTGTACCTTGGCGGCGCGGGCGCGCTTGCGAGCCGTGGAGTGGAGAGAAACGCCTCAGGCGCCGATACGGCGGCGGAGCAGATCGAGAGCGGTCTGGGCGGCGAGAGCGCGGATGCGGTTGCGGTCGCCGCCGAACTGAAATTTTCGCGCCTCGGTCCCCTCGGGCGAGGCGAGGCCGGCGAAAACGGTTCCGGGCGGGGCTGGGGTGGAGCTTTCCGGGCCTGCTTCACCGGTGATCGAAAGAGCGTAGGTCGCGCCGGTGCGGGCGCGCGCGCCTTCGGCCATCGCCCTGGCGGCGGTTTCGCTGACGGCGCTGTGCGCGGCGAGCAGCCCGGGATCGACGCCGAGCAGCGCGGTTTTCATCTGATCGTTGTAGACCAGGAAGCCGCCGAGAAAATAATCGGAGGCGCCGGGGACGCTGGTGATCCGCTGCGCGATGATCCCTCCGGTGATGCTTTCGGCGACGGCGAGCGTGGCGTGAAGCTCGCGCAGCCTCCGGCCGACCACCGCTTCGAGAAGTTCGCCGCTGCGCGAGTAAATCCGATCGCCGAGAAGCGCCTCGATTTCCGGCGCGACCTGAAGAAGAAGCGATTCGGCCTCCTCGGCGCTGGCGGCGCGGGCGCGAAGGTGAACCTGAATGTCGCCGGCGCCCGAAAGAATGGTGGTGGCGGGATTGGTCACTTTTTTGTAGACGGGCGCGATAAGCTGATCCAGGTCGGATTCGCCCATTCCGGCGACGCGATAATAGCGCGTGCGAATCACCTGCGGCGGAAGAAGTTTTTTGAGGCGCGGGACGCATTCGTCGATAAACAGCGGCTTCAGTTCGGCTGGCGGGCCGGGGAGAAGAATGACGGCGCGGCCCTGATGCTCGATCCATTGGCCGCAGGCGGTGCCGCGCGGATTCGGCAGAGGCTGGGCGCCTTCGATCAGGTACGCCTGGCGGCGGTTGTTTTCGGCCATGGGACGATGGATGCGGCGAAAGCGTTCCTGAATCCAGCCGAAAATCTCCTGGTCGAAAATGAGCCGGCGGCCGAGCGCGGCGGCGACGGCTTCGCGCGTCAGGTCGTCTTCGGTGGGGCCGAGGCCGCCGGTCAGGACGACGATCTGCATCTGAGCGACGGCCTGGCGCACGGCGGCCTCCAGCAGCGCGCGGTCGTCGCCAACGATGAGCTTGCGGCGAACCTCGATGCCCAGAGCGTTGAGCTGCTCGGTGAGAAAGAGCGAGTTGGTATCCAGGCGGTCGTGAGTGAGAAGTTCGCTGCCGACCGCGATAATTTCGGCGTCTGTCATCCCGTCGTCACGCGGTCGCGGCCGAAGCGCCGCCGCGCCTCACGGCTTGAGGCGCGGCAACAGGGAAGCGTCTTTGGCAAACGCGGCTACTTCTTGCGGTTGACCGAATCATTCGGACCGGCGACGCCGCTGATCTGAAGATTGAAGCCGTCCGGATCGAAGACGTGAAAACTGGAATAGCCGGGGATTCCGTTGCCGGTGTCGGGCCTGGCGTCTTCCTTCAGCAGGCCGCGCTTGATCAATTCGGCCTTCACCTGATCGGTATCCCAGTTGTAGATGCGATAGGCGATGTGGTCCACCAGCGCGGTTGTCGGGGGGCGATTGCCGCGTCCGCCTTGCGCGGCGGCAGGGGAAGCCGCGGCGGCCTGCGCTTCCCCGCCCCGCGGCCGGAAATGATTGCGGGCCAGCAGAACGGAGTTGCCGAATTTCAGCTCGCACTGGCGCTGGCCGTCGTCGCTGGCGACTTCCATGCCCATCAAGTCCGCGTAGAAGTCGCGCGTGACACGATAATCCTTCACCTGGAAGGAAATGTGATCCAGCTCGGCGGTTTTGAACGCTTTGAAATGGCCCAGGTCGAAAGCCTGTTTCTTCTGGCTGCCGGCTTCCTGCGCGTAAGCGGCTCCGGATCCGGCGGCGGTGGCGGCGAGGGCCAGACTTTGAATGAGCTGGCGCCGGTTCATAAATCCTCGCTCGAAATCGCCGAGCAGCTTCGCGATGATGTTCTCGATCATAAAGTCTCCTTAAGTTCCTTCGTGGTCCCCGAAACCGACCCTAGCATTATACAGCCGGGGGAGTGATATACTCGACAAAACTTAAAGCGCGAGGTTGACCATGCGTGTTTTGGGGATTTTATGCTGGTTGAGTATCTCGGCGATGGCGCAGGATGGAGTGGATCCGGAGTACGTCATCCCCAAGAAGAATCCGCACTCGACGCCGGCCGACGTGCAGGCCGGGGCGCGGTTGTTCCTGGCGCAGTGCGCGAGCTGCCACGGGCCCAGGGGCGAAGGCGGCAAAGGCGCGGTGCTGGCGCAGCCCAAGCTGCGGCACGCCCCCGACGATGAATCGCTGTTCAAAGTGATCCGCGACGGCATTAAAGGGACGGAGATGCCGGCGGGATATGCCGTCGATACCAAGGAAACCTGGCAGCTTGCGGCGTACGTTCGCAGCCTTGGACGCGCGCCGGCCGAAGCGCTGCCGGGCGATCCCAAACGCGGCGAAGAGATCTATCGCGGCAAGGGCAATTGCGCGCAATGCCATACGGTGCGGGGACAAGGCGGAGTGCTGGGCCCGGAGCTGACCGACATCGGCGCGCGGCGCAGCGCGGCGCATCTGCGCGCGGCGGTGCTCGATCCGGAGAAGTCGCTGCCGGAGGGATTTCTGCTGGTGAGGATTCGGACGAAGGACGGCCGCGCGATTCGCGGGATCCGCTTGAACGAAGATATTTTCACCATTCAGATCCGCGACCTGAACGGGGGACTGCATTCCTTCGTCAAGGGGGATTTGGCGGAGCTGGAAAGAGACACCGGAAAGACTCCGATGCCGAGTTTCCGCGCGGTTTTGTCTGCGGCGGAAACCGATGATCTGGTGGCGTATTTAGCGTCGCTGCGAGGTGCTCCATGAAGCGTTTTCTCATTTTCGCGATTGCACTGCCGCTGGCGGCGCAGGTTCCGTTCGAGCGGCTTCGCCGGGCGGATGCGGAGCCGGGCAACTGGCTGATTTATTCGGGAAATTACAGCTCGCAGCGGTATTCCGGGCTGGATCAGATTACCGCGGAAAACGTCGCCGGGCTGCGTCCGGTGTGGACCTATCAGGTGCGCACGACGGAGCGGATCGAGGCGTCGCCGCTGGTGGCCGACGGAGTGATGTATGTTTCCGAGCCGGGCGGCAGCGTCACGGCGCTGGACGCGGCCACGGGGCGGCCGCTGTGGAAGTACCGGCGCGAAATGCCCAGAGGCGTTCGCGGGTGCTGCGGCGAGGTGAATCGCGGCGTGGCGCTGCTGAACGATATGGTTTACGTCGGCACGTTCGATGCGCATCTGGTGGCGCTCGATATGAAATCGGGGATTGTGCGGTGGGACGTGGTGGTGGCCGATCCGAAGCTGGGCCATTCGATCACGGCGGCGCCGCTGGCGGTCCGCGACAAGATCGTGGTGGGAATCGCGGGAGGCGAGTACGGCATCCGCGGTTTCGTGGATGCCTACGACGCGAAAACCGGACGGCGCGCCTGGCGCTTCTGGACGGTTCCCGCGGCGGGCGAGCCGGGCAGCGAAACGTGGAAGGGCGACAGCGCGAAAACCGGCGCGGCGACCACCTGGGTCACCGGATCTTATGATCCGGAGCTGAATCTGGTCCTGTGGGGAACGGGCAATCCGGGTCCGGATTGGAACGGCGATGTGCGCGCCGGCGACAATCTCTATTCGGATTGCCTGCTGGCGCTGGATGCGGATACGGGAAAGCTGAAGTGGTATTTCCAGTTCACGCCGCACGATACCCACGACTGGGACTCGACGGAAGTTCCCGTGCTGGCCGAGGCGGTGGTGCGCGGGGAAAAGCACAAGGCGGTGCTGTTCGGGAATCGCAACGCGTTTTACTACGAGCTCGCCCGGACCACCGAGAAATTTCTCGCCGGGCGCGATTACGCCAAACAAACCTGGGCGAAAGGACTGGACGATTCGGGACGGCCGATCGTGATCCCCAACACCGCGCCGACCACGGAAGGAAATAAAGTTTATCCGGACGTCGGCGGCGGAACGAACTGGTTCAGCCCGTCCTACAGCCCGGCGACGAATCTGTTTTACATTCCGGTGCGCGAGGTTGGCGGAATTTTCCTCAAAGGCGACGCCGAATATAAGCCCGGAGCGCAGTTCAACGGCGGCGGCCTGCGTCCGATCGATGGAGAGGAATCGAAGGGGGCGATTCGCGCGCTGAATCCGGGCACGGGCGAGATGAAGTGGGAATTTCAGCTCGCCTCCGAGGCGCAGGCGGGCGTGCTGACGACAGCGGGGAATCTGCTCTTTGCGGGCAGCAATGAAGGAGATTTTTTCGCCCTCGACGCGAGGACGGGGCGGGCGCTGTGGCATTATCAGACCGGCGCGGGGATTTTCGCCAACCCGATCAGTTATCTGAGCAACGGGCGGCAGCAGGTGGCGATCGCGGCGGGCAACTCGATTTTCGCGTTCGCCCTGCAACCGTAGGAGCGGTTGCAACGATCCGGCGGGTTAGAATCACGGATTCAAAGGGGAGCTCGGCGGAGACGGCGCGCACGCGTCGCCGTGCGCCGGAACGCTTCGTCGAGGCTCCCCCGGATCAGAGCGCCGGCGGACGGCGGAAGAGCGCCACAATCTGGTTCACGTCGCGGATCAGATCGCGCAGTTTCGGGTCGCCCGCGTCGCCGCAGCTCAGGTCGGGGGATTCTTCGGCGCCGAAGTCAATGTAGGTCCGCGTGCCAAACGAGGCGCTTTTGACGCAATGCGGCACAGGCAGCGCCTGAAGCGGCCGCGCGGCGTGGACATCTCTATAAAGGCGTCTGGCGAGCGCGGCCGGGATTTTCTTTTGGAGCTTTTGCGGCACGCCGCGGCGCTCTGTGTATTGCGCTTTGCCGGATTTCTCGACGGCGATTTGGAATCCCGAAGTGTTGGTCGATCCGGAGTTGACGATAGTGACCGTTTGCGCGGGCGAGGCGGCGGCGGCCGCAATCAGGGTGAGGATGAGGCGGCGGATCACAGCTACTTTTATTATCGCGGCAGCGGCCGGACAGGATCGAGAAGCGGCGCGAATTGCGTATATTGAGGGAGATGGTCCGATGGCTGGCGGGCGCGCTGTTTGCGGCGCGGCTTTTGGCGCAATCCGGCTGCGAATCAGCGGTGGAATGGTCGCCTTGCGAGCTGACTTTCGATTTGCAAAGCGGCGAGAATCCGGAGGCGGCGCGGCTGGAGGTCGAGTTTCGCTCGCCGCGGCACACGACGTACAAGATCGCCGCGTTTCACGACAACGAACATCAATTGACGGTGCGTTTTTCGCCGACCGAACCGGGGACGTGGATGTACCGCATCACCAGCAATCTTGCGCGGCTCGACGGGCGCGAATCGAGCCTGGTGGCGGCCGAATCGGATTCGCCGGGATTTGTGCAGGCCGCCAACCTGCATCATTTTCAGACGCGGGCGAACAACAAGCCGCATCTTTGGATGGCGGCGGCGATCGACCATTTCACCGCGATGCCGCGCGCGGAGTTTGACGCTAAGGTCAGCGAATTGGTCCAGAGTAAGTTCACGCACGCGCGGGTGACGATCGAGAAAGACGCGGATCTGCGCGAGGCGGCGGACCGCGTTAAGGCGATCACGGCGCGCGACCTGGTGGCGGATCTGGTGCTCGCGGCGATTCCGGCGGACCGGCAGGCGCGGGAAAGCTATATCGGCGATCTCGTGGCGCGGTTTGGCGCGATGAACATCACCTGGATGGGCGTTCCGTCGTTTGAAAACATGGAGCACGCAAAAAGCGTGCTGAAAGACGCGGGCGCGCTGATCAAAACGCTTGATACCTATGAGCATCCGCGCACCACGATGGCGGAGATTACATCCGCGCCGCTCGCCGGCGACGATTGGATGACGCTGATCGATTACGGCACGCCGGATGCGAACGTCGGGGCGGTGGAGCATCAGCTCTATCAGATTCCCGCGATCAATTCTGGCATCCGGAACGCGAACGATCTGTGGAACGCGACCATGAACGGGCAATATCCCGCTTCCGGATCGGGTGAGTACATGACGGCGTGGTTCGATTTCATGTCGGGGAACCGATATTGGGAACTGGAGCCGTATTTCGACGTGGACGGCGGGCGCGCGATCGCGCTGGAAGGCGTGGAATACATCGTTTACGTCGAAAAACCGGGACCGGTGGAGGTCACCGTGGCCAAACACGGCTACGATGTGGCGTGGATCAATCCGCTCACGGGCGAGCGAATCAAGGATAAGAAAGGATACAGCGGGGAGCATTTCACCGGCGAGCCTCCGGACGCCTCGCATCCCTGGGTGCTGCACATTTCCCGCGAGCGGACGAAAGAAGGAATGCTAAAGTCGTATAAGTTCGAATCGCGCGAGGCGCCGGTGCAGGAGATCGAGCGCGACGATTCGAAGATTCCTTTCGAGATCGCCTCGCCGGGCGATGAGGCAATCTCGATTTCCAAGCCGCCCGCTTATTCTCTCAAAGTGAAGCGCGAATCGCGGGCGACGCGGTCGCTGCTGGTGGAATGGACCGGCGAGGTTCCCACCGACGGCGAAGGCGAGCGGGTGATTGGAACGGGCCGCGAAGGGACGCTGCGGATTCCGCACTCCATCGCCAATCACTATCCGGCGGTGATGAGCGTGCGCGTCGCGCTGCTGAATGCGTACGGCAAGGCATACGTGATCGATAAAGTCTACAGGCTGGTCCAGTGATCCGCATTCTTGCGGTGGACACGACGGGAGACCACGGGAGTATCGCGCTGGCCGAAGACGCGAAGGTGGTGGAAGAGGCCGCGCTCGAATCACCGGACGGGTTCGCGCACGTGCTGTTCGGCGAAATGGAGAGAATGCTGGCGCGGCGCGGGCTCGATTGGAAATCGATCGATATTTTCGCGGCGGCGGCCGGACCGGGCGCGTTCACCGGGGTTCGCGTCGGACTGGCCGCGGTGAAGGGTTTGGCGGAAGCGGCGGGGCGCAAGGTGATGGCGGTTTCCAATTTGCAGGCGCTGGCGTGGTTCGGAACCAAGCCGCTGCGCGGCGTGGTGATCGACGCCCGGCGCGGAGACGTGTTCGGCGCGGTCTACGACGACCGTTTGCAAATCATCGGCGAGGAGGTGGTGATGCCGCTGGATCGATGGCTGGCGGCGCTGCCTCCGGGCGAGATCGAGTTCATCAGCGCGGGCGTGGCGATTCCGGCTTCGCTTCCGGTGCGGCAGGCGCCGCGGCAGATTGCGCGAGCCGTGGCGGCGATCGCGGCGTCGCGGATCGAAGCGGCGCTCGATCCGGCGGAGATCGATGCGAACTACGTCAGGCGGTCGGATGCGGAGCTGCGGTGGAAGGAATGATTGCGGACCCGGCGTGCGCGGCGCGGGCGCTCTCCTCGAGCTTTCGCAAGGCCCATGCCGCGGCGCGTTTGTGCAAATCGTCCCCGGCGGCCGACATCGCCTGAAGACGTTCCTGGCTGGGCGAATCGCCTAATCGCGCCAGTTGCAGCAGAGCCGTGACGGAAACGCGATGGTGCGGGTCCCGGGCCGCGCTTTGCAGCATCGCGGCCGCCCGGTTGCCGAGATGCCCGGCCAGTCCCTCGATCAGGTTGGAGCGGACGCGCGGATCGGGATCGCCGAGAATCGCATTCGCCCAACCGGGATTGCGGCTGGCGCGCGCCAAAAGCTTCACTGCTTTCGAACGCAGATGGGGCTGGCCGAGTCTCGCAAA
The DNA here is from genome assembly GCA_021324615.1 of Terriglobia bacterium. Taxonomy (GTDB): domain Bacteria; phylum Acidobacteriota; class Terriglobia; order Bryobacterales; family Bryobacteraceae; genus Palsa-187. The sequence goes on along the minus strand of JAJPIT010000106.1, from coordinate 4,072 downwards.
TTTCATCAGTGGAAGGATCAGGCGCTGGCAGTCGGAGGTCGCGTCGATCACTTGCAGGACCCGCATCATCTGCTGGCGGGGAATATCGCGGGGCCAATCGCGGGCGGCGCCGGTGACCTTTGAGAGAATTTTGTAATCCAGTCCGGTCTCGATGCGGGAGGCGGCCTGGGCGAGCTCAATCGCCTGATTCAAAGAGAGCACACCCGGATTCGAAATCGCGCTTACAACTAAGCCGTTGTGAAGGAGCGCGGCGGCCGCGGGGCAAGGGCGCGATACGGTGTCCCGCAACCATTCAAACAGCGGAGGAAGCTTCGACCCGAAGGCTTTCTCCATGGCCACACGCGCGGCCGGAGAAACCGCCTCCAGAAGGGACTTCCATTTTTCCGCGTTACCGAGCATATTTCCCTACTGGACATAACGGCAACAGGCCGGCGGCAATTGAGCCGGCGGCGGGCGAATTTGCATGCCATTACGAACGACCAGCGGAAAATACAGGCTTTCCAAGCACTTCGAATTTCGGTTCGATGCCCAGGCCGGGCCGAGGCGAAGTGGCGAGGCGGCCATTTTCGCGCCGGGGAGCGCCTTCGGCGGTGCTCACGGTGACATAGCTGTTGAAATCGGTGGTGGTGAACAGAAACTCGGGAGGAGTGCTGTGGGCGAGGTGCGCGATGGCCGCGGTGGCGATGTCGCTGCCCCAGGTATCTTCGATGGTGAGGGCGATGCCGAGCGAAACACAGAGGTCGCGGATCTGGCGCGCCGGGGTCAGGCCGCCGACCTTGGAAATTTTCAGATTGATCACGTCCATGGCGCGATCATTGGCGCCGCGCACGACCATGCCGATATCGTCGATCACTTCATCAAGAATGAACGGGCGGTTGGTGTGACGGCGAATGGCGAGACATTCTTCGTATGTTTTGCAGGGCTGCTCGATGTAAACGTCGGCGTGGCGGACTGCGTCGGCGACGCGCAAGGCCTGATGCTGGGTCCAGCCGGTGTTGGCGTCGGCGATCAGGACATCGCCCGGTTGAAGTTTTCCGGCGGCGGCGAAGATGCGGGCGATGTCGGTTTCCACGTCGCCTCCCACTTTCAACTGGAATTTGGTGTATCCCTGGGCGCGGTATGACGCGACCCTTTCCGCCATTTTTTCCGGGGAGTCCTGCGAGATAGCGCGATAGAGCGGGAAATCGGCGCCGAAGCGGCCGCCGAGCAGATCCGCCACCGGAAGATTCGCGGCTTTGCCCAGCAGGTCCCAGCAGGCGACGTCGATCGCGGACTTAACGTAAGAATGCCCGCGCATCCGCTGATTCATGAAGCGATGGAGGACGCCGGTTTGCGACGGGTCGAGTCCGATCAACTGGGGCGCGAGCTCGGCGATTCCGGCCCGCGCGCCGGCGGCATAAGCGGGAAGATAGGCGGCGCCGAGCGGGCAGACTTCGCCGAAGCCGGTGAGGCCGGCGTCGGTGGCGATGGCGACGATGGTTGAGTCGAAGACAGTGACGGCGTTTCCGCCGGACCATTGATAACTGCCCTCGTGAAGAGGCAGCTCGACGCGATAGACGTCAACGCGGGTGATTTTCATGGAAGGGACGGGGCTGGCACGCAGCCTTTGAGTATACAACTGGAGGCGGCGGGCCTTGGCGAATCCGCCCGCGGCGTCAGCGGCCGCGCAGGCGGATCACCTGATCCAACTGCTTGCGCGCCGCCGAGTCCGCCGGATCGCGGCGCAGTTCCTCGCGGAACTGGCGCTGCGCTTCCGACAGCGCGCCCATGGCGCGGGCCATTTCTCCGATGCGCGCGGGCGGGGTGTTGGCTGCGCGGGCGGCGGCCAGTTTTTCATGATCGGCCTGGCTCAACACGCGGAACGAGGCGGTTCGCGCGCCCGCCGCGGTGCGGACCTCCCACGTATATACCGCACCGCGGTCGAGCGGAACCGGCGCCAGCCATTCGGCGCCGGAAATCGGAGCGCTATGCGCAATCTCGTTGTGCGCCGCGTCGAAGAGGAAGATCTGCGCGGCCTGGCCGCCGCTGTTCCGCCATGCGAAGACGGGCTGCTGCTCCTCGATCGCTTCCGAAACCGGATAAAGCAGCGAGGTGTCCGGATTCACCGGCAGGTCGCGCAGCACTTCCGGGCGCGCCGGGGCCAGAAAGTCGCTCCAACTGGCATGCCCGGTTTGGCGCAGCGCCACCGGCGTCAGAAGGACGGCGGCCAGCGCCGCGGTGGCCATCACTGCAAACTGCGGCGTGCGGAAGAAGGCCAGCAAGCGGTCCGTCCACCGGGTTGCTTCCCGCGCCGGCGGCGGGATCCGCGCGCTCATGGCCGGGGCGTACGATTCGTAGGCACGCAACTGGCGGGCGCAGAGCTGGCAGAGCGCGGCATGGGCCATGACGAATTCGCGCTCCTCCGGGTCGAGCTGATTCTCCACCCAGGCGTCCATCTGCTCGTAGCTCAGATGATCGTTGCGGGCCGCGGCGATGGCTTCGATAAAAGCCTGGCCGGAAATGAGGGTGGCGACGGAGGCGCGGCAGTGCGGGCACCCGCTCAGGTGGCGGTCCACGGCGACGGTTTCCTCCGGCGCCAGTTGGCGGTCCCGATATTTGACCATCTGCTCGGAATTGAGATGATCCGCCATCTTCTTCCCTCCTTTTGCCAGGGCGCGAAGGAAGGCGCGAAATTAGCCGGAGGCCGGTTTATTTCCGGTCGCCAGCGCCCGGGCCAGATGATTCTTCGCAACCATCCGCAAATTAATGACTTTTTGGGCAGATTCCAGGCCCATCAGGCGCGCGATCAGGCCGTCTTCAAGCGGCAATGCGTTCCAGACGGCGGCGAAGCGAAGGCGAGGATCGGGCGAAAACGAGAGCTTGAGCTCACTGGCGAGCAGATCGTACTGCCCTTCCGAAAAACCGATGAGCGACTCGATTTCGGCGAGCGTGGCGATGCCGGAGGCGGCGAAGACCGCCACTTCCCCGCGATCGGCGGCGCCCTTGGGCCCTTTAAGCACCGGCGGATTTAACAAAAACGGCAAAATCCACCGCTTTGGCATAATTTTGATCTCCTGCCAGAGACGGCGGAGCTGCTCCAGCACGGAGAGCCGGTGGTCGATGCGCTCTTCCGGCGCGGGAGGATCCCAGGCGCGGCCGTCGCCGGCGGGAGCCAGCTCATCGAAGGCCATCTCACGCGAGCCGCTGACGCCGAACAAGACGCCGGCGATGGAGACCACCTCGTCGAGGCGGGCGGGACCGCCGAGGTAGTCGAAGACGCCGCGCAGCAGGCGATCCCACCCGGCGGCGTCGAGCCGCTCGGCCAGTTCCACTGTGGGGAGCGAGGTGCGGCGGACGCGGCGGGGCTGTTCGATCAGTTCGCTGACGCGGCTGCCAGAGGCCGGCGGTTTGCTCCGCCATTCCGCCGGTCCGCAGATCCAGCCGAGCTGCTCCTCGGATTGCCACAGGGCCCAGGCCGGCTGCTTGCGGAAGAAGCGGCTGAGGCGCCCCTTCAGATCGGCCCAGCCGGGATTGCGCAGACGCCAGTAATCGCGGCAGCTATTGCGGGCGATGGCGGCGGCGTAGCCGTCCGGATCATCGATACGCGCGGCAGCCTCGAGCGCCTTGAGAATTTTTACGGTCGCGTTTTGATAGATGTCCCAGGCGGCCTGCTGATTTTCGCCGGATCGTGCGGAATCGAGCCGCGTGCCGAAGCGTTTTTCGACGATTTCGCGCGCCTTCGCATCCATACGGGCGAAGACACCTGTCGCATCGCCGGTCCAGGCGGACTTCATCGATTTGTTTAGGATATCGCAGGCGGCGCGGAATGGAATCCCGCGCCAGGCGCGGCTATGTTCAGAAGAACCAGCCCAGCTCGGCCCAGGCGGCGAACCACTGCTCGATATGAGAGTGCAGTTTATCCGGCGGAAGGCGGCTGGTGCGGCAGCAGCTTGCCAGAGCCGCCCCGAGGGTGCGGGCGCGGCGGAGGGCCGCGAGCAGGGTGAACTCCTCAAGGCTCAGACGGCGGTAATAGATCGAAAGATCGAAGCGATGCACGGCGAGGTGGATCCGGCGTGGCTTCACCGGCGCGGCC
>JAJPIT010000085.1 GCA_021324615.1 Terriglobia bacterium | reverse complement strand
GCCGCCATCACCAATCTGATCAGCTACAACTACATGACGTATTACAACCAGTACGAAGCCATGGAGTGGGGCGCTTATCCGCATCAAGGCAATCTGATGGATGTCCTGTGGGAGCGCAGCGCGCTCAAGCACGTCGCCCAGGCCCACACTCCCACCATGCTGGTCCACGGCGAAAACGATCCCGACGTTCCCATCGCCGAAGCCGAGCAATACTACATCGCCCTGCGCGACGTCGGCGTCCCGGCCATCATGGTCCGCTACCCGCGCGAGGGCCACGGCATCGCCGAACCGCGCCACCAGGTCGATTTTCTCGATCGCTCCATCGCCTGGTACGAAAAATATTTCCCGAAATGATCCGCGCTTGCCCGCGCGTCTTACCACTCGGGGACAATCTGAATAGGAGATCTCATGATCCGTCACGCCGAAGCGGAATGGAAAGGCTCGCTCAAGGAAGGCAGCGGCCAGGTCAAAACCGAAACCGGCGCCCTTTCGAGCGCCTACAGTTTCCGTTCGCGATTTGAAGGCGGCGGGGAAACCAACCCCGAGGAGCTGATCGCCGCCGCGCACGCCGCCTGCTTTTCTATGGCGCTCTCCGCCGCTTTGAGCGCCGCCGGACACGTCCCCAACTCCGTTCGCACCACCGCCGCGGTTCACCTTGACAAAGTTGAAGGCGGATTCGCCATCACCAAAATCGAGCTCGACACCACCGGCAACGTCCCCGGCCTCGACGCCGCCGCGTTCGAAAAATTCGCCGGCGACGCCAAGAAAAACTGCCCGGTTTCGAAAGCGCTCGCGGCCACTGAAATTCACTTGCGCGCCCGGCTCGGCTAGCTCCCCTCCGCCGCCGCGCGCGCCACGCCCGCCGCTTGCTACCATGGGCAGCAGGAGCCCAGATGCAACTGGGTTGTCGCACGTCTTCCGGCGGCGGCCCTTGACTTGGAAGGATAATTACTGCACACTGGGAATCGACCTGCAAATGAGTTTCAACAAGAAAAAGCCGGCCCAGTCCCTCCGGGCGCGTCCCGCCCGCAACCTCACCGATCTCAAACGCGGCGAATCCGGAATTCTCGACCGCCTCGATCTGCCGGAAGAAGACGCCCGCCGGCTGATGGAAATGGGCTTTTTGCCGGGCCACTCCGTCACTCCCGCGCATTCGGCGCCCGGCGGCGATCCGCGCGTTTTTCAGGTGGACGGCTCGGAAGTTGCTTTGCGGCGGGAAACGGCGATCCGCTTGATCCTCCGCTAGGAAAAACACCATGGGCGACTGCCACGGCTGTCCTGCGGCGATCATAACCCGCCCCGCGAAAGCGCGGCGCCGCATCGTCGCCATCGTCGGGCCGCCCAACTCCGGCAAATCGACCCTGTTTAACCGCCTCACCGGCCTGCGCCAGAAAGTCGCCAACTTCCCCGGCGTCACCGTCGAGCATCGCATGGGCCGCGCCCGCCTCGATGGCGATCACGAAGTCTATCTGGTCGATCTCCCCGGCGTCTACAGCCTGACGCCGCGCACCGAGGACGAGCGCGTCACCCACGACGTGCTCAGCGGCGCGATGAAGGACCTGCCCAAGCCCGACGCCGTGCTGCTGATTCTCGACTCCACCAATCTCAGCCGCCACCTGGTGCTCGCCGCGCCGGTTCTCTCGCTCGGCCTGCCCACGCTGGTGATCCTCAACATGGCCGACGATCTCGGCGCGCGCGGCGGCGAGGTCGATTCGGCGGAGCTGGCCATGCAGCTCGGCTCGCCCGTCGCCCTGGTCAGCGCGGCCAAGGGAATCGGCATCGAAAAAGTAATGCAGTTCCTCTCCGGCACCACCCAGGGCGCCCCCGAGCGCAACGGCTCGCGCAAGCCGCTGATGGAGCTGCCCGTAATTCAGGACATCCCCAAATGCCGCGCCTGGGCCGCGCGCGCCGGCAGCAAGGCCCGGTATCAGGCGCCCGCTCCGCCGCTGTGGACGCGAAGGCTGGACGCGGTCTTCCTGCATCCGATCCTGGGGCCGCTGATCTTTCTGCTGGTGGTGATCGGCGTCTTCGAAACGATCTTCGCCGGCGCGCAGCCGATCATGGACGCCATCGACGACGGCATCCAGGCCTCCGGCGCCTGGGTCGCCTCCATCGTCTCCTACGCGCCCCTGCGCTCGCTGCTGGTGGACGGCGTCTGGAGCGGCGTCGGCTCCGTCGTCAAATTTCTGCCGCAGATTCTGATTCTGTTTCTGTTCATCGGAATTTTGGAGGACTCCGGCTATCTGGCCCGCGCGGCGCTGATCGCCGACCGCACCATGGCCCGCATCGGCCTGCAAGGCAAAAGTTTTATCCCGCTGCTTTCCGCCTACGCCTGCGCCGTTCCCGCCATCATGGCCACCCGCACCATCGAAAATAAACGCGACCGCATCGCCACGATTTTAATCGCGCCCTTCATGACCTGTTCGGCGCGGTTGCCGGTGTACACGCTGGTGATCGCGGCCTTCATCGCGCCGAAATATCAGGTGCTCGCGCTGCTGAGTCTGTACATCATCGGATTTCTGGCCGCGATCGGCACGGCGAAGCTCCTCAAGTCGACGATTCTCAAAAGCGCGCGCTCCTCCTTCCTGCTCGAGATGCCGCCCTATCGCTGGCCCACGCCGCGCTCGCTCGGGCTGCGCCTGGTCGATCGCGCCAAGGTCTTTCTGCGCCGCGCCGGCACCGTGATCCTCGCCGTCGCCATCGTGATCTGGGTGCTCGGGCACCTGCCCCTCAAAAACGGCGCTCCGCCGCCCATCGATCAGAGCATCGAAGCGAAAATCGGCCACGCGGTCGAACCCGCGATCAAGCCGCTCGGCTTCAACTGGAAGATCGGCATCGGACTGATCAGCTCGCTCGCCGCGCGCGAGGTGATCGTCGGCACGCTCGGCACCATTTACGGCATGGAGGGATCAAGCGAGCACTCCGTCGAGCTGCAAAGAGCCCTGCGCCGCGACCTGACGCCGGGCGGCGCGGCCGCTCTGCTGGTATTTTTCGCCTTCGCCATGCAGTGCATGTCCACCATCGCCGTGGTGCGCCGGGAGACCATGAGCTGGAAATGGCCCGCGCTGCAATTCGCCTACATGACCGTCTTCGCCTACGCCGCCGCCTTCGCCGCCAATCACATCGTGCTGTGGCTGGCCTAGACTCCCGGCTTGCCTCCGCTGGAGCCCGGCGCCGATCCGCCCAGAAACAGCTTCCGCCCGCCGGCCAGCAAAATCCACCGGCCGGAGACGCGGTGCGAGCCGTCTTTGGCCCGGAAACCCGCCACCACCACTTCCGTCCCCGCCGGCAGCGCCGATTTCTGGACCCCCAGCCGGAGCAGCGCGTTCGGGCTCCCGGCCTCGATCACCCAGCGGGTGATCTCTCCGCCGGCGTCCTTCACCTCCAGGTGAATCCAGCAGTGGGGATTGATCCAGTCCAGCGCCGTCACCGTGCCGCGCAGCTCCACCGGCTGGTTGACGTCGAACTCCGCGGCGAAAGAGTGGTGCCCTTCAAGCGGAGCCAGGGCCAGCAGCAACAGACAGGCCGCCTGTTTCATGGCAACTCTTCCCGCGCGGCCTTCCTCCGCGCGCGCTACTTCAACGCGGCGCGGCTGGCGAACTCCAGCACCAGGCCCGGAAAGATACCGAGCAGCAGCGTCGCCGCCGCCGATCCGTACACCGCCAGCTTCATCCCGGTTCCGGCGGCCGGCAGCGGCTCCGCCGGGCCGTCGGCGTCCTTCATGTACATCACCACCAGAACGCGCAGGTAATAATACGCCGCCACGGCGCTGTTCAACAGGCCGAGCACGGTCAGCCACACCAGGTTGGAGTCCAAGGCCGCCTTGAAGATGTAGAACTTTCCGCAAAATCCGCCGGTCAGCGGCACGCCGATCAGCGACAGCAGAAAAATCGTCAGCATCGCGGCCATGGCCGGCTGCCGCTGCGCCAGCCCCGCGAAGTCGTCGATCTTGACGTAGCGCTCGCCCTTGCGCGCCACGTGCGTGACCACCGCGAAGGCTCCGAAATTGGTGAACGCGTACGCCGCCAGATAGAACATCGCCGCCGCCGCGCCGATCTGCGACGCCGCCGCCACCGCGATCAATACGTAGCCGGCGTGGGCGATCGAGCTGTAGGCCAGCATGCGCTTGATATTGGACTGCTGGATGGCCGCGAAGTTGCCCACCACCATGGTCGCCAGCGCGCAGGCCCACACCAGCGGCTGCCAGTCGCCGGCCACCGGCCCGAACGCGGTCTGGTAGGTGCGGATCAGGATGGCGAACGCCGCCGCCTTCGGTCCCACCGAAAGAAACGCCGAGACCGGAGCCGGCGCGCCCTGATACACGTCCGGCGCCCAGATCTGGAACGGCGCCGCCGAAATCTTGAAGCCGAAGCCGACAAACATCAGCGCCGCCGCCGCGCCGGTCAGCATCAGCGGCGGCGCGCCCCCGCCGGAAAGCGCCCGCCGGATCGCCTCCAGATTGGTGGAGCCGGTCAGCCCGTAGATCCAGGCCACCCCGTACAGCAAAAACGCGGTGGCGAACGATCCCAGCAGAAAATACTTCAGCGCCGCTTCGCTGTTGCGCGGATCGTCGCGCAGATACCCGGCCAGAATATACGACGCGATGGAGGAAATCTCCAGGCCGATGAAGATCACGATCAGCTCATTGGCCGAGGCCATCACCGACTGCCCGGCCACGCTGAACAGAATCAGCGCGTAGAACTCGCCGCCCGGATGATTTTCGCGCCGCAGATATTCGCTGGAGGCGAACACCGCCAGCAGGCCCACCACGATTACCAGCACGCGGAAAAACGTCGCGAATCCGTCCACCAGGATCATGCCGTGGAACGCCGCGCCCGGCGAGCCGTAGGCGAGGATCGATCCGGCCAGCGCCGCGCCCAATCCCGCGGCGGCAAGCGGCGGGAAAATCCGCTTCCGCGCCTCGCTCAGCACCGCTTCGAAAAACAGGATCGCCACGCCGAACAGCGTCAGCACAATCTCCGGCAGAACGCGCAGATACTCCGCCGGGGCGGGGAAATAGCTAGCGGGCACGGATCGCCTCCGGAACCAGATTTTGCACCCGCTCGGTCTTGAGCCGGCGCGCCGACTCCAGAATCCGCGCGTTCTGCGCGCGGATCGGCGGCAGAAAACTTTGCGTGAACGTCCCCATCCACACCATCAGCGCGATCAGCGGAACGATCGCCGCCCACTCCCGCCCGGTCAGATCGTAAACATGATGGGCCACGCCCTCGGAAGCTTTGCCGAAAAAGGCCCGCTGGTACAGCCACAGCATGTAGCAAGCCGACAGAATCACGCCCAGGGCGGCGAACGCCGTCCAGGTGAAGTGGGCCGCCGCCGCGCCCTGCAACACCAGATATTCGCCCACGAAGTTGTTCAGGCTCGGCAGGCCGATGGAGGCCAGCGTCGTGATCAGAAACACCGCCGACAGATTCGGCGCCGGCGTGGCCACCCCTCCGTAGGCCGCGATCTCCAGCGAATGCCGCCGTTCATACAGATAGCCGACCAGGATGAACAGCGCTCCGGTCGAAATGCCGTGGTTCAGCATCTGATACACCGCCCCGTCCAGCCCCTGCTGGGTAAACGAAAAAATTCCCAGCACCACGAAGCCCAGATGGCTCACCGAGGAGTACGCCACCAGTTTCTTCATATTGGGCTGGACCAGCGCGACCAGCGCGCCGTAAATGATTCCCGTAATGGCCAGCGCCGCCACCCACGGCGCCGAGCTGCGCGCGGCGTCGGGAAACAGCGGCACACAGTAGCGCAGCAGACCGTACGTGCCCATCTTCAGCATCACCGAGGCCAGCATCACCGAGCCCGCCGTGGGCGCCTCCACGTGCGCGTCCGGCAGCCAGGTATGCAGCGGGAACAGCGGAACTTTGATCGCGAATGAGACAAAAAACGCCAAAAACAGCAGCATCTCCACCCGCGGCGGGAACGCCAGCCGCCCGGTTTCGATCTGGCTCAGGATCGCCACGTAATCGAAGGTGCCCGCCCGGTTGTACAGATAGATAATCGCCGCCAGCATCAGCACCGAGCCGGCCATGGTGTACAGGAAAAATTTCACCGCGGCGTAGATGCGCCGCTCATGGCCCCAGATGCCGATCAAAAAGTACATCGGAACCAGGCAGATCTCCCAGAACACGTAGAACAGGAACAGATCGAGCGCCACGAACACGCCGATCAGCCCGAATTCGAGCAGCATCAGAAACGCGTAAAACTCCTTCACCCGGTGGTCGATGTATTTCCACGACACCGCCACCGAGATCGGCGTCAGCAGCGTGGTCAGAAGCACCAGCCACAGGCTCAGGCCGTCCAGCCCGACGTGATAGCGGATCGGCGGCGAGTTGATCCAGACCGCGTCGGTGGTGAACACGTAGCCGGACGGATTGGCGAACCAGTACGGCCCGATCAGCCCCAGCGAGACGATGAAGACCAGCAGCGAAAGGATCAGCGCCGCGCCGCGCGAGGATTGTTTCGGGATCAGCAGCAGCGCCGCGAACCCGATCAGCGGCAGGAACAGGACCGCATCGAGCAGCGTCATCGCGCGCCTCCGTGGAACGCCATGTAGATCACCACGGCGATCGAGCCCAAAACCACCCAGCCGGCGTAGTCGCGGATATATCCGTTCTGCGCGAACTTCAAAATCCCCCCGATTCCCCGCGCCAGGCGGCCGATCCCGTTCACCGCGCCGTCGATCAGGCTCGCGTCGGCGCCGCGCCACAGCAGCGTCCGCGAGCCGTCCACCACCGGGCGCACCACCACTTCCTCGTACAGCTCGTCGACAAAATATTTGTTGTAGATCAGACGGTACAGACCGTGCAGGCTGCCGGCCAGCGCCTCCGGAACCGACGGCGCGGCCACGTAGAACAGATAGGCCAGCGCGATGCCGCCCAGTCCCGCCGCCACCGAGACGTAAACCGTCCAGTCATCGCCGCTTTCCGCCGCCAGCGGAAACATCGGCTCCAGAAATTTCGGGACGTTGATGTATCCGCCGCCCAGGCTCAGCGCCGCCAGAACGGCCAGCGGCGCCCACATCACCAGCGGCGATTCGTGCGGGTGGTGATGGCCGCGGTAGGAGCCGAAAAAGCACAGAAACAGCGCCCGGAAGACGTAAAACGCGGTCATGAACGCGGTGACCACGCCCAGCCAGTACATCCAGGGAGAATACTCGAAAGCCGCGCCCAGGATCGCGTCCTTGCTGTGGAAACCGGAAAACGGAGGCACCCCGGCGATCGCCACCCCGGCGCAGAACAGCGTCGCGCAGGTGATCGGGATTTTCTTCGCCAGCCCGCCCATGTTGCGCAGGTCCTGTTCTCCGGATAAGGCGTGAATCACGCTGCCCGCGCCCAGAAACAGCAGCGCCTTGAAAAACGCGTGCGTCATCAGATGAAAAATTCCGGCGGAAAACGCCCCGCAGCCCAGCGCCAGGAACATATAGCCCAACTGCGAAACGGTCGAATAGGCGAAAACTTTCTTGATGTCGTTTTGCACCAGCCCGATGCTGGCGGCCAAGAACGCCGTCGCCACGCCGATGATCGCCACAATGTTCAGCGCGAACGGAGAGTGCAGATAAAGCTGCGCGCTGCGCGTGATCATGTAGACGCCGGCCGTGACCATGGTGGCGGCGTGGATCAGCGCGGAAACCGGCGTGGGACCCGCCATGGCGTCCGGCAGCCAGACGTATAAAGGAATCTGCGCCGATTTTCCCGCCGCGCCCACCAGCAGCAGCAGGCAGATCGCGGTGATCCATCCCGGCCGCGCTTCCACCGGCATGTCTTTCACCAGCGAAAATACGCGCCCGAAATCGAGCGAGCCGAAGTGCAGCGCGATCAGAAACACGGCCAGCGAAAACCCGAAGTCGCCGATGCGGTTCACAATGAACGCTTTGTTGCCGGCGTCGGTGGCGAATTTTTCCAGGAAATAGAAGCCGATCAGCAGGTAGCTGCACAGGCCCACGCCCTCCCATCCCACGAACAGCAGCAGGAAGTTCGCCCCCAGAACCAGGATCAGCATGAAGAACATGAACAGGTTGAAATAGGCGAAAAAGCGGTAATAACCGCCTTCGTGCGCCATGTAGCCGACCGCGTAGATGTGGATCAGGAACCCGACGCCAGTGACCACCAGCAGCATCACTTCCGTCAGCCGGTCCACCGCGAAGTCCACGCCGATATTCAGCGCCCCGGACTGGATCCAACTGTAGTAGTGCTCCAGGTAGGCCGCCTCCGGCGCGCCCAGCGCGGCGATGGTCTTCAGCACCCACAGAAACGACAGCAGCACGCTGCCGCAGGCGACCAGGCTGACCGCCAGCTTCGACATCCGCCGGCCGAAAAATCCGTTCACCAGAAAGCCGGCGAACGGAAACAGGGGAATGAGCCAAAGTTGCATCGTTCTAGTTCTTGAGCGAACTTACCTCGTCGATTTCCAGCGTCTGGCGGTTCTTGAACACGGTCAGGATGATGGCCAGCCCCACCGCCGCTTCCGCCGCGGCCACCACCATCACGAAGAAACTGAAAATGTGCCCGTCGTTCCGCCCCAGCTTGTAGGAAAAGGCGATGAAGCTCAGGTTCACCGCGTTGAGCATCAGCTCGATGGACATGAACACGGTAATAATGTTGCGCCGGAACAGAAACCCGGCGGCGCCCAGCGCGAAAAGAACCGCGCTCAGGATCAGATACCAGGAAAGCGGCGCGGGGCCGTGAATCACGGCGGGCAGCGGCGGCACTATTCAATCTCCTTGCGGGCCAGCACGATCGCGCCCACGATCGCGATCAGGATCAGGATGCTGGTGATTTCAAACGGCAGCACGTAGTTTTCAAACAGATTGGTCCCGATATCGGAGGGATTGCCGTGCTGGAAGGCGCCGAAGGTCACTTCGGCGGTGCGCGGCGCGGCGCGTTGGATCAGATAAGCGCCGATTCCGATGATCGCGGCGACCATCGGCGCGCCGGCCCAGGGCGCCCACAGGCGCTTTCTCCCGCGCCTCTCGCCGCCGGCGTTGAGCAGCATGATCACGAAGATGAACAGCACCATGATGGCGCCGGCGTAGACGATCAACTGCGCCATGGCGATGAACTCCCCGCCCAGCAGCAGATAAAGCACCGCCAGCGATCCCATCACCCCGACCAGCGACAGCGCGCTCGAAATCGGATGCGTTTGCAGCACCAGGTTGAGGCCGCAGCCCACCGCGATCGCCGCGAAGATCAGAAAAAGAATCGAATCCATAGTCTAGCTGAGGGCCACCGCCAGGCCGGTGAGGAACAGGTTGGCGACGGCCACCGGAAACATGAACGTCCAGGCAAAGCGCATCAACTGATCGTAGCGGAAGCGCGGAAGCGTGCCGCGCACCCAGATGTAGACGAACAGAATGAACCCCACCTTGGCGGCGAACCAGAACAGCGGCAGCAAAACGGCGGCCACCGGCGGGATGAGAAAGACCACGGCGATTCCGAGGAACACCACGCCGGCGGCCGGCAGCGTGATCCGGTCAAAGGACCGCGCCGGATGGAAGCCGTGATAAAAGCACAGCGCGGCGCCGGCCAGGAACATCGCGGTCGGCAGGAAATTCGAGCCATACTGCGCCGGCCACAGCGGCTGCCAGCCGCCCAGGAACAGCAGCGTGGCCACGCAGGAAACCGTCACCATGTTGGCGTACTCGGCCATGAAGAAGGCCGCGAACTTCATGCTCGAATATTCGGTGTGAAAGCCCGCCACCAGCTCGTTTTCGGCCTCGGGAAGATCGAAAGGCACGCGGTTGGTCTCCGCGAAAGCGGCGATGCCGAACAGGATGAAGCTCACCAGTTGCGGAACCGGACCCTGAAAAATGGTCCAGCGCGGGATGAAGCCCAGATAGTAGCCGCTCTGCGCCTCCACCAGTTGGCGGAAGCTGAGCGTGTTGAGCATCAGCAGCGGCGCCGCGATGGCCAGCGCCGTCGGCAGCTCATAGCTGATCATCTGCGCCGAGCTGCGCAAGCCGCCCAGCAGCGCGTACTTGTTGTTCGACGCCCATCCGGCCAGCGCCACCCCGTACACCCCCATTCCCGAAAGCCCCAGAATGAACAGCACGCCGATGTTCAGGTCGGTGAGCTGCATGGCGGTGTGGACCGGACCCAGGTTGACCTCGGTGCCGAAGGGAATGACGGAGATGGCGATCAGCGCGAAGAAAACCGCGATGAACGGCGCCAGAAAATAGAAAACCTTGTTGACATGCGACGGCAGAAGGTCCTCTTTGGTGAGCAGCTTGATCACGTCGGCCAGCGGCTGGAGCAGCCCGTGCGGCCCGACGCGCCGCGGCCCCACGCGAAGCTGGATATGGGCGATGACTTTACGCTCGATCCATTGCAGGTATGCGAGCGTGGTCATCAGCACGAAGGCCACCACCGCGGCCTTGATCAAAGACAGGATCAGAAAGTTCATCGTCCGTGCGCGACCGCGTACCTTTCCCTGGAGTTCACAAGTCCGTGCCTGCTTCCCGCGCCGGAGGCCGCCGCCGGACGCGGCTGGGCCTGAATCTGATCCTCGATGGGCCCCCGGACGCCCGCCGCTGGCATGGCGCTCACCGGCTCCCGTCCCCGGGCGCCAGGCCCCCGTAAAGAGCCCCCGGCGCTTCCATGACGGAGTTCAGGATCTTGGAATAACGCGACAGGGTGCCGGAGGTGAACAACGTATCGCCAGCCGAGCGGACCGCGCCCGGCAACTCCTCCACCCGGCCGTTCAACGGCGCGGTCGGCGCCGCCCCGCCCGTCTCGATCACCGGCAGAGGAACATCGTAGCCGCGCACCGTCCGGCGGATCTCCTCAAACACTTTGTCCGGCAGCGGGATTCCCAGATGCAGGCCCATCTCTTTCGCGATCAGCCCGAAAATTTCCAGGTCCGTTTTCGCGCCCATCACCTTCACCGCCGGTCTGAGCTTCTGCACTTCGCCGCAGACGTTGGTCACCGTCCCGCTTTTTTCGTAAGCGGAAGCGGCCGGCAGAACGATGTCGGCCCGCCGCGCGGTCTCGGTCAGGAACAGATCCTGCACCACCACGAAGGCCTGCCGCGAGGCCAGCTCCGCGTTTTTCAGCGGATTGGCTCCCACCACCCACAGCGCGCCCAGATCCGGCGCGGCCAGCATCTGCTCCAGACTCTTTCCGCCGCCGCGCGGCACCACGCCCATGTCGAAGGCGCCGCGCGAGTTCGAGTAATCGACCAGGCAGACGTACTTCACCGGAACGCCCAGCGAATCGCCGAAAGCGATCGTGCGGCGCGCCTCCGCCAGCGGCCCGATCACGATCACCAGATTTTCTTCCCTGGCGAGCTTGTCCCGAAGCTCTTCCAGATTCTGCGCGCGGGCAAAGGAATACTTGTCTTCCCGCACCGGACCCGGCGCGGCGGTATAAATGTGCGCGGCGTGATGACGAACGTTGGCCCGCGCCTGGAAGGCGAGCAGGGGATGCTGCTGCGACAGATCCGCGCCGGCGATCAGCACCGCCTTGGCCAGATAGAGATCCTGCGTGGACGCCAGAGCATCCTTGCGCCCGGCCAGCGCGTCGAAGAACGCCGCCAGATCGCCGGTGCGGTGATGATCGATGTTCTTTGTGCCCAGTCCCTGGCGCGCCATTTTCGCCAGAAAGAAATTTTCCTCGTTGGTGGTGTGATTGGATCCGATCACGCCGAACTCGCCGCCGCGAACTTTAATTTCGTTGAAGCGCGCCGCCACGGTCTCCACCGCCTTCGACCAGGAAACCGGCTCGAAGCCCTCCCCGCACCGCATCAGCGGCGATTGCAGCCGCTCCGGATGATCGACGAAATCGAAGGCGTAGCGGCCCTTGATGCACAAAAATTCGCCGTTGATGCCGCTGCGGTCGCGGTTGTTGCCGCGGATGATCTTTCCGTTGCGCACGCCGAGCGTGGTGCGGCAGCCGTCGGCGCAGTGGGTGCAGATGGTGCCCACGTGCCGCATCTCCCAGGGCCGCGTCTGGTAGCGGTAGATGCCGCTGGTCAGCGCGCCCACCGGGCAGATATCGATGCAGGCGCCGCACTCGTCGCACTCCAGATGATCGTGGCGGTTGGGAACGATCTCCGAGATCACCCCGCGGTTGGCCACGCCCAGCGCGTTCACCCCCATCCCTTCATTGCAAATCCGCACGCAGCGGTAGCAGAGGATGCAGCGCGGCGCGTCGAAAAACACCACCGGCGACCACTGTTTCTCATCGACGTGCACCTTGCGTTCGAGAAACCGGCTTTCGCCCGCGCCGTAGCGGAACACC
The DNA here is from genome assembly GCA_021324615.1 of Terriglobia bacterium. Lineage (GTDB taxonomy): Bacteria > Acidobacteriota > Terriglobia > Bryobacterales > Bryobacteraceae > Palsa-187. Next base: position 709 of record JAJPIT010000085.1, on the reverse strand, counting down.
ATGTCCTGCAACTCGCACTCGCCGCCTTTGTCGCACACCGGGCAGTCCAGCGGATGATTGGTCAGCAGGAATTCGAGCATGCCCTTGCGCGCCTGCTTCACCACCGCCGACTCGGTGTGGACCACCATGCCCTCGGCCACCGGCAGCGTGCAGCCCACCTGCAATTTCGGCGTCTTTTCCACCTCCACCAGGCACATGCGGCAGGCCGCCTGAAGGGTAAGTCCCTCGTAATAGCAAAACGAGGGAATCTCGATGCCGGCGGCCCGCGCCGCCTCGATCAGCAGCGTGCCTTTCTCCGCTTCGACTGCTTTTCCGTCGATCGTCAGCTTGACCGTTTCCGGCATCAGACCAGCACCGCCTCCGGCACAATATATTTGTCAAAATCCTCGGCGAACTTCTCCACGATGGAAATGGTGGGCATGGCCGCCGCGTCGCCCAGCGCGCAGAAGGTCCGGCCCAGCATGTTTTTCGAAAGCTCGCCGAGCAGCGCGACATCCTCGCGGCGCCCGTTGCCTTCCACCATGCGGGTTAGAATCTTCCTCAGCCACGTGGTGCCCTCGCGGCAGGGAATGCACCAGCCGCAGCTTTCGTGCGCGTAAAAGCGCATGATCCGCAGCGCCACGCGCGCCATGTCCGTGGTCTCATCCATCACCACCATGCCGCCCGAGCCGAGCATGCTGCCGGCCTTGGCCAGCGTGTCGTAATCCAT
>JAJPIT010000111.1 GCA_021324615.1 Terriglobia bacterium | reverse complement strand
GAGGAGCGCATGGACATCGGATTGCGCAAATTCGTGAAGGATCATCCGGATCTGGTGAAGGCCGACGCCATGCTGATGTTCGGCGAGCAGGCTCCGAGCGGCGCGGGTGGCGTCGGCGGCGGCTCAGAGGGCTGCGTTTATGTCGAATTGACCACCAGCGGCAAGAGTTGGGGCCGCGGACCCACCGATTCCGATATTCACGGCACGCATAAGCGCGAAGTGGACAGCCCGGCATGGCGGCACATCAAAATGCTTGCGTCCCTGGTGAGCGATGATGGAAATACGCCCAAAATCGCCGGTTTTTATGACAATATCGAGCCTTTAAAGCCGGAAGAGATCGACCGCCTGAAGCAGGCGGCGTCGAAAGTGGATATGAAAGTGGCGGCGCAAAATATCGGCGTGGCGCGCTTCATCTCCGATGATCCGTTCCAGATGCTGAAGATGAGCCGCTACGGCACTTCTTTCAATCTGGACGGGATCTGGGGCGGCAACATGTTCGCCGGCGGCGCGGGCGCGATCCTGCCGAACAAGATCACCTCCAAGCACAACATCCGCTACGTGCCCAACATGAACGGGCTCGACATCGTCAAGAAGCTGCGCGCGCAGCTTGACCGGAACGGATATAAGGACGTCGAGATCAAACTGATCGGCGATGTGCCCTGGGCCAAAATGTCCTATGACACCGATATCGCGCGCGCGATCACGAACATGTACGATCTGTTCGGCATCCCGCACGGCCCGCCGTCCAGCACGGCGACGATCGTCGCCGGCGGCTACTGGCCGGCCTATCTGTTCGGCAACGGACCGGTGGGCCAGAAGGTCGCGCCGGTGTCGATGCCCATCGCCGGCGGAGCGGCCGGACATGGCGGCATGGCCCACGCGGCGAACGAATATTGGGTGATCGAAGGCGCGGGCAAGGTTTACGGCATGGCGGGCGCGGAAAAATCCGTAGCCACGATCCTGTGGAATTTCGCGCACAGCGGAGCCGGTTCAGGGAGCCACTAAAGGAGCCTCGTCCCGTCCGCGGAAATTTCTTCACATGCCGGTCATCTCGGTTCGCAATCTGACCAAGACCTATCACGTCGGCGAGGTCGATGTGCACGCGCTGCGCGGGGTCTCCCTGGAAATTGAAAAGGGCGAGTTCGTGGCGGTGGTGGGGCCGTCCGGATCGGGCAAGTCGACTTTGATGCACATCCTCGGCTGCCTCGATTCACCGACCAGCGGCGAATATTTTCTGGACGGCGCCAATGTTTCCCATTTGAGCGACGACGAATTGTCGGAGGTGCGGAATCGCAAGATCGGATTCGTTTTTCAGGGATTCAATCTGCTGCCGCGCACTTCGGCGCTGGAAAACGTCGAGCTGCCGCTGCTCTACAACGCCGGATCGTTGAGCGCTTCAGAAAGGCGGGGCCGGGCGATGGAGGCGCTGGCCGCGGTGGGCTTGCAGGACCGCGCCGAGCATCATCCCAATCAGCTTTCCGGCGGCCAGCAGCAGCGTGTTGCGATCGCGCGCGCGCTGATGAATCAGCCCTCGATTCTATTGGCCGATGAGCCGACCGGCAACCTCGATAGCCGCACCAGCGTGGAGGTGCTGGACATTTTCCAATCCCTACGCGAGGAGCGCGGGATTACCATTGTATTGATCACGCATGAGCCGTCGGTGGCCGAGTACGGTTCGCGAATTGTCGCCTTTAAGGATGGGCGCATCGTTTCCGACACGCCGAACCACAGGCAGCGCGCCGCGCGCGGCGAGCTGGCGGAGATGCCCATAGCCAAGGAGGACGCATGAAGGCGATTCGTCCCAGCCTGCTGATCGCGCTGCGGGCGCTGCGGCGCAACAAGCTGCAAACGGCGCTGACGATGATCGGAATCACCATCGGCGTGGCGACGGTGCTGACCATGATTGCGCTCGGCAGCGGCGCCGAATCGGCGATTGAGGATCAGGTGCGCGCGGCGGGAATGAACACCATCCTCGTCACGGCGGGAAATTATAAAACGAAGACGGAGGATTCCGGCGGCGCGGTGGAGGAGCAGGGCCGCACCACGCCGCGCGTCGAGTTTGTGCCGGCGGTGTGGCGGAATCCGCAAGGCGCGGGGCCGATTATGCCGCTGTTCCGGCCGGTGTTTCATCCCGAGGACGATCCGATGGAGAAGCACGATCACCCGACGGCAAGCCAGCGGCTGGGCGACACCGAAGCGGGACTCGGCGCGGCGGCTACGCTGACGTCGGCGGATGCGGACGCGATTCGCAAGATCAGCGGCGTGCAATATGTTTCCGAAGGAATCCACAACAATGCGCACGTCGCCTGGGGAGCCAAGCGATGGTTCACACGTCTGCACGGCGACGACGTTTCGCTGCCGCTGATCCGCCGGGCCTGGGTGTTCGAGCATGGGCGATTTTTTTCCAGGCGGGAGCAGTCCAACGCCGCGCAGGTGATCGTACTCGGCAGCATCGTAAGCCAGCGCTTGTTCGGAGCAGAGAATCCCGTCGGAAAAAAGGTCAGCATCTATAAACAGCCGTTCGAAGTTGTCGGCGTGGTCGCCAGCGGAAGCTGGCTGGTGGCCGCAGCGCCGGGCGACGATCAGTTCGACGCAGTCTACGTTCCCTTCACCACGGTCCAGCGGCTGCTGAATTTATCAAAGCTGAACGACATTACGATCACCACTTCGTCGAGCGGCGAGGTGAGCCGGATTTCTAGCAGATCACGGATCTGCTGCGCGCCCGGCACCGGATCGGCGTGAAAGATCCGGACGATTTCACCGTGACCAGCCAGGCCCGGCAGGCGCTGGCTAAAGGAGGCATGCTGCCGCAGGTGGCGCGTTCCGTCGTGGGCAACGTCGCGGGTTTGGAAAAGGTGACGCTGGAACAGCTCGGCAAAACGCTCGATCGCGCCAGCCGGACCATGACCGCGCTGCTGGCGAGCGTGGCGGCGGTTTCGCTGTTGGTGGGCGGGATCGGAATCATGAATATCATGCTGCTTTCGGTGACGGAACGCACGCGCGAGATCGGCATTCGCCGCGCGGTTGGCGCGAAGGCGAAGGATGTTCTGCGCCAGTTCCTGATGAAGCAGTCGCGCTGAGCGTGACAGGAGGCCTCGCCGGAATTGCGATCGGAGTGGCGGCTTCGACGATCCTCGGGCAGTGGGTGCAATGGTCGGTATCGATTTCGGCCTGGGCCGTGGCGCTGTCGTTCGGGATTGCCGCGATGGTGGGAATCTTTTTCGGATACTATCCGGCGCGGCAGGCGTCCCGGGTCGCGCCGATCGATGCGTTGCGTTATGAGTAAAAGCGGATGCGGCCTAGAACATGCGGGTGATCGCCAGTTTTCGGCTTGCTGTTAAGGCGCTGCGCCGCCACAAGCTTCGCGCCGGATTAACTATGCTCGGGATCACCATTGGCGTGGCGGCGGTGATCACGATTGTTGCGCTTGGGACCGGGGCGCAGCGGACCGTTTCCGATCAGATCCAATCGGCGGGGACAAACCTGATTCAGATTCGCGCGGGAAATTATACGCGCGGGGGCGAATCGGTCAACATCGCCAGCGGGCTGGGCTCGGCGACCACGCTCACGGAAGCGGATGCGGAAGCCGTCGGCCGGATCGCGGGCGTGAAATCCGTCGCCGCGGGCGTGCGGCTGCGCGGCTGGGTGGCCAGCGGCGCGCGCCGATACTACACCCAGATTCTGGGCACCGACGCGCCGTATGCCGAGATGTATCAGTGGTCCTTTTCGCGCGGGAAATTTTTCTCCCGGGACGATGTGGCACGCAATGCCCCGGTCGCGGTGTTGGGGACCGCGGTTCGGGAGCGCCTGTTCGCCGGCGCCAGCCCGGTGGGCGCGGAAGTGGAGATTCATGGGCAAAAATTCCGCGTGATCGGCGTCGCCTCGACCGCGGACGAGGATCAAAGCGACATGGTCTTTGTTCCGTACACCACGCTACAGCGGCTGCTCGGCGTAAATTACCTGCATCTCATTACCGTCGCGGCGAAGGAAGCCGGACAGGCGAGCGGCATCGTGGACCAGATCGTGCCGCTGCTGCGCCAGCGTCATCATTTGATGGACGGCGCGACGGCGCGCGCGCGGCAACCGGGACTGCTCGGCAACCAGATGCCAAGCTCCGGAACGGGCAGCTCGATTCCCGACGACTTCACCGTGAAGACGCAGGCGGCCGAGGCGCTGACGAAGGGCTTGTACACATCGGTCGCGGCGTTCGTGCTGGCGAACATGCCCAAGGTGGATCAGATCAATTTGCAGGAAATGGCCGGGACCTTGAATCGCGCGGGCGCGACGATGACCGCGCTGCTGGCGGCGATCGCGGCGATCTCGCTGATCGTCGGCGGAATCGGCGTCATGAATATCATGATGATGGCGGTCACCGAGCGCACCCGCGAAATCGGCATCCGCCGCGCGGTGGGAGCAAAACGGCGGGACGTGATGCTGCAATTCCTGGTGGAAGCGGTGACGCTCAGCCTATGCGGCGGCCTGGCCGGAATCGCCCTGGGATTTGCGACGCCGCTGGTGGTGACGCGAATTTTGGAATGGCCCGCGGCGGCGCCCGCCTGGGGAATCGCGCTGGGCTTCGGGATCGCCGGATTCGTCGGCGTGTTTTTCGGATATTATCCGGCGCGAAAGGCGTCGAGACTGCCGCCGATCGACGCGCTGCGCTATGAGTAGCCTGCCAGCCGCGCGAGGATCTCTGATCTGCATCGCTTCTTTGATGATCATCGGCTCGTGCGGGCCGCGCGAAAAATCCACCGAAGCGCCCGCCGCCGCTCCGGGATCGACGGCGCTGCCGAAATATCGCGGTTCGGCGGCCACAAAAAACGGCCTGCATACTGAAGTCAATATTTCCGCGCAGGGCGATTATACCGTTTATTTCATGGACGCCGCGGGCGATGATCTTCCCGCCGCGCAGCTTTCCGGCGTATCGCTGAACGGCATCAAGCTCGATATCAACGATACCGGGGAAACATGGGTCGGCAAGGGACCGCTACCGGCAAGTAACGACCTCACCGCGCATCTCGATTTTTCGATTCGCGGCGCAAGCGATTCGGCATCCATCGCTCTGACCACTGTGGATGCGCCGCTCGACTACGTTTGCCCCATGGATCCCGACGTGCGCTCCGCAACACCCGGCGTGTGCCCGCGCTGCGGGATGAAGCTGGTGATGGGCATTCCCGATCCGGTGGAATTTCCGCTGCGCCTGCGGCTCACCCCATCCGAGCCGAAGCCGCTTCAGAAAGTCGACCTGATTTTCTCCGTCGAAAATCCGGAGACCGGAAAGATCGTGGACCGCTTCCAAACTGTGCACGAGCGGTTATTTCATCTCTTCATCGTCAGCGCCGATTTGCAATATTTCGTGCACGATCATCCGAAATACGACGGAAGAGGCGAATTTCGCTACACCGCGGTCTTCCCCAAACCGGGGATGTATCGTGTTCTCGGCGATTTCTATCCGGCGGGCGCGACGCCGCAGCTTGCGCCGCAGACGATCTTTGCCGGCGGCGGCCCGCTGTCGCTCGGAAACGCAAAGCTGGCCGCCGATACGGCTCCGCAAAAGGGCGCCAACAGTGAGGTCGAGCTGGCGATGAGCGCGCCGCCGGTGGCCGGAGCGGCCGCTCAGCTTTTCTTTAAGTTCAAACCGGCAAACGGACTCCAACGATACCTCGGCGCGTGGGCTCACATGCTCGCGGCGAGCGATGATTTAATTGATCTGCTGCATGAGCATCCCTACAGCGCCGACAACGGCCAGATCGAGTTCGACCTGACGTTTCCGCGCGCTCGCACCTATCGCGTGTGGGTGCAGTTCCAGCGCGACGGCGCCGTCAACACGGTGGCGTTCAACGTGCCGGTTCAAGAAGCGCGACCGTAGCGCCCGGCTCCGACGCGATAATCTTCGTTCCGGCGGGAAGCTTCAGCGGTTTGCGGAAATAATAGGTGCGCGGGAACTTCGGATCGTAGCGATACAACCAGATCAGCGGCTCGACGGTGCCGTCGGGACGCTGGGCGACGATCCGAACAGAATCGCTCCCGATGGTTTTGGGGCGAATCGCCACGAAAGTCCGGTCCGCGGTGAGTTCAGCGCCGGTCCATTCCGCGCCGGTTTTCGGTTCGGCAAAAGCGGCGATTTTCGGCGGAGTTTTCGGAACGAGCGCGGGATCGCCTTGCGGCGCGCCGCCCTGCACCCAAAGAACCACCATTTCAATCTGCTCCTGAGTCAGCGACCGATCGTCGCGCAGATCGCCGAAACCCTTCACCGCGCCGAAGGGCGGCATGCGCCGTTCGAGAACGGCTGTGGCGATATCCTTGGCGCGCGAGCGCGCCTGCTCGAAAGTTTCGAGGGGAAACGCGGAACCGCCGCGCCGGTGGCAGGAAACGCAGTGACGCGCGGCGAGGCGCGAAATTTCGCGCGACCAAGTTATCTGCGAGCTGATATCGTGCGCTATCGCGGCGCCCGCCAAAAGCATCAGCGCGATCAGCGGCTTCATCGATTGATGATAAGACGATCCGCAGCGTCGGGATCAACCATCAAGGCGGCGAACTGGCGCCAATCGCGCGCCCGCCGGGCGGCGTATTCGGCCCCCAGCGTGTACGTGATCATGTAGGTCCGATATTCGTTGATGTATTTCAGCGTCTGCTCGGGATGCTCCATGGCGGCCTGTTGTTGAAGCGCGGCGGCCGCGCGCGCCCATTCGAGCTTACCGGAGAGAAAATCGCGCGCGATGGCCGGCTCGGCGGCGGCAAGCTTGTCCACCAGCCGCTCGATCTTTAGATACGCCGCGGCCTTGGCCGGATCGAGCCCGGCGAGCGGGAACAGAGCATCGCGCTCAAAGCGCATCCGCTCGCTGCCCGGAAACGCGATGTTCACGGCGTAGGTCGCCAGAGCTTCGGAAACGAACGACTGCGGAGAATAGGCCGGCTGCACGGTAAACTCCATCAGGTGCTGATTGCGGACAAGCTGGACATCCTGAAGAACGCTCTGCGCGTGATGGCCGGGGTAGCCTTCGTGGCAGGCCAGTTGCAGCGCGCGGTCGACGGTGAGCGGCAGATCGGCGTTGATCGAAATGACGCTTTGAAAATTGCCCTGATAGCGGCTGAAGGCGCTCCAGGGTTTGTCATGAACGTAGGCGACGCGGACCGATTCGCCGGCGGGCATTCGCAGATGCGCCGCGCTCTGATCGCGGCAGCCGCCGAGAGCGCGCGCCATGACGGCGGGCAAGCGATCCGCCGGGATCAGGAATTGCCGGTCGAACGCGCCGTAGCGCTCGGCGAGCGATCCCTTGCCGGGCAGCAGTTTTTCGAGCTGCGCGCGGTCCTCTTCAAACCGCTCGGCGGGCGGTGCGGGAGCGATGACGCCGAAATAGATCTGCGTCCGCTCATCGAAGCTGCGCCGCACGCCGAGCAGCTCATCGGCGCGTTCCGCGATCGCGCGGAGCTGGCGCGCCAGTCGGCGGCTGCGCAGCCGCGGAATCGATTCGAGCTCGCCCGCCAGCTTCGCCGCGGAATCGCGAATCTGGTCGAGGCGGGGCGGATTTTTTCGAACATCGTAGACCCATTCCGGCGGGCCGTAGTAAAAATCGATCGAATCGGGATCGCGTTCGCCCAGCGCGACGGCCAGGCGGATATACTCGCGCGCCTGCCGTTCGGGCGATCCGCAGCAGACGGCAAGGCCGGCCAAGAGAATGACGGCAAGGACGCCCGCGCGGCGCGAATCTCCATATCGTTGCCTGGCATCGCGCATCGAAACCAGTTTTTCATGAAGCGCGGCGTGAGGGGCGGGCGCCTTTGATACACTCGTCCGCTATGACAGAAAATCGGCGGCGGTTTCTTGGCGCGGCGGCAGGATTCGCTGTTTCGCGGTTATGGGCGGCGGCGAAATACGATCTGATGATTCGCAATGGACGAGTGATCGATCCCTCGCGAGGCTTCGATCAGATTGCGGATGTGGCGATCGCACGGGGAAGAATCGCGGCCGTCGGAGCGAAGCTGTCCGCCGCCGGCGTGGAAACCATCGACGCCGCGGGCAAGCTGGTGGTGCCCGGCCTGATCGATATTCACACACATGCAACACGCGATCCGGATGGTCCGCGGATCTGCCTGAACGACGGCGTGGTGGGCTGGATCGACGCGGGGACGCAAGGCGCGGACGGAATCGACCAGGCCGTCGCGATCGCGCGAAAATCGCCGCAACCGGCCCGTGTGCTGATCAATATCGGACGGCGCGGGGTGATCCCGGAAGGCGACACCATGGATCTGAGCCGCGCCGACGTCGATCTGGCGCGCAAGGCGGTGGAGCGCAACCGCGATATGATCGCCGGCGTGAAGGCGCGCCTGTCGCGCGATGTCGCGGGCCCCAACGACTACGAAGTGCTGCGCCGCGCGCAGGAGCTCGCCTCCGCCTTCAAGATGCCGGTGATGATCCACATGGGACAGACCATGTCGCCGCTTTCAAAACTGATCCCGCTGTTGAAGCCCGGCGATATCGTGACCCATATGTTCGCGCCGCCGCCGAACAGCATTATCGACGATGACGGCCGCATTTTGCCGGTGGTTCAGGAGGCCCGCCGCCGCGGCGTGCTGTTCGACGTCGGCAACGGGCGCACCGGACATTTGCGCTGGGACATCGCGGAAAAAGTCCTCAAATCCGGTTTCTCGCCAGACACGATCTCCACGGACTGGACACCGGAGGGCCGCACCGCGCAGGTATTCAATCTGCCAAATGTCATGTCGAAGCTGGTGATGCTCGGGATGCCGCTCGCGCGCGTGATCGCCTGCACGACTATGAACGCCGCGCGCGCGTTTCCTGTTTTTCACGGCGGCGGAACGCTGGCGCCCGGCGCGGGTGCCAACATCGCGATTCTTGAATTGAGAGAAGGAAATTTCGAGTTTGAGGACAACTTCGGCAACCGGCGAAACGGCCGCGTGAAGCTTTTTCCAGCCGGGACCGTGCTCAACGGAAAGAGCGTCGCCCGCGGCTGACGATCAACCCAACTCGCCGCGGATCGCCTCGGCGATGCTGTTGGCGAAGTGTTCGACGCGGCTCAATTCGGGTCCTTCGACCATGACTCGCGCCAGCGGTTCGGTACCGGAAAAACGCACCAGCACGCGGCCCGCCTCGCCAAATTCGGATTCCGCGCGGCGAATCTCCCGATTCACCGCAGCGAGATCCGCCAGCGCGCGCTTGTGCTTGACCCGGACATTTACCAGACGCTGGGGATAAATCTCCAGATCCGCGGTGAGCGCGTCCAGATCCTGACCCGAATCGCGCATCACTTCAAGCACGCGGAGCGCGGTCAGCAACCCGTCGCCGGTGGTGGCGTACTCGCGAAAGATAATGTGGCCGCTTTGCTCGCCGCCCAGCGGAGCGCCGCGGCGGATCATCTCCTCCAGAACGTATTTATCGCCCACCGGAGTGCGCACCAGTCCGATGCCGTCGCGCTTCAGCGCCCGCTCCAGCCCCAGATTCGACATCACCGTCGCGACCACTTCGGCAAGTTTGCCCCGCGCGCGCAGCGGACGGGCGTTGACCAGCATCACCGCGTCGCCGTCGACAATCTTTCCGGAACGAGAAATGAACAGCGCCCGGTCGGCGTCACCGTCAAATGCGACGCCAAGATCGGCGCCGGTTTCGAGAACGCGCGCGCGCAAGGCCTCCAAATGCAGCGATCCGCAGTTCAGATTGATGTTCCGCCCGTTCGGCGAGCAGTGAATACAGTCGGCGTCCGCCCCCAGCCGCGTAAAGAGTCCGGCGGCCAGGTGCGACGCCGCCCCGTTGGCCGCGTCGATGGCGATCCGCATTCCCTCCAGCCCGCCGGGGAGCGTCGAGGCCAGATGATCCACGTACTCGCGATCCAGCCCCTCATCGACGGTAAGCGGCACTGGCGCGGGTTCGCCGCTAAAGGCGAGAATGTCCGCTTCCAGCTCGCGCTCCTGCTCATCGGGCAGCTTGTAACCGGAGTGATCGATGATCTTGATGCCGTTGTCCTGATACGGGTTGTGGGAGGCGGAGATCATCACCCCCGCGGCGAACGATCCGGTGCGCGCGGCGTGAGCGATGCCCGGCGTGGTGATCAAACCGGCGAACCGCGGGCGCACGCCTTCCCGAGCCAGGCCGCCCGCCACATGCCGCGCGATCCAGGGTCCGGATTCGCGTGTATCCATGCCGATCACCACCTCCGGGCTGCGGTGATGGCTGGCCACCCAGCGGCCCAGCGCCAGGCCCACGGCAAAAGTGGTCTTTTCGTCGAGCGGATACTGCCCGGCGACGCCGCGCACTCCGTCGGTTCCGAACAGTTGTCTCATGCGGCTTGAATTCTTGCAGGCTCCACGGTCATTTCTTGTCCAATGTCAATTTTACGGTGACCGAGGGCGGCGATTCGAACCACACCTGCGGATCGGGCAGAAACGTGTTGACGCGATATTCCCCAGCCCCGGCGGCCGCGCTCAGATCGATGGCGTCGGTCTGGGCGGCGGTGATCGCGTCGACGCGCGCCTCCGGCCCGGCGATCCGCAACTTCCCGGGCCGGACTTCCTGGCGGACGATCCTGTAACCGGCCGGCGGAGGCGAGCTGAACCGCACCTCCACCGGCACTTCCTTGCTCTTGCGCCGCGCGAATTGAAGATGAAGCTGGGAGGGAATCGCCCGCAGAAACGTGATGCCGTCGGGCAGGCGGAGATCGCCATCGGAAAGCGTAAACGTACGCTCGCCCGGGCTGTGGATCGAGCTTAAATCGAGATCGACGGCCACTTCACTGAGCGCCGCCGAGCCGAGGCGGCTGGCCGGCCCGCGCAAGGCCAGGCGGACTGAATCCGCCGCATCCGAGCCGATCAACAGATCCTTTGAAAGATTGCGGTACAGAATCGGCGCCGTGCGCATGGTGACCGCCTCGGGTTCCCCCACGTAGGCGAACCACAGCAGCACCGCGATCAGCAGCGACCCCAGTTTCCATCCAAAATTGCGCGAAAGCGCGCGGGTAATCGGGCGGAGCGTCACGGTTCCACCTGCCCCCACTTGCGTTCTTCAATCACGTCGGCTTTGCGGAGGCCGGGCGTACGCGCGGTGAGGCGCTCGCGCACCCGGTCCAGGCTGACGTCGGATTCCAGCTCGCCGCGCGAGGCGATCGAAATCCGCTGCGTTTCCTCGGAAACCACCAGAGCCAGCGCGTCGGTTTCTTCGGTGATGCCGATCGCCGCGCGATGGCGCGTTCCCAGGCGCCGCTGCAACTGCGGATTGGTGGTCAGCGGGAGGAAGCACGCCGCGGCGGCCACCCGGTCGCCTTGAATAATCACCGCGCCGTCGTGCAGCGCTCCGCCCTGATGGAAGATCGCGCACAGCAGGTCGCGCGAGACGGCGGCATCGAGCGCCACGCCGCTTTCGGTAAACGTGCGGAGGCCGATGTCGCGTTCGATCACCACCAGCGCCCCGGCCTTCATCTCCACCAGTTGCTGCAAGGCCAGAATAATCTCGTCGGCCACCTCGCGCCGCTCGAGCTGCCCGCCCAAACCCAGCCAGCGGCTGCGCCCGATGCGCGCCAGCATGCGCCGGAGCTCGGACTGAAACATGACAATCAGCGCGATCGCCGTGTAGGGCGCCAGCGCCGCCAGCACGGTTCGCAGCAGTTCCAGGCGCGCCCAAACCGCGATGACGTAAAGCAGCCCCAGAATCCATAATCCGGTGATGATGTGCGCCGCCCGGCGCCCGCGCACCATCACAATGAACTGATAGATCAGCGCGGCGACGGCGAAAATGTCCACAATAGCCGTCGGAGTCAATTTCTTGAGCGCGGGAGCCAGAAATTCCGGCATTTTACTTCCCAGTCTACAGGAGTTCATCCAACCCGTTGACGCCATTTAGCCGTAAAATGCTATGCTTCGGATCGCGTGATTCCGGAAACGATTCTCGATAATCTCGTCTTCCCCGAGTGCCCGCGCTGGCGCCACGGCGAGCTGTATTTTTCCGATCAGCACGACTCCAGGGTCTGGGTCCTGGATCAAACGGGCAAGGCTCGATTGCTGGCCGAAGTTCCCGGCCACCCCTCCGGGCTCGGCTGGCTGCCGGACGGATCGCTGCTGATCGTTTCCATGCGCGAGCGCCGCGTTCTCCGCCAGGACCTCTCGGTTTACGCCGATCTAAGCCGCCTCGCTGCCGGGTACTTGAACGACATGGTGGTCGACCGCGACGGCCGCGCTTATGTCGGGAACTTCGGCTTCGATCTGGACGGCGGCGAGACGCCGAAGCCCACCGCGCTGGCGAAGATCGAAAATGGCGCCGCCTCCATCGCCGCCGCTGATCTTTGGTTCCCCAACGGCGCGGTGATCGCGCCCGGCGGCAAAATGTTGATCGTCGCCGAAACCTTTGCGGCGCGGCTGACCGCTTTCGCCCTCGATCAGGGAATCCTCTCCAACCGCCGCGTCTTCGCCGAACTTCCCGGCCTGTTTCCGGACGGCATCTGCCTGGACGAAGAAGGCGCCGTCTGGGTGGCCTGCGCCGGAAACAAAAAGGTGGTCCGCGTGATGGAAGGCGGAAAGATCACGCACCAAATCCCGCTCCAGGAACGGAGCGCCTATGCTTGCATGCTCGGCGGAGACGACCGCCGCGATCTCTATCTCTGCACCGCCCGCGATCACCGCCCGCAGCGGACCGTGCCCCTGCGCTCCGGCCGTATCGAACGCGCCCGCGTGGACGTTCCCGGCGCGGGATTGCCTTAATGCGAGGCCGATCCCAGGCCACCTGCGCGGCGTTGGGCGGCGGTCCGCCGGTTTCCGCCGCAAAAGCCGTTCCGCCTCGTTCGTCCCATAACGTATGCTCGTGTTATGTTCGAGCTCAAACCGATTTCGCCGGAGGCCGTTCCAGAGGCGCTTTCGAAAGCGGAGAGATACCGGCTGCTGAACGAGCCCTGGCAGGCCGAAAGTATTTGCCGCGATATTCTGCGCATCGATCCGAAGCACCAGCCCGCGCTGATTATGCTGCTGCTCAGCCTGACCGATCAGTTCGGGCAGGGCATCGCGGCGCAGGCCGCCCGTGAAATTCTCCCCGATTTGGAAGGCGATTACGAGCGTGCTTACTACGCCGGCATCATCGCCGAACGCTGGGCGGATTCGCTGCTGCGCCACGGCGCTCCGGGCGCCGGCTTCGCCGCCTACGAGTCGCTGCGCGAGGCCATGGAGCACTACGAGCGCGCCGAATCGCTCCGGCCGCCGGGCAACGACGACGCCATCCTGCGCTGGAATACCTGCGCGCGGATCCTGATGCGCAATCGCGAGCTGCGCCCGCGCGGCGAGGACCGCTTCGAACCGGCGCTCGAGGATTAATCGAATCCCCAGCGGGCCGCCCGTACGGACCGCTGAGCCAGAGGCGTTCGACGCTCCGGACCAGACCGGAAATCAGTTCGTTTCGCGCCCGCCGAGCAACTCGAGCTGCGATTCCAGATACGCCAGGCCGGACTCCAGGATTTTGCGGTACCGCTCGCTGGTGCAGGCTTCCAGCTCGCGCAGGACTCTCCGGCGTTGCAGAAGAAGGCTATCGCGCTTGCGCTCGATCTCGATCTGCTGTGGCGTCGGCTGCTGGCGGGCTGCCGCTGCGCGGGCGGCGCGGACGCGCGAAGACGCAACCTCAATCTGATCCTCGACTGATTTACTTTCCCAGCCGCGGGCCACGTTTCCATTATAACCGTTTCAGCGGCGCTGTAAATTCCGCCGGCGGGAGGGAAGAAAACCAGGGGCTCATTCGTCTAAATTGGGAATCGGACAATGGTGCTCGCCTCCCATGACCGGGACACGATCGCGGCCTGCCAGCGCGGCGACCGCGAGGCCTTCCGGGCGCTGTTTGAAGCCTATCAGGACCGCGTGTATTCGATCGCGCTGCGCTATACAGGCGATCCGGCGGCGGCGCTGGATATCGCCCAGGAAACCTTCTTGAAACTTCTATCGGGCATCGGCGAGTTCCGCGGCGAGGCGATTTTCGACACCTGGCTTTACCGGCTGGTGGTGAACCGCTGCTTCGATTACCGGCGGGGCGGAAAGCGCTGGCTCGCCCTCGTGCACGAGCTGCTGGACCGCCTTCGCGAACCCCAGGCCTCCGTGCTGGATGAGCTGGCGCGTGGCCAGATGCGCGAGGAAGTGCGCAAACGGGTGGCTCAACTGCCGCCGGAGCAAAGGATGGTTGTGGTGCTGCGCTATACGGAAGGACTGGAGTACGAACAGATCGCCGAGATCCTGGGCTGTTCGCCCGGAACCGTGGCCTCGCGGCTGAATCGCGCGCACAAGAAGCTCGAACGGGCGCTGTCGCACCTGCGCGGGAGAGGATGATGCACGCTGGCGATATTTTCCAAGACGCCTTGGGCGGCGTCCGCGCGCCGGAGGAGCTGTGGGAGCGGGTCCATCAGGCGCGCCCGTCCCAAAGCCCGCCTCGCGCGCGGAAGCTGGTATGGGCAGCCGCGGCGGCGGTGTTGTTGGCGGGCGTGGCCTGGAATCTGCCGCGTCCGGAGTTTCGGTCCGGCGATGCGGCAGCGGTCCGCGCCTGGGTGCGGCAGCGCGCCGGAATCGATCTGCCCCTGGCGCATTCGGGTCCGGCGCGGATCGAAAGCGTGCGGCTTCTGAGAAACGGGGTCGAGCTCGCTTATCAGAGCCACGGGCGGCGCGCCACCATTTCGGTGTCCAAAGGATCGGCGCCTGGAGCGCATTGGTCGGCCGGAGGAGTCTTCTATGTGCTGACCTGTGAAACGCCAGGAGATTTGGACGGATCTTGCGGCTTGTGTCACATCTGACGCCGGCTTCGGGTCGAAGCGCCCGGCGCCAGGCGGTATACTGAAGATGAAAAAAGGCCCATGAACAACTACTTGAAATTCGGACTGCTTATCACCGCAATCGTCGGCACGTTAGCGTGGTTGGCGGCCGGCGGAATCAGCGAAACCAAGACCTATTACAAGACCATCGCGGAAGTGAATCAGATGGGCAAGGAGGGTCTGGAGAAGCGAATCCGCGTAGGCGGCGACGTGGCGCCCCATTCGATTGTGCGCGAAGGACGGGAGGTTCGCTTCACGCTCTCGCAGGATAATCTGAAACTGCCGGTTGTCTACAGCGGCATCGACCCTCTGCCGGACACGTTCAAGGACGGAGCCCAGGCGCTGGCTGACGGCAAGCTCGGCCCGGACGGCGTTTTTCGCGCCACCAAAATTCAAGCCAAGTGCGCTTCCAAGTACGAAGCCAAGCCCGCGGTGGCGAAACCGGTTTCTTAAGGGAATTTTAGAGGCCTGGGAATCAATCCATGGAAAATATCGGCGCGCTCGCAATTCTTCTCGCCTTTTGTTTCGCGATCTACTCGGTGGCCGCGTCGCTGGCGGGCAAGTGGGCCAGGCGCCCCCTGCTGGTGGTGAGCGCCGAGCGCGCCGTCTATTGCATTTGGGCCCTGCTGACCACCGCGGCCGGCATCCTGATCTATTCGCTGATCAACGGCGATTACCGCATGTCCTACGTGTGGGAGCACTCCAACCGCTCCATGCCGGCGATCTATAAGTTCGCCTCGTGGTGGGGCGGGCAGGAAGGATCGCTGCTGTTCTGGAGCTGGCTGCTCGCATCATATTCCAGCGTGGTCGTTTTCAAGAATCGCCGCAGGTTTCGCGACATGATGCCGTACGTGACGGCGATCCTGATGACCACGCAGACGTTCTTTCTGATCCTGATTGCGTTCGTGGCCAAGCCTTTCAACGTCTGGCAGGAAGGCCACCTCATCGTGGATCTGCGCGACGGCAACGGCCTGAATCCCCTGCTTCAATACTGGACCATGGTGATCCATCCGCCGATGCTGTATCTGGGCTACGTCGGATTCGTGGTGCCGTTCGCGTTCGCGATCGCCTCGCTGATCACCAGGCAGCCCGGCGAAGCGTGGATCAAGACGACGCGGCGCTGGACTTTGGTCACCTGGATGTTCCAGACTACGGGAATTCTGCTCGGCGCCGGATGGGCCTACGCGGTGCTCGGATGGGGAGGATATTGGGGCTGGGATCCGGTGGAGAACGCCTCGCTTTTGCCCTGGATCACAGCGACCGCGTTTCTGCACTCCGTAATGATGCAGGAAAAGAAGGGAATGATGAAGGTGTGGAACGTCGTGCTGGTTTCCACGACGTTTTTTCTCTGCATCTTCGGGACGTTTTTGACGCGCAGCGGAGTGGTGAATTCGGTTCACGCCTTTGCGCAGTCGTCGATCGGAACCTATTTCGTCGCCTTCCTGGCGATGGGCATCGCGCTGACCATTTATCTCATCCTCAACCGGCTCGATTACCTCAAAAGCGAGGCTCAGCTTGAAAGCGTTCTTTCGCGCGAATCGAGCTTCCTGTTCAACAACCTGATCCTTTTGGCGAGCTGTTTCGCGGTGCTGTGGGGCACCCTGTTCCCGTTAATCTCCGAAGCAGTGACGGGGGAAAAAATCAGCGTCGACGCGCCATTCTTCAACCGCGTGCAGGTGCCCATCGCGATGTTTCTGATGCTGCTGACCGGCGTCGGACCGTTGATCGCCTGGCGAAAGAGCTCGCTTGAAAGCTTGCGGCGCGCCTTCCTGTGGCCTATGGCCGCCGGCGCCGCCGTGGCGGCCGGGCTGGCCGGTTTCGGGGTGCGCAATTTTTACGCGCTCATCTCCTTTGCGCTGTGCACGTTCGTGGCGGTGACGATTCTGATCGAGTTTTACAAGGGCGCCCGCGCGATCCAGGGGAAAACCGGCGCGAATCTGCTGGTTTCGATGGTGGAGCTGACCCATCGCAACACGCCCCGCTACGGCGGATACCTGGTGCACATGGGCGTGGTCCTGATGTTTATCGGATTCACGGGAAAAGCCTTCGACAAGGACACCACGGTCGAGGTGACGCCCGGAACCGTGGTAACCCTGGGCTCCTATCAACTGCGCACTCATCCGGTGGTCAACGAGCAGAACGAAAATTATATCTCCGAGGCGCTGCCGATCGATGTCTCGAAAAACGGCGAAGACCTCGGCGTCTTATCGCCGGAGCATCGCGTCTATATCGCCTCCAAGCAGCCGACTTCGGAAGTGGCCATCCGCCGCCGCCTCAACGAAGATCTGTATCTGAACTTTGCGGGAATGTCAGCGGACAATCAGCGGGCTGTTTTGCAGGCCTATGTGTTTCCGCTGGTCAGTTGGATCTGGATCGGATACTGGGTGGTGCTGATCGGCACGCTGATCTGCCTGACGCCGGCCAAAACGCGCATGGTGTGGCCGAGGACGCAGGTAGTGGGAATCGCGGGGAAACATGAGCACGTGGAAAAGTAGCGCGATCGCCCTGCTATTCGCCGCGGCCGCCGCCGCGCAGACGGCGACCGAGCTGGAATCGCCCGCGGTCAATCGCGTCGCCGAAAAATTAAACTGCCCCTGCGGCTGCAAAATGAACATGGCCTGCCGCATGGATCCTTATCCCTGCCAGGTTTGCCGGAAAAATAAGATCGAAATCTATAACCTGCAACAGGCCGGAAAAAGCGACGATCAGATTCTTGCGCAGTTCGCCTCCGAGCAGGGAAAGGATATCCTCGTCCAGCCGCCGGGTATCATGGGCGTCGGCGGCATCGCGATCGCCGGCGCCATCGGGCTTGGAGCCGTGTTGCTGGCCATCCGCCGCTATCTTCATAAGCCCGCGCCTGCCGCCGCCCCGGAAATCGATCCCGCGGTCATCGCCAAACTGGACGAGGATCTGGACAAGTTGGATTAAATGTCTTTGCTTTTCGTGGTCGTCCTGGTCGTCGCCGCAACGACGATATTTACGCTCTTTGTGCGCGCCAAGGATGTACCGCCGCCGGAACCCGTCTCGCCCACGCGGCACCTGGAGGAACGCAAGGCGACGATCTATGAAAATTTGAAGGATTTGCAGTTCGAATACCGGCTCGGAAAATTGAGCGACGCCGATTATCAGCAAACCAAGCTCACCTTGCAAAAGGAACTGGCGGCGGTGCTGGCGGAAATGGAAAAGATCGGCGCGGCCGAGCCTGTGCCCGCGCCCACACCGGCCAGGACGCAGCCGAAGCGCGCCGCGGCAATTGACTGCCCGCACTGCGGCGCGCACTTCGACCACGCCATGAAATTCTGCGGCGAGTGTGGAAAGGCGATGGCATGAAGCTCCCGGCCGGATTCCTGGTTTCGCTGTGCTGCTTCGCCGGGGTCGACGGGACCATCCTCAACGGCACCACCGGCAAGCCGCAGGGATCGGTTCTCATCACACTGGTGCAGCCGGGGCAAAACGGCATGCAGACCATCGCCTCCACCAAATCGGACCCGGATGGAAAATTCAGAATCGACAAACCCTATCCGCCCGGCCCGGTGCTGCTGCAATCGATCTATCAGGGTGTCGTCTATAACCAGATGATCCCGCCGGGATCGCCCACCAGCGGGCTCAATGTGAAAGTCTACAATTCGACGAAAGATCCGGAAGCGATCCGGAACTCGCAGCACATGATCGTGCTGGAGCCGGGCGAGTCCGGCATTCAGGTGAGCGAAACTTTTCTGTTCAGCAATCCGTGGCAGCAAACCTACAACGATCCGGTCAAGGGCTCGGCCGAGTTCTATGTGCCCAAGGACGTGAACGGAAAAATCCAGGTGGTGGTGAACACCTCCGGCGGCATGCCGGTGCCGCGCGAAGCGGAGAAGACCAAGGAACCGAACGTCTATAAAATCGACTATCCGGTGAAGCCGGGCGAGACCCGCTTCGATATCGCCTACTCGCTTCCTCCGGGCGACACGTTCCGCGGAAGAAATCTTTCCGGCGAGAACACCTACCTGGTCACCCCGCCTTCGGTGACGCTCACCGGCGAGGGCATCGACGATCTGGGGCAGGAGCCACAAACCCAGGCGCATACCTACCGGCTGCGCGCCGCCAGTTTCAGCGTGAAAATCGAAGGCACGGGATCGCTGCGCAACAACTCGCAGTCGTCGGCGGAGGACGATACCGGACAGCCGCAGATTGCGCAGGCGCCCGCGCGCGTCTACTCGAAGCTGCCCTGGGTGCTTGGGCTCACGCTGGGGATTTTGATGCTCGGCGGCGTCATGCTGTACCGCAAAGGAGCCGCTTGAGCGCCGTTTCGATCGAAGGCCTGTGGAAATACTACGGCGACTATCCGGCGCTCAAAAAAGTGGATCTGCGCGTCGAGCCGGGCTCAAGCCTGGCGCTGCTGGGCCGCAATGGCGCGGGGAAAACCACGCTGCTGCGCATCCTCGCGGGACTGTCGAAGCCCAGCCAAGGACGCGTGCGGATCCTCGGCTGCGAGGTGCGGCAGGAGCGGGCGCGGCGGCGCATCGGCGTGCTGGGACACGGCATTTCTTTATACGACGATCTTTCCGCGGCTGAAAATCTGATGGTCTTCGCGCGCCTCTATGACCTCCCCGATCCGCCGAAATCGGCGCTCGAGTGGCTTGAGCGCACCGGATTGGAGCGCGTCCGCGACGGCCTGGTGCGTGAATTTTCGCGCGGCATGAGGCAGCGGCTGGCGATCGCCCGGGCCTTCCTCCACGATCCGGAGATCCTGCTGCTGGACGAACCGTTCACCGCGCTCGACGACCGCGCCATCGAGGTGCTGCAAAATCTGCTTTCCGGCGCGCACGCCGCCGGCAAGACCATCGTCCTGTCCACCCATCAATTGAAGGAAGCCCTGGTGATCGCCACCCACGTGGCGCTGATCCGCCGCGGCGAGATCGCCTACGCGGGCGAACGCACGCAGCAGATGGTGGACGACACCGGCTGGCTCTACAGGACCTACGAGGCATGAGTCCGGAACTCCGAACGGCGGAGCAGGAGACCGCGCTCGGCGTTGAGCCGCGCGCCGGCACGCGAACCTCGCTTCTCGCCAAGATCTGGACCATAACCGCCAAGGACCTGCGGTCCGAGATGCGGACCAAGGAAGCTCTGAATGCCTCCATCGCGTTTTCCCTGGTGATTCTGGTGCTGTTCAGCTTCGCTTTCGATCCGTCTTCGGATCAATTTCAGGAGTTTTCCGGCGGTCTGCTGTGGCTGGTCTTTTCCTTCGCCGGAGCGCTGGTGCTGAATCGGAGCTTCGCGCGCGAAACGCAGAACGATTGTCTGGATGGCTTGCTCGCGGCGCCCATCCCGGCGGCGGCGCTGTTCCTGGGCAAAGCGTTCGCCAATTTCGCGCTGCTCGCCGCCGTGGAAGTCGTGTCCATTCCGGTGTTCGGACTTTTTTATGACGTGCATTGGGCGGGCCTGTTCGGCGAGCTGGCGCTGGTGACGCTGCTTGGCACCTGGGCGCTGACGGTGATCGGAACTTTTTTCAGCGCCCTCACCGTCAATCTGCGGATGCGGGAGCTGATGCTGCCGACTCTCGTCTACCCGTTGATGATTCCGGCGCTGATGGCGGCGATGAAGCTGACCACCGATCTGCTGGCCGGCACGCCGATCAACGCCGAAAACGTCTTCGGTTTGAAGCTTCTGGCCGGATTCGATTTTATCTTCACCTTGTTGTCTTTGGTTATGATCGATACGGTGTTAGTGGGGTGAACCATGCGTAGCAAGATACTGCTGGCCTTGGGCGCGATCTGCGCCGCGTTGCTGGCCTGGGATTTTTACCGGATTTTCGACCTGCTGCCCGACGAGGCGAATCAAGGCGCGATCTACCGCATTATCTACATCCACGTGCCGAGCGCGGGAACCGCCTTCACGTTCTTTACCGTAGCCATGCTGGCAAGCGTCCTCTATCTGGCCACCGGAAAATTTAAGTACGACGCCGTTTCGGCGGCACTGATCGAGGTGGGCCTGGTCTTCGCCGGCATCGTACTGGTCACCGGCAGCATCTGGGCGCGGATCATCTGGGGCGTGTGGTGGGCTTGGGAGGCGCGGCTCACCACCATGCTGATCTGCTGGCTTACCTATGCCGGATATCTGATGCTGCGCCGCGCCGTCGAGGAGCCGACGCAGCGGGCGCGCCTTTCCGCGGTGCTTTCCATCTTCGGATTCGCGGAGGTGGTGATCGTCTACAAGGCCAACGTGTGGTGGCGCACGCTGCATCCCGGCCCCGTGCTCACCATTCGCAACGGCGGCGGTATGGCGCCCGGCATGGAAAACGAAATCTACTGGAACATGTTGGCGTTCGTTTGCCTGGCGGTGGTGATGGTGATGGTCCGGATGCGGCAGGAAGAGTTCGCGCGCGAAATCGATTCGCTGCGGCGCATGGCGCATTCCTGGTAGGAGACCGGAATGGAAAGTCGCAATTTGGAGTACATGTTTTACGGCTTCCTGGCCGCGTGGCTCATCGTGCTGGCGTACGTCCTCTCGCTGGCGATGCGCGAAGGGCGGCTCCGCCGGGAAATCGACCGCCTTCGGCGGATGGTCGAAAAGAAGTAGCCGCGGGCCCGCTCAGTTCGCCTTCAGGCGGTTTAGCTCCCGCACATACAGCGGATTCTCCGGAAACCGGCGGTGCAACTCCTCCAGCAGTTGCCGCGCCCAGCCCGGATTCTTCTCGCGCAGCGCCGCCACCGCCAGCAGAAGTTTGGCGAACGGCTCCAGATATTTTCCACGCTGCGCCGTGAGCCTTAACTGCTCAATCCCTCTTTGCCGGTCCGCGGCCGACCCGGTGATGCGCAGGATCCAGCGCACCGGCGCCGACTTCAGGCTCACCAGATAATTCTCGATACCCGCGCCCAAATAGGCGTCGTAGGCGTTCGGCTCGATCGACAGAAGTTTATCCGCGTACATTCGCCCCTGCCTGGTGTACTTCAGTGCGGCCAGATCCTGTTTGTCGATCAACGCCGCGAAATCGGCGCGCAGCCCCAGCGTCAGCGTCTTGGCAAAAAGCGCGATGCCGTCGCCAGGCGAAGACTTCAGGCTTTGATCGGCGAGGCTGTCCGCGTCTTGGATTTCGCGTTCGAACGATCTTCTGACCTCCGGGTCGGGATGCAGTTTGCCGCGATTTTCGAATCGCGCATCATCGGTGAACAGCTCCGCTTCGAGCGCGCCTAAACGCGCCAGTTCGGAAAACAGGTACGCCGCCGCATCCGACGCCGGCCCGAGCGCGTCCCTGGGATGCGCCTGCTTCCAACGGGCAAAGCTCGCATGCGCCGCGGCGAAGTCCAGATCGTACATGCGCAACCATCCCCGGTAAAGATCCTCCGGAGGCGAGGTCAGCTCGTTGGCCAAGGCGGAGCAGATCAGCAAAGCGGGCAGGCAAATCCGCATGGCTACGACGGCCGCGTGTAGATTTCAAACTCGATCTCGACTTCGTTTTTCACCCGGATCATGCCTCCGCCCACACGAATCGGCTTGATCCCGAAATCGGTCTGCTTCAGCACCGTGTGCGCCGCGTAAGCGCCTCCACTGCGCTTGACGCTGATCGTCACGGGCCTGGTAACCCCGTGCAGGGTCAACTCGCCGGCGACCCTCCATTCGCCTTCGCCCGCCGGATCGATGCGCGTCGAATGAAACTCGATGCGCGGATATTTTGCCGTTTCCAGCGTCATCTCCTCCATGTCCTTTTGGATCTGCGCCTGTGTTTTAGCATCGATCCTGGGATCGGGCTTCACGCGCATCGCCGCCGTGTCGATGGTGAACTCGACCGAGGGCGGCGCTTCGCGAATCGTTCCGGAGGAGATCGGCGCGATGACCCAGTGTTCGTGCCCGGCCGGGGAAAGGAGTCCGGCCTTGCCGACATGAACCGCGATCGTGCTCCTGGCCGTATCGATCGCCTGCTGGGCGAAAGCGCTGGCCGCTAACATCAAAACAAGAGCGCTACGCCTCATATGCAAATGCACTCGTTGCGCGTCAGAACGGTCAACAGCTTGGACGCAATTTCGGGCTCCGCGGTTGCGTGTTTGCGCCGCGGCTTCCGGGCGCTTCAGCGCCGAAGTGCGGGGAACCGCGCGGGGGGCTCAGGCGAGATAGTCGAACAGCGTCTGCCGCGGGATCTGCGCTTCCGAGCCGAGCGCGGCCTGCTCCTGGATCTGCGCCTGCGTCATATCGGTGATCGCCGCGGTCATATTGGTGTCTTCCAGACCGCTGATCTGCGCCTGCAACTGCGTGACCCGCGTCTGCGCGGCATCGGAAGCGTCGCTGAGGTGATTCTCGGCGTTTCCGTAAAAGGCGAGCTGATCGTTGAGGTAAGACGCAACCGCCGGCAGACCATTGGCCGCCGCCGCCACGCCCGCCTGGTCGTTATTGTTCAGCGCGGCAACCAGAGTATTGATCGCCGTGAACATGTTCGTCGATGAATCCGCCGAATCGAAGATCTGCTGCGCCGTCAGCGCCACCGGAAACGTGGTGCCGTCGGCCGCCAGGGCCACCCGCGTCGAGCTCGAGCCCTGATACGCACTCACCGGATCAGGCTGGGTGGGGTCGAAGGTGTAGGGCTGCGTCTGATCGGCGTCGCCGGCGAAAATGTAGCGGCCGTTCACCTGCGTATTCGCCAGGCCGACCATCTGCTGCTCGATCGATTGAAGCTGCGCGGCGAGCTGCGCCCGCGTCGAAGCCGTTTGCGTTCCGGTGGCCCCCTCGGCCGCCAGCGTCTGCACCTGATCGAATAGCTGAATCGCGCTGCTGATGCTCTGATCGGCGGTCTTGACTTCGGTCGTGTAGCTCCCCAGATTGGTCGCCGCCTGCTGCGCCGCCGAAAGCTGCGCGCGCGCCTCCAGCAGCGGCGAGACTTCATCAGGCTGATCGGACAGATTGCGGATATCGACCCCGCTCGAAATATTCAGCACATCGGTATTGATCTGCTGGATCACATTGTTCACGTCTCGCACGAACTGCTGCCGCGAGGGGGTGAGAGCGGAAATGATCATGCCGTGCCTTCCACCATGTTCATCAGCGTCTGCGTCAGGCCGTCCAGCACGCTGACCAGCTTGCCGACCGCATCATAGCTCTGCTGGTATTGCAGCAGCCTGGCCGCTTCGGCGTTCAGATCGACGCCGCTGGCATTGGACACTTCGCTTTGCGCCTGCGTCAACTGCGCCTGCGCCTGCTGCTGATCCGATTGCGCCCCCGCCACGTCGGCTCCGATCGTCGCGCCGAGGTTCCCGAAAAATTGGGTGAACGTCGCGCCGCTGATCTCCGGCGTATCGGCCAACTGCGCCATCGCCACCGCATTGCCGTTCCCGCCGGGCGCCCCCGCCGAAGCCGCCGCGATCTGGTCCGGCGTCAGGGCGTTGACGCTCAAGGTCGCTGCCGCTCCGCCGGCCGCATCGTAGCTGAACAGCGGCGTCGCTGGCGTGTTGCCGTTCTGATCCAGGCCTTGCGCAAGCTGCCCGTTCACCGCGTCGGCGAAACCCTGCGCCAGCGTGTTCAAACTGTCCAGATAACCGGGCAGCGTCGTGTTCTGCTCGCCGATCAGCGCGCCCAGTTGTCCGCCGGTGATCTGCGCGGTGATATCGCCGCCGTTGGCGTCGAAAATCACGGTCTGATTCGAGCTGTTGTCCGCCGAGATGGCGTTCGCCGTGCCGCCGATCACCAGCGCGGTCTGCCCGCCGAGGAATACGTTGTACCCGCCCTGATCGTTTTTGATCAGCGAGTAATTCGCCAGCCCCGCAAGCTGCAACAGATCCGCGTGCAGTTGCGCGTCCAGCGACGGATCGTCCGCCGCCCCCGGATTGGCCCCATATGCCCGGTTCAGATCCGCAATCTTCGAAGCCAGCTCGTTGATCTGCGAGACCACGCCATTGGTCTGGCTCACCACGTTGGTCGAAACCTGCTGGATCGCGCCCGCCGCGCTTTGAAAACTTTGCGCGACCGAATCCGCCGCGTTCAGAACCGCCTGCCGGCTCTCGGTGTCGTTCGGATTCACGCTCAACTGCGAAAAGCTGTTGAAAAAATTGTTCAGCGCGGCATCGATGCCATTGGTCGAAGTCAGGCTGAAGTTGGACTGCACCTGTCCCAGGTCGCCGGCGCGCTGGCTGGCGAACCCCAACGCCGTCTGCTGCGAACGGACCGCCTGCTCCAGATACTCGTTCCGCGAGCTGATCAGCGGCCCCGCTTCCACGCCGCCCGGAAGCTGCCCGCCGGGATCGAACGGCATCGGCTCGAACGAAGCCGTCTGGTCCGCATATTCCGCCGTGTTCGCGTTGCTGATGTTGTTCTCGACGACGTTGAAGGCCTGCCCCAGCACGCCCAGCGCATTCGACGCGTTATAAAGCGCCGTGTTGATGGTCCCCATCGCTTATCCCCGCACCGCGACGGCGCCCGCAATCCGGATTCCGGCCGGCTGTCCGTCAGAGGTGTATCCGCCCGCCGCCGCACCCAGCAGGCTGGCCCATCCGCGATAGAACGCCGCGCTGTGCCGGATCATCCGCCCGATCATCTCCAGATCCCGCTTCAAGGCTTGCAGTTCGCCGGCCAGCATCGGATCCGCGGCTTCCACCCGCAGCGCACCTTCGATCTGGCCGAGACAAACCGCAGCCTCGGCCAGACCCGGCAGACAGCGTTCGATCTCCTCGGGAGAGGGAGAAAGCAATGCCTGGCGCAGATGGGCGACGTGACGGCGCGCGATGTTAAGAGTGCTGCGCATCGTCGATGATCTTCGCGGCTGTCGCCTGGGCGTCCACCTGATAACTGCCGTTGGCGTAAGCTCGCGCGATCTGCTCAAGACGCGCCTGCCGCTCCGGCGAATCCGCCGCGAGCGACCGCAAACTGCGCACCAATTCGGAAAGATGGACGTCGTCGCTGGCGCCGGCCGCGGCGGCCTGCACACCCCCGCGGGCGGTCTCACCGGTTTGCTGCGCCGCCTGAGCGCTGTTGATTTGCGCCGGAACCAGGCCGCCAAGATTGCTATCGTTTACTTTCATGACCGTTGTGGGCAGTCCGTCCCCACAAATGCAGTATCGTCCATCTTGCGCAATCTTTGAATGGGAAATCGGCTCGGTTATTCCCTACTCCTTGGTCAAATACGGGAATAGTCCGGCCGCGCCGCATCATTCCTCTATCATGACACCAGTTTTAGGCGAGTGAACGCAGCCGGAGCCGAACTACCACCAGCGGGGCCCGGGCAGCCATCCGCGGCTCAGGTAATCGCTGAGGACGAACATCAAAAGAATCAGCATCCAGAAAAATCCGGCCCCGACGAACAGCCGCGTCAGGGAGCTGGACTGGTTGACGTGCATGAAAAACCACACCACCAGGCTGCCTTTGGTGACCGCAATGGTCAGCGCGATGATGAAATTATATTCGCCCAGGTCGATTCCCGAGATGAGAACCGTGGCGATGGTCAGCGCGATCAGAGCGGCGAAAACGGCGACATAGGTGCGTACCGGAACGACTTGATGGGTCATCGCATTGTTCGTCCTATCAGGTAAAGCAGAGGGAACAGGAAGATCCAGACAATATCGACGAAGTGCCAGTACAGGCCGATCATCTCCACCGGCGTGTACCATCCGGCGCTGAAGCGGTTGCGCGCCGCCATGGCGATCAGCGTGATGAGCAGGCCGGCTCTCACGATCATGTGCAGCGCGTGCAGCCCGGTCATGGCGAAGTAGAGGAAGAACAGGATCTGCGCCTGGTGGAAATACTGCGGCTCGGCGTAATGGAAACCGGGCCCGGGAATGTGATGATCGACCCACTTTTCGTGATATTCGACGTACTTTATGCTCAAAAACACCAGCCCCAGAATCAGCGTGAACGTCAGAAACGACAGCAGCGCCCGTTTCTGGCCAAGCTGCGCCGACCGCACCGCCAGCGCCATCGTCAAGCTGGAGAAGATCAGCACCGCGGTGTTGGTGGCGCCCAGCGTGACGTTCATGTAGTGGCTGGTGGAAGCGAACGCCGCCGGATACAGATTGCGGTACACCGTGTAGGCGCCAAACATGCCGCCGAAAAACATGATTTCCGTCAGCAGGAAAACCCACATTCCCAGCGTGGAGGACTCCAACTGCTGTTCGCTGTCGTCAAAGTGGTGCTTGAGCGCCGTGGAGGCGTGTGAGGCGACGCTCAGATCAGTATCCGCCAACTTCCACCTCCTCGGAATAATTGTAAGGCCGCTCGGTCACCACCGGCGGCACGTCAAAATTGAAAGTCGGCGGCGGCGTGGGGGACTGCTCCCATTCCAGTCCCTTGGCCTGCCACGGATTTTGCGAAGATCGCTCGCCTTTGCGCCAAGCCCAGCTCAGATAAATCAGCGGCAGCAGGTAGCCGACGCCCAAAATCGAGGCGCCCGCGGTGGAAAGCACGTGCAGCACCTGAAACTCCTGCGCGTAGGTCGCATAACGGCGCGGCATCCCCAAATAGCCCAGGATGAACTGCGGGAAAAACGTCAGATTGAATCCGACAAAGATAATCGCCGCCGCCAGCCGCGCCCACATCTCCGGATAAAGCCGCCCGGTCATCTTCGGGAACCAGAAATGGACCCCGCCCAGAAACGCCAGCACCATTCCTCCGACCATCACGTAATGAAAGTGCGCAATGACGAAGTACGTGTCCGTCAGATGGACGTCGATCGCCATCGTCGCCAGGAAGAGTCCGGTCAGGCCGCCGATAGTGAACAGCCCGATGAAGCCGAGGGCGTAGAGCATCGGCGTATCAAACGTAATCGAGCCTTTGTACATCGTCGCGGTCCAGTTAAAAACTTTGATCGCCGAAGGAACTGCCACCAGGAAGCTGATGAAGGAGAACACCATGCTCGCATACATCGACTGGCCGGCGACAAACAGGTGATGCCCCCACACCATGAATCCCAGCACCGCGATGGCGACGCTAGAAAACGCCACAAATCCGTATCCGAAAATACCCTTCCGCGAGTAGCAGGCGATGATTTCGCTCACCACGCCCATCCCCGGAAGAATCATGATGTAGACCGCCGGGTGGGAATAGAACCAGAACAGGTGCTGGAACAACACCGGATCGCCGCCCAGGTTCGGGTCGAAGATGCCGGCGTGCAGAATGCGCTCCAGCATCAGCAGCACGATGGTGATCGCCACCACCGGCGTGCCCAGCACCTGGATCAGGCTGGTGGCATAGTGTGCCCACACAAACAGCGGAAGCCGGGACCAGGTCATACCCGGCGCGCGCATCTTGTGCACCGTCACGATGAAATTCAGCCCGGTGAGAATCGAGGAGAATCCGGAGACGAACACGCCGATCGCCGCCAGGATCACATGCGTGTTGGAATAAGTCGTGCTAAACGGCGCGTAAAACGTCCAGCCGGTATCCACTCCGCCCTTTAAGATGGCCAGCACCGCGAACAGGCCGCCAGCGATATAAATGTACCAGCTCAGCAGGTTGATCCGCGGAAACGCCAGATCACGCGCGCCGATCATGATCGGCAGAAGAAAATTTCCGAGCGTCGCCGGAATCGACGGAACCAGGAAAAAAAACACCATGATCACGCCATGCATGGTGAAAAACTTGTTGTAAGTGTCGTGCTCGAACAGGCCGTCCGGAAACAGAAGATTCAAGCGCATCAGCCCGGCGAAGACCGCGCCCACCAGGAAGAACGCCGTGATCGAGAAAAGATAGAGCAGCGCGATCCGTTTGTGATCCGTGGTGAACAGCCAGGACTTCCAACTGTAATCGACGTTCAGGTAGTTGGGCCGCTCGGTGGTTTCGGGCCGCGGAAGTGTCGTGCTCATGGGAACCTCGTTAGGGTCTGGCCTGCGGATGGGTCTGCGACAGGCTCTTAATGTATACGATCAGTTGCAGCAATCCCTCCTCATCGATCTGCCCCTGATAAACCGGCATCACGTTGGCTTTATATCCCTTCACCACTTTCGCGTTCGGATTCAGAATCGATTCGCGCAGGAATGGCTCGTCGGCGAGCACGGTGCGCCCGTCGGCGAGCTGCACCGGATGTCCGAACACGTTGTCCAGCGGCGGGCCGCTGCGATTGGTCACATGACAGGTGATGCAGCCGTACTTCTCGAATAGCTTTTCGCCCAGTTGCGACATGCTCACCCCCGCCGCGCCGCCCGCCAGCCAGTTCTGATAAGAAACCGGGTCCATCACGTCCACCCATCCGATCATGCGCGAGTGGTTCGTGCCGCAGTATTCGGCGCAGAACAGATGATACCGGCCCGGCTCGGTGGCCTGGAACCAGAACGTCTGATAGCTGCCGGGAACCACGTCGTGCTTCAGGCGGAACGCCGGAATATAAAAGCTGTGGATCACGTCTTCGCTCGCCAGCGTCAGCTTCACCGGCCGGCCCGTAGGCACGTGCAGCTCGTTGATCTCGCGCTGGCCGTCGGGATATTGCACCTTCCACATCCACTGCTTGCCGACCACGTAAATATCCAGCGTGTTGCGCGGCGGTGTATAGTTTTCAAAATACAGTTTGGTGCCCCAGGCGAACATCACCAGCATGAACAGGAACGGGATCACGCTCCAGGTGACCTCCATCGGAAGCGAGCCGTGAATGGCCCGCGGCATGGGGTCCTCCGGGCTCCTCCGCCGGTATTTGTAGGCGAAAAACCCGATGGCGATGAAGATCAGCGTCGTCATCACCACCGAAAGCACCACCAGATAGATGTACAGCGCGTCAACCTGCGGAGCGGCGGTGGAAGCGGCAGCCGGAAACATTTAACTGGTCCTCGGATGAGCGGAAGGATGCGCGGCGCGGAAATCCCGGCGCAGCATGATCGCCACAAAGCCCAGCAGCACCGCCAGCGTCAGTCCGCCGCCGATGCGCAGCGCATTCATAATCACCAAGCCGTACTTCCCGTTGGAGGGATCGTAATGATAACAGTACAGCAACACAGCATCCACCGGCGAGGAGATCTTCCCGCCCGAAGCCTCCTCGATCCCGAAGCGCAGATCGCGCGGGGGATAATCGATGCCGTAGAAATAGCGGGCCACCCGGCCTTCCGGCGTCAGGATCATGATCGCGCTGGCGTGCGCGTACTGATTGCTGACTGAATCGTAGGCGTAATGGAAACCAACCGCGTCCGCCAGCATGCGGCTGGAGGCCTCCTCGCCGGTCAAAAAGTGAAAACCCCTCTCGCCGCCGGAGCGATTGTATTCCCGCACGTAGGACGCCTTTTTCGCTTTCGCCATTTCCGGCGTCTCCCGCGGGTCGAAACTCACCGCCACCACGTTGAACTCCACCCCCGCGGTCATCCTGAGTTCCTTGGCGCTGCGCACCACCCCGTTCAGCACCATGTTGCACAGCGACGGGCAGGAGTAGTACACCAGAGCGAGAACCATGGGCTTGCCGGTAAACCGCCGCAGGCTGGTCGGGCGCCCGTCTTCATCGGCAAAAGGAATGTCCAGGGGAACCTGCGCCCCCATTTTCTGATCGATGCCCACATTGCGCAGCACCGCCGGCTTGTACGCCGTCTGGGATGCGCTTTGCGCCATCAGGACCGCCGCCGCCAGAACTGCCGCCGCGAAAACCTTCATTTCGTACCTGCCTTGGTGGCGAAGCCTCTTTGCATCGCCAGATCCATCGCGCGGTCGATGGGGATGCGCACGATGCCTGAGTTCTTATCCGTCCAGCCGTAGGTGTTGAGGATCCGGTCCTCTTCCTCCCGAAGCTGTTGCAGTTCGATGGCGGGGTGCTCCTGTAAACGGGGCTGCGGCGGGAACTGCTCGCGCGCCGTCTCCACTAGCGGATTAGGAGGCGTGGTGGTCAGCGGATGGTCCGCCAGATAAACGAACACCCCGTAAACGAACGCGCAAACCAGACCCGCCCCAATCGCCAGCAGCACCAGCACCCCGACGATCATCCGCACGCTGGCGTCGCGCGTCTCGTGCCCGGCCATCACTCCCGCGGGTGTGTTCTCGTGAGCCGACATATCAGAATGCGACCGTTTCTCGCGGCGCGCCCTCCAGTCTCGGATCGCGCAGCGGAACCAGCGGACGCGACCGCAGTTGCCACAAGAATGCCGCGATCCACAACCCGCCAATCGCCGCCGGCGTCACGAAATCCAGCCAGTGAATCTGAATCTTCTGCCCGTAAAACGCCGGCTCAACAATCCAATACACGTCCACGATTCGGATCACCAGCATCATCAGGCATACCTTCAACAGACGCTCGCCATGGCGCTTGATCCCTCGCATCAGCAGCAGCACAAAAGGCGCGGCGAAATGGAAAACCACCAGGCTGAGCGCCACCCATCCCCAGCCGCCCCGCAGCCGGTTCAGATACCAGGGAATCTCCTCCGGCAGATTGCCGCTCCAGATGATGATGAACTGCGAAAACGAAAGGTAGGCCCACAGCACCATGAACGCGAACATCATGTTGCCCAGATCGTGCAGGTGCTGCTTGGTCATGTATTCGCGCAGCGGCGGGACCGCCGACAGCACGATCACCAGCGCAATCATGAACGCGAAGGATTCAAGCACCTGGCCGATCAGAAACATCGCGCCATAAACCGTCGAGTACCAGTGCGGCTCCAGCGACATGATCCAGTCGATGAAGGCGAAGGTCGTGACGAAAGTGAAAATAACCAGCCCCGGCGCGCTCCAGGCCCGCATCTTATCGATCAGCGCCGCGTCCCCGCTGGCGTCCTGATCCGTGGACCACTTGCTGAGGCGGTACGCATAAAAGGTCCACACCAGGAAATAAAAGACCGACCGCGCCACCACGCCCGGAATGTTCAGATACGCCGCCTTGCCGTGGATAATCGGATCGTTGGCCGCCTCCGGACGCGCCCAGATATACAGCACCGGCAGGCTCAGCAGAACCGGAACGATGCCAGCGGCCATGTAGGGAAGCGTGCGCGCGCCGGCTTCGCACATCCGGCGGATCACCATGCCCCACTTGCCGCCTACCGTGTGATGCAGCAGCAAAATGCCCAGGCAGCCCAGCGCCATGCCGGTCCAGAACATGTACGCGTACAGATACGACCGCAAAAACTGCGTCCATCCTTCCAGCAGCAACCCGGCTAAGGCGATCAGCGAGCCGGCGGCTCCCACCAGCAGCGCGCGCCGCTGCCATTGTCGGAGGCGAACATTGACCGGATCGGCGGCGGTCATCGGATAGGCTCCCCAAGTTTTTGCGGCGTGTTCGGCGGAACCTGATCCCCCACCGGCTGCGGCTCGGGAATCGGCGGAGTCGGCGGATTCTTATCCAGATCCCCGCGCTGCGCCGCCGGCACCGCCTCCAGCGGCGCGTCCTGGCTCATTTGCAGAACCCGGATGTAGGCCGCGATCCGCCAGCGGTCGTCGGGCTCGACCCGCGAGGCGTAGCTCGGCATCTGGCCGAAGCCGTTGGTCATCACGTCGAAGAAATGTCCCACCGGCGCGTTGATCAGCCGCTGGGTGTGATAGGACGCCGCCTGTTTGAACCCGCGCCGCACCACCATTCCGTTGCCATCGCCCACCCGGCTGTGGCAAGGCGAGCAGTAGATGTCATAGCGCTGGCGGCCGCGCTCGAGATCGGCGCGCGTGATGGGGAACGGGAAATAGTCGACGTACTCGCCGTTCACCCGGCCGGTGAAGCGCGCCTGGTCAATGCGCAGAAACTCGGGATCGGGCGGCTTGTTGGTCCACCGCCCCCAGGCCACCGTCCCCTCCACCTCCGGACGCGCCGAACGGCCGTCGCCGAAGAAGTTGGTCGCCGCAAACGGCTTGTACCGCGGCTGATCCTGCATGTCGCGGCGGCAGGAAGCCAGCAGCACAATCAGCGCGCCCAGCCCGATCCGCGCCACTTTCCCGCCCTTCCCGGATGCCGGCCTACGATTCAACTTCCATCACCTCCAGCGGTTTCAGCGACTCCAGAAACTCCCGTGTCGCCTCGGTATGAAAGCGCGGATCTCTGGCCTCGATGCACAAAAAGAACCGGTCGCGCGAGGCGCGCTCGAACTCCTTCACGTTGAACACCGGATGGTACGGCTGCGGCAACCCGTTCAGCATCAGCATCCCGATGACGGCGACGATGCAGGATACCAGCACCATCGACTCGAACGTGATCGGAATGTAGGCCGGCCAACTGTTCAGCGGCCGGCCGGCGACGATGTGCGGATAGGCCACCACCGTCATCCACCAGCACAGCATGAACCCGCCGGTCGCCCCCAAAAGCCCGGCGGTGAAGACGATCTTTTCGATCAGCGTGCGGCGGAAGCCGATCGCTTCCGCCAGACCCTCGATCGGCAGCGGAGTATAGGCGTCCATCTCCCGGTAGCCGGCCTGGCGCGCCCGCTCCGCCGCCGCCAGCAGAGACTCGGGAGTGTCAAACTCCGCCATCAGCCCGTAGATTTCCACCTGCCCGGTCGCCTTAGTCTCCAACATGGCTCGGCGCAACCTCATGATGCAGCACCTCGCGCGTTTCGAAGATCGAAATCGCCGGAATGCCGCGGATGAACAGAAACATCAGCGACAGAAACACGCCGATGGTTCCGAAATAGGTGGCCCAATCCCAGAACGTCGGATAGTACATGCCCCAGCTCGACGGAACAAAATCGCGCGTCAGGCTGGTCACCACGATCACGAACCGCTCCAGCCACATCCCGATGTTGACTACGATGGAGATCGCAAACACCGCCAGAACATTCAGCCGCACCCGTTTGGACCACAGCAGTTGCGGGATCAGAATGTTGCTCAGAATCAGCAGCCAGTAGGTCCACCAGTAGGTGCCCGGCTGCGGGAAAATCCGATTGTAAAAGGCGTACCGCTCATAGGTGCCCACCGAATACCACGCCATGAACGCTTCCATCGCATATCCGTAGGCCACAATCAGCCCGGTGCCGAGCATCACCTTGGACATCGCCTCGATATGCCGCATCGTGATCAGATCTTCCAGGTGATACCAGCGCCGCACCGGAATGGCCAGCGACAGCACCATCGCGAAACCGGAATAAATCGCCCCCGCCACGAAGTACGGCGGAAAAATCGTGGTGTGCCAGCCGGGAAGAATCGCCACCGAGAAGTCGAAGCTCACCACCGAGTGTACCGAGACCACCAGCGGCGTCGATAGGCCCGCCAGCAGCAGGTAGGTCTTCTGATACCGCGCCCAATGCCGCGCCGATCCCCGCCAGCCCATCGCCAGCATCCCGTAAATCCGCCCCGCCAGCGTGTTCGGACGCTTGTCGCGCATGGTGGCGAAATCGGGAATCAGGCCGGTAAACCAGAAAATAAAGGAAACCGTGGCGTAGGTGGATACCGCAAAAACGTCCCAGATCAGCGGCGAGCGCGGCTGCGGCCACAGCCACATCTGGTTGGGATAGGGAAGCAGCCAGTAGGCCAGCCACGGCCGGCCCAGATGCAGGATCGGAAACATTCCCGCACAGGCCACCGCAAACAGCGTCATGGCTTCCGAAAATCGATTAATTGAGGTGCGCCAATCCTGCTTGAGCAGCAGTAAAATCGCCGAAATCAGCGTGCCCGCATGGCCGATACCGATCCACCACACGAAGTTGACGATGGCGAAGCCCCAGGCGATCGGAATGACGATGCCCCACACCCCAACGCCCTTGTAAAACAAAAACGTAACCGCCACCAGAAACAGGTTCACCAGCGCGAACGCCACCGCGAAGCCGATGAACATCTGCTTCGGCGTCTTGAGCAACGGCCGGTATACCACCCCGGCGATCTTGTCCGTCGCCGAGCCCATGTCGAAGCCGGAGCCGATCACCTTGTCCGGGCCCGGATCGACCGCGG
Organism: Terriglobia bacterium; assembly: GCA_021324615.1. Classification (GTDB taxonomy): domain Bacteria; phylum Acidobacteriota; class Terriglobia; order Bryobacterales; family Bryobacteraceae; genus Palsa-187. The sequence continues at coordinate 13,015 of JAJPIT010000111.1, read as the reverse complement.
TGTCCATCAAAGCGCTATCGTCCCGTTCGTCCGCCACTTATGCCTTCTCCAGATCGGGATTCGGATTCCTCAGCCGCGCCAGATACGTGGTGCGCGGCCGCGTGTCCAGGTCTTCGAGCAAGCCGTAGTCGCGCGGCTGCTTCTTCAGTTTCGCCACGCGGCTGTTGGGATCATTCATATCGCCGAAAACGATCGCCTGCGTCGGGCAGGCCTGCTGGCAGGCCGTCAGGATTTCGCCGTCCTGAATCGGGCGGTCCGCCTTGTCCGCCTCGATCTTCACCCGGTTGATCCGCTGCACGCAATAGGAACACTTCTCCATCACCCCGCGGCTGCGCACGGTAACGTCCGGATTGCGCACTCCGTAGAGACTTTCCGTGTACCAGTCCGAGTACAGCAGAAAATTAAACCGGCGGACCTTGTACGGGCAGTTGTTGGAGCAGTACCGCGTCCCCACGCAGCGGTTGTACACCATCTCGTTCAAGCCTTCGGTGGAGTGCACCGTCGCCGCCACCGGGCACACCAGCTCGCACAGCGCGTTTTCACAGTGCATGCACGGCACCGGCTGAAAACTGATCGATGTCGGATCGTCCAACGGCCCGGAATAATAGCGGTCGACGCGGATCCAGTGCATGTAGCGTCCCAGCGCCACCTGCTCTTTGCCGACCACCGGAATATTATTTTCCGCAACGCAGGCCACCACGCAAGCCTGGCAGCCGACGCAGGCGGTCAGGTCGATCGACATGCCCCATTTATGCTCTTTGTACTCCCACAGAGGAAACAGCGAGTGGCCGTCCGGCACGATGGTCTCTTCCGGACGCGCAAAACGAGGGTTGGAGTGATACTCGGCGAAGGTCCCGGCGCGGAACGGGTCGCGCTCCTCCATGGTCTGGGTATGCTGCGTGGTCGCAAACTTATATCCGCCGGTCTGGGCATACTCGCGGATCGGCCCCCGCATCCCCACCCGCTCAAAGCCCTGCACCGGCGCCGTCCACATCGCCGTCGAAACCCGCAGCGGATAGGCGTTGAATCCCACGCCATTGCCCACCCGCCCGGCGCGTGTGCGTCCAAAGCCCAGATGGACCGTCACCGACTCGTCGGCCTGCCCCGGCATCACCCACACCGGGCCGGTGATCTTCCGGCCGCCCGACGTGATCTCGACGATGGCGCCCTCCTCGACGTTGTACTTCCGCGCCGAGGCCGGCGAGATCCACACCGCGTTGTCCCACGTCATCTTGTTCTGCGGCTTCGGCATCTCCTGAAGCCAGCCGTTGTTGGCATAGCGCCCGTCGCCGATGGCCGGATCGGGACGGAAGACCACTTCCAGCCCCCCGCCCGCCGCCGCCGAGGCCGCCGGAACCTTGGCCTGCGGCGGAGTTGTTTCCTGATACGCCGTATTCTCCACCACGCCCTGATGCAGCGAGGTCCGCCAAAAATCCTCGAAATCGCTCGCCGGATGCTGTTTCTGCCAGTAGGCGCGAACCGTCTGATAGGCGGTCTGATCGCCGCGCATCAGCAGCACGTTGAAAATCTCGTGAGCCGTCTTGCCGCCATAAATCGGCGCAATCAACGGCTGCACCAGCGAAATGGTCCCGTCGTAGGCGCGGCCGTCGCTCCAGGATTCGAGATAATGCGCTTCCGGCACGTGCCAATGGCACCACTCGCCGGTTTCATCCACCCACAATCCGACGTGGGCGCGCCAGGGCACCTTCTTGAGCGCCTCCAGAAACGCAAAATCGGCCGGCGCGTCGTACACCGGATTCACGCCGATCATGACCAGCGTCTCCACCGCGCCGGAGTTCATGTCCCGCACCAGCTCGCCAAGCGAGGCCACCTGATCCACCGGGGCGTACTCCACCGTGTCCGTATAAATCACCGTTTTGCCGACGTTGCCCAACGCCTGGTTCATCGCATGGGCGATCGCGTGAACCCGCGGCGGCTGATGCTCGCCGGCGATGACGATGCTGGCGCCGCGATTGGCCTGCAGATCTTTCACGATCGCGGCGATCCGCGCATCGCCCGCTCCGCTTTCCAGCGACGCGGCGAAAGCCTCGACCTCGCCGGTCCGCATCCGGAAGCGGTGCTCCGCCATTCCTCCGGTGATCGACGGCGTGCCTTCGGCCACATACAGCCGGGGCGGTTTGGCGCTGGGATCTTCCGCCGCCTTCCGCCGCCGCTCGGCGTAGTCGCGGGCATACCGCACTCCCCCTGGCATTCCCGCGCACAGAAAATCCGCGTCCAGCGATACGATCACATCGGCCCGGTCGAAGCGGTAGATGGTGTTATAAGGCTTCCCAAAGGCAGCCACCGATCCGGCCAGCGCGTTGTGCCGCCCGCAGGGCTCCCACTGGTGCCACTTGGCTTCCGGATTAGCAGCGAAAAACTCCTGCATCTGCGCAACCAGCGTCGGCGAGGACACCGATCCGGTCAGGATGCGCAGCCCCGCGCCTCGCTTTAACGCCGCCAGATCCCGCTGCCGGGCCAGAGCATCGACAAAATCCCCCCAGGTGCTGATGTAGCCGTTGCGCCTAACCGTCTGCGACCGGTCCGGATCGTACAGGTCGAGAACGCTGGCCTGCGTGAAATGATCGGTCGCGCCTAAACTCCCCGGGTGCCGCGGATTGCCCTCGATCTTGGTGGGCCGGCCCAGATGGCTTTCCACCAACACCCCCGTCGCCACCCCCTGATGCGTCATCGCTGTGGCGTAAAACAGCGGCACGCCCGGGATGAAATCCTCAGGCTGGCGTACGTAGGGGACAATCGTCTCCTTGGGCTGGACCACACAGGAGGACGCGCCAGCCAGCATCGCCGACGCCCCCATCAGCCTCAGAAACCGCCGACGCGACTGCGGATCGTTCCAATCCGGCTTGCGGTGCGGAAACTCGTCCTCGACGAACTTGCGAAACTCCTCGGTTTCGGCCAGTTCCTCCAGGCTGCGCCAATACTTCTTCTCTATCGGTGGCACGTCACACAATCCGTCAGGCTTTTTACGTGATACTCGGCGACCAGTTTCGGCCCGATCTCATCCTGGTTGGGAGCCGGCGTCTCGTACGCCGGATTGAAAACCTCCGAGCGCGGCCGGATGTATTTCGACGGGTCCCGGTGGCAGTTCACGCACCAGTTCATATAGAGCGTGTTCACTTTGTAGGTGAGCGGCATCGTATCCACACGCCCGTGGCAGGTCGAGCAGCCGATGCCCTTGTTCACATGGATGCTGTGATTGAAGTAAACGAAATCGGGCAGGTCGTGAATGCGCGTCCACGCAATCGATTCGCCGGTGCGATAGCTGGCGCGCACCGGTTCGAGCATCTCAGCGTTGGTCCACAGGTTCGAGTGGCAGCTCATGCACGTTTCCGTCGGCGGCAAGCCCGCATACCAGGACGTCTCCACCGAGGTGTGGCAGTAGCGGCAGTCGATGCCGTCGTCGCCCACGTGATGTTTATGACTGAAGGGAACCGGCTGGTCCTTGGCCACGTAATCGGCCGTGATGAACGCTCCGTTGTTGATCCGGTACGCCGCCCAGATGAGGAAGCCAACACCCAGCGCTGCCGCAACAATACTGACCTTCGCCAGACTGTTCGAACTGCGATGGAAGATCTGCGCCGTAGCCCAACCTCCCCACGGACAATATTAGATCCAGATTAAGCGCTGTTTCAAGCGAAAAAAAATACCGCCGCCGCAGTATTTACGGTGTGGCCGTAACTTTATTACGCTACATATTCGCCAGGGAAATCCTCGATGGCAGCGCCGCGGCTCACGCGGTACGCGTCATCTCCGATTTATCGCCAGCGATGGCTGCCTGCGCCGCCGCCAGCCGAGCGATCGGCACACGGTAAGGCGAGCAGGAGACGTAATTCATCCCCGCGCGGTAGCAGAACTCAACCGAACTGGGCTCGCCGCCATGTTCTCCGCAGATGCCGATCTCCAGATCCGGGCGGGACTTGCGCCCGAGCTGGATGGCCATCTCGATCAGTTTGCCCACCCCTTCCTGATCGATGGCGGCAAACGGATCGGCCTTGAAAATCTTCAGGTTCTCGTACTCTTTTGAAAACTTCGTGTAATCGTCGCGGGACAGCCCCATGGTGGTCTGGGTCAGATCGTTGGTGCCGAAGCTGAAGAACTCGGCCGTTTCCGCGATTTTGTCCGCGGTGAGCGCGGCGCGCGGGATCTCAATCATGGTGCCGACCAGGTAATGCAGATCGGCCAGCCCCGCCTTGCTCAAAACCTCGCCCGCGACGCGCACGATGATGTTTTTCTGATGCTCGATCTCCTTGGCGCTCCCGGCCAGCGGGATCATTACCTCGGGGATCACCTCGACGCCCTTTTTCTTGACCTGTACGGCGGCCTCGAAGATGGCCCGCGCCTGCATCTCCGTGATTTCAGGATAGGTAATGCCCAGACGGCAGCCGCGGTGCCCCAGCATGGGATTGAATTCGTGCAGTTCCTCGACGCGGCGCAACAACTCCGGCAGCTTTTTCTTCAATTCCGCCACCGGAATGCCATATTTTGCCGACATTTCCTTCTTAACTTTGGCGCCGGCGTAGGAGAGACGCGCCAGATCGACCATCAGGTCCTCGCGCTTGGGCAGGAACTCGTGCAGCGGCGGATCGAGCGTGCGGATGATCACCGGCAGGCCGTCCATGGCCTCGAACAATCCCGCGAAATCCCTGCGCTGCATCGGCAGCAGCTTTTTCAAGGCATTTTTCCGCGATTTTTCGTCGCGCGCCAGAATCATCGCCTGCATGTGCGGGATGCGGTCCTCGGCGAAGAACATATGTTCGGTGCGGCACAGCGCGATTCCTTCGGCGCCATAAAGCCTCGCCACTTTGGCGTCGCGGGGGATATCGGCGTTGGCGCGGACGCCGAATTTGCCGCGGAATTCGTCCGCCCAGGCCATTAACTTCGCGAAATATCCGGATTTCGGGTCGGGCAGCGTGGTTTTGGCCTGGCCCAGATAGACCTGCGCGCTCGATCCGTCCATCGAGATCCAGTCGCCTTCTTTTACCGTCCACGTCTTGCCGCCGGACGAGACCGTAAACTGCCTGGCTTTTTCGTTAATGTTGATGGCGCCCGCCCCCACAATGCAGGGCCGCCCCATGCCCCGCGCGACCACCGCCGCATGGCTCGATTTTCCGCCGACCGCCGTCAGGATCCCCTTGGCGACGTCCATGCCGTGAATATCGTCGGGCGTGGTCTCCTTGCGGACCAGCACCACCGGGCCGGATTTGCTCATCTCGACGGCGTCATCAGCGGTGAACGCCGCGCGCCCCACCGCCGCGCCGGGCGAGGCATCGATTCCGGTGGCCAGCAGCGTGAGCTGCTGGAGCGACTTCGGCTCGAACACCGGATGCAGCAACTGATCAAGCTGCTGCGGCTGCACCCTTAGCACCGCCTCGCGCTTGTCGATCATTCCCTCCTCGACCATGTCGACGGCCACCCGCACGGCGGCCGGCCCGGTCCGCTTGGCGTTGCGGGTTTGCAGCATGTACAGCTTGTTCTCCTCGATGGTGAACTCAAAATCCTGCATGTCGCGGTAATGGTGCTCCAGGCGGGTGGTGATTTCGCGAAGCTGCGCGTAGGCTTCCGGCATCACCTTTTCCAGCTCGGAGATCGGCTGGGGCGTGCGGATTCCGGCCACCACGTCTTCCCCCTGCGCGTTGATCAGAAACTCGCCGTAAAACTTCTTTTCCCCCGTCGCCGGATCGCGCGTGAAGCCCACGCCGGTGGCCGAAGTCTCGCCCATGTTGCCAAAGACCATGGCCTGAACGCTGGCGGCGGTGCCGATCTCGTCCGGAATTTTTTCCATTTTGCGGTAATACACCGCTTTCGGATTCCACCAGGAGCGAAACACCGCGTCGCGCGCCATCGCCAGTTGCACGCCGGTATCCTGCGGGAAGGGAGCCTTGGTTTCCTTCTGGACCAGGCTCTGGAACTGCCCGATGATGGCCTTCAGGTCTTCGGCGCTCAACTGCGTATCGAGCCTGGCCCCCACCTTGTGCTTCCGTCTCTCAAAGATTTGATCGAATTTCGCCATGTCGATGTTCAGCGCGACTTCGCCGAACATCTGGATGAACCGCCGGTAGGAGTCGTAGGCAAAACGGGGATTTCCGCTGCGGCGCGCCAGCCCCTCCACGGTTTCGTCGTTCAGGCCGAGGTTGAGAATCGTGTCCATCATGCCCGGCATGGAAAACTTCGCGCCGCTGCGCACGCTGACCAGCAGCGGATTTTCCGGATCGCCCAGCCGCTTGCCGATCTGCGACTCCAGTTTCGCGAGGGCTTCCAAAATCTGCTGATGGATCTCTTCAGGAACCCGGTTGTTGTTTTGAAAATAGATATTGCAGACTTCGGTGGAAATGGTGAATCCGGGCGGCACCGGAATTCCGGCGCGGGACATCTCGGCAAGCCCCGCGCCTTTGCCGCCCAAAAGATCTTTCATGGTTCCGTCGCCGTCGGCGGCGCCATTTCCGAAGCTAAAAACATATTTTTTCATTTCTGTTCTCCTGAAGGGACGATCTCCGAAAAATCGGCGATGGTGGAAAATTCGGTGAGCAGCTCGGACAGCAAGGTGAGCCGGTTGACGCGCAGGGCCGGATCGCCGGCGTTGACCAGCACCTTGTCGAAAAACCGGTCGACGCTGGGCCGCAGCGAGGCGATTCCCTCCAGCGCGGCGCGATATCCGGCGCCCTGAATCCGCGCGCGCACGCGCTGGTAGGCGTCATAGAGATCCCGCTCCGGCCCGGGCTCAAGCAGCGACTCCTGAAGCGGTCCGTCCGGCTCGAATCCGGCCTGCTTCAAAATATTGCGGATACGCTTGAAGCTGGCGGCCAGCGGCTCGAAATCTTCCGTCGGCCGGACTTGGGCGAGCGCGGCCAGGCGCTGCTCCACGTCGGCCAGCGTTCCGCGGCTTGCGGCCAGTACGGCGTTGACCTCGTCGTATTTAAATCCGCGAACCTCGCGGAAATAGTATTGCACTCGCTCCCGCATGAAATCGGTCAACTCCGGCGAAAGCAGCGCGTAGAAGTCGTAAGGCAGCTTCGCTTCCACCAGAATCTTCACCACGCCCTGCGCGGCGCGGCGCAGCGCGAAGGGATCCTTTGAGCCGCTGGGAATCATGCCGATACGGAAACATTCGCGCAGCGTATCGAGCTTGTCGGCGAGCGACACCAGTTGCCCTTCGCGCGTCGAAGGAATGGCGTCTTCCATGCTGACCGGCTTGTAGTGTTCGTAGATGGCGCGCGCCACCGGCTCGGCTTCGCCCTGCGCGCGCGCGTACAAGCCGCCGACCACGCCCTGCAGTTCCGGAAACTCCTTCACCATCTCCGTGGTAAGGTCGGCTTTGGAAAGCAGCGCCGCGCGCCGCCCATATTCGCCGCCATCCAGCTCTCCGACCAGCGCGACCACCCGCTGCGTCTTTTCAAAGTACGATCCCAGCCGGGCGTGGAAGGTGACCTTCTTCAGATCCTCGACGCGCTCGGCCAGTTTTTTGCGCTGATCGGCGTTCCAGAAGAATCGCGCGTCGTTGAAACGGGCGCGGAGCACGCGCTCGTGGCCGCGCCGGACCAGTCCCGCCGGATCCCCGCTGGTGTTCATGACCGCGACGAAAGCGGGCGCCAGAACGCCCGGCTGCGGCTCCACGGAAAAATACTTCTGATGATGCTTCATCACGGTGGTCAGCACTTCGGAGGGCAATTCCAGGAAGGCCGGATCGAATCCGCCGCGGATCGCCGCCGGGTATTCGGTGATGAAGGTCAGGGTTTCGAGCAGATCCGGATCGATTCTGGCCCCCAGCGCAGCGGCCTCTTTTTCGATCTTGCGCCGCCGCTCTTCGGAGGAAAGAAGCACGAAATTGTCGCGCAATTTGCGCTCGTAGTCTTCAATGGTGACCGGAATCGAAGACGATCCAAGCTGGCGATGGCCCCGCGTAAGGTTGCCGCTTGGCACGCCCGCAATTTCGAATGGAATCACCTGCCCTTCAAGCAGCGCAACCAGCCAGCGGATCGGGCGAATGAAGCGCGGGCCGTTCTTCGCCGTCCAGTACATCGTTTTCGGCCACTGGATTGCGAGGATCGAGCGCGGCAATGTTTCAGCGAGAATCTGGGCGGCGCCGCAGCCGGGAATGCGCTTTCTCGCCTCCCAGTAGCCGCCCGATTCCCGCAGCTCTGAGGCGTCGACGCCCTGTTTTTTAGCGAATCCCGCCGCGGCTTTTTCCCCCGCCGAGACCGGCGGGCCTTTGACGATCTGCTCCTGATCCGGCGTGCGCTCGGGAACGCCGGTCGCGCGCACCACCAGCCGGCGCGGCGTCGCCTCCACTTGCGGCGTCGCGCCCAACAAATCCAACTTCGAAAGCTGCTTCAGCGCGCCCGGGATCATCCAGTGCGGAATTTCCTCGGTGCCGATCTCCAAAAGAAAATTCATGCCTGTTGATCCACCCATATCCTCGCCGTCCCGACCGCCAGATCGCGCACGCGCTTGATCATTCCCACCCGCTCGGTCACCGAAATCGCCCCGCGCGCATCGAGCAGGTTAAAAAGATGCGAGCACTTGAGCACCTGCTCATAGGCGGCAATGACGGGGAATCGCTGGTTGGACTCCGCCTTTTCCTCGTACAGGCTCAACAGGCGCTGGGCTTCGGCTTCGTACTCCTGGAAGAGAAGCCGCAGCCGGTCCACGTCGGCCATCTCGAAGTTGTAAACCGAGGACTGCAGCTCATCGGCAAAGCGCACTTCGGCGTACTTGACGCCCGGCGCCCATTCAATTTCATAAACGCTATCGACGCCCTGCAAAAACGCGCTGATCCGCTCCAGCCCGTAGGTCAATTCGGCGGGAACCAGATCCAGATCGAATCCGCCGCACTGCTGGAAATAGGTGAACTGGGAGATCTCCAGCCCGTCGAGCATCACCTGCCAGCCGATGCCCCAGGCGCCCAGCGTCGGCGCTTCCCAATTGTCCTCTTCGAACTTGATGTCGTGCAGTTTGAGATCGATCCCGATCGCCTCGATGCTTCCCAGATACTGATCGATCACGTCCTCCGGCGACGGCTTCAGGATCACTTGCAACTGCTGGTGCTTGTACAGCCGGTTGGGATTTTCGCCGTAGCGGCCGTCGGCCGGGCGGCGGCTGGGCTGAACGTAGGCCACCCGGTAGGGCCGCGGCCCGAGCACGCGCAGAAACGTCTCCGGGCACATCGTGCCCGCTCCGACTTCGATATCGTAAGGTTCCTGAATGATGGCGCCGCGCTCGGCCCAGTATCGCTTCAGCTTGAAGACGGTGTCCTGGAAACAGTCCACTCTACAAAGCCTCCAGAAGAGGTACGGTGCGGAACTTCCGTTCGACGTGCTGCTCCATGGTGCGGATGAGCCTGCGGCGCAGATCCCCGGCCAGAGCTTTCGACCAGGCGCGCGGCGTCAGGGAGCCGATGGGCCGCTCCAGCATTTCGTTGGCGATGACGGCGGCCTGCGGGCCGACGGTCATCTCGGGCAGGATTCCGGCCAGCCGCACGGCCCACAGGCTGTAATATAAAACCGCGGCCCAGACATCGCCGCCCGAGCGCAGATACGCGATGACGGCCAGCATCAGCCGGAAAAATCTTTCGTTCACCTCGTGGGCCGGCAGCAGATGCTCGGCCGCTTCGGTGAAAAAATCGAGCGCGAGGCCGCGCGCGTAATCGGCGCCCAGATCGAACTGGGACTCGATCAGCTCGCACGAATTGAGGCTCGCCAACTCCCGGTTCTCCTTTTGAAAATAGGCCATCCGAACGTGGGACAGCCGCTCCAATCCCGCGCCGAACGGACTTTTCGGACGGCGCGCGCGCCGGGCCACGCCGCGCAGCTTCCCTTCGTCGCGGGTGAAGAAGCTCACGATCAGATCCGCTTCGCGAAAGGGGTAAGTGCGCAGGACGAAAGCCTCGCTCACCCGCGCGGGCATAGGTTGTTTCAGAAATAGATTAGCATGATGCAGCGATCCGCGAATCGCGGACCCTCAGGGCTGCGCTTTCCCGATCCCGAGCTTTTCCAGGTCCGCCCGCAGCGCCGCCTCGCCGCGCGCGCCGGCTTCATAGGAGGCGATCCTGCCTTGGCGATCGATCAGCACGGTGGTCGGCAGCGAGTTCACCGCCAGTTTTGCAATCAACTCCGCCGAATCGTCCATCGGAATCACCGGATAGCTCAACGGCTGCGAGGCCAAAAACTTCTTTACGGCGGCCGCGTCTTCGCCCACGTTGATTCCGACCACGCGCAGGCCCGCGCCGCTGAATTCGCGGCGCAGTTTTTCGAGCACTGGCAGCTCGCGGCGGCAAGGGACGCACCAGCTCGCCCAGAACTCGAGCAGCACGACCTTGCCTTTGAAATCGCCGAGCGCAACCGGCCCGCCGTCGAGCGTTGCGCCGCGGAAATCGGGCGCGGTTTTGCCGATCAGATCGGGTTTGACGATCCCCGGCAGCGTCCAGTCGGCGGTTTCCCGTGCATCCGGCGGCGGGTTGAAGGCGAACAGCGAATCGGGAAGTGAAACGTTGAGGCGCAGCGCCGTGGTTTCGGTCGATTGCGTCATGTGAACCGGCTCGCCGGCCTCCGGCCGATGCAGTTCCGCTTCGAACGTATTTTGCAGGCACAGCGAGTCGCTTTTGCGGATCCAGGAAACCTGCCTTCCTTTGTCGACGAGAATGGGCGGGTCGATCAAAACAATTTTGCCGAAAATGGTTTCCACCACCCAACAGGGCATCTTTTCGCCGCCGATGATGAGCGTGTCTTCTCCGGTGATGCGCACCGATTGAATCGATTGGGAAACGTCGGGAAGGCCATTCGGCAAAATTCCCATGTTGCCCGCCGCCGCTTCGGGCGAGGCCGCGGCGGCCCGCTTGACGTATTGCTTCGCCGCCGAGACGTAATACCAGGTGTATTCGCCGTCGCTTGCGATATCGACCACCCCGGCCTGGCTGCGCGCTTGGACGCGCAGATGATCCGGCCGGCGCACGGAAACCGACGAGGGCATCTCCATTTTGGTGTGAATCGCGCCGCCCTGCATTTCGATCCGGATCACCGATTCGAGCTGATAACTGGGGTATCGCTTGATGGCGGCCGCGGCCTGGCGGACCAGCTCGCGAGCCTCGGGCGGGTCCGGCTGAAGGCACAGCGCCAGCAGGAAAGCGAGCCGGTACATATCTGCCTATAGAGTGGCACAAGCCACCGGGTCGCGCTGGTCTCCGCGCTGGCGCGTCCAGGCCCAGCGGCGCCACGCTAGCATGAAGGCATCGGCGTGAAATCGATCCCCAACGTCCTGAGCGCCGCGCGGCTGGCGCTGGCGCCTTATCTGTTCCTGCTCCTGTGGCGGCGCCACTACCAGATGGCGCTGGCGGTGTGTTTTTTGGCAGGCGTAACCGACGCGCTCGACGGATGGACGGCGCGGCGGCTCAAGGCTTCCTCGCGCCTGGGAGCGTATCTCGATCCGGTGGCGGACAAGATCCTGCTCAGCGGCGCTTTCCTGACGCTGGCGCTCGGCCATGCGATCCAGCCCTGGCTTGCGATGCTGGTGCTGGGGCGCGATCTGATGATCCTGGCCTTCGCCGGGGGCGCATTCGCCTTCACCACGCTGCGAAGTTTTCCGCCCTCGCTGTGGGGCAAGGCGAGCACGGCGGCCCAGATCATTTTTATTCTCGTTCTGCTGTTGTGGCTGTGCGGATGGGCGGACGAGCGCCTGCCGCGATTGATGACGTGGATCACGGCGGCGCTCACCGGCGGCAGCGGCCTCGATTACGGATTGCGCGGAGTGCGCTATATTAGAGTCTTTCAGCACTCCTCACAATGAAAATCCATGAATATCAGGCTAAGGCGCTCTTGGCCCGGCACGGAGTTCCCGTGCCTCGCGGCGAAGTGGCGCTGACGGCCGGCGAAGCGGAAGCCGCCGCGCAACGGATCGGCGGCAGCGTCGTGGTAAAGGCGCAGATTCACGCAGGCGGCCGCGGAAAAGGCAGCGGCGTCAAGATCGCGAAAGACGCTGCGGAAGCGCGGGCCATCGCCGAAAAGATGCTCGGCATGACCCTGGTGACGCACCAGACCGGGCCGGAGGGACGCCTGGTGCAGCGCCTGTTGATCGAAGAGACGCTGCCCATCGCCAGAGAACTCTATTTCGGCATCGTGCTCGACCGGGCGATCGGCAAAAACGTCTTTATGGCGTCGGCTGACGGCGGCGTGGAGATTGAAGAAGTCGCGGCGAAAACTCCGGAGCGGATCTTGAAGGAAACGATCGAGCCGGGCCTGGGGCTGCTGCCCTTTCAGGCGCGCAAGCTCGCTTTCGGCATCGGATTGACGGGCGGGGCGGCCGGCGCGGCCGCCGCGGCGATGGTGGCGCTGGCGCGGGCGAATGAATCGCTCGACGCATCGCTGGCCGAGATTAATCCGTTTATCGTGACCCGGGACGAGCGGGTTTACGCGCTGGACGCCAAGATCAATCTCGACGACAACGCGATGTTCCGCCACAAGGATCTGGCCGAGCTGCGCGACTTGAACGAAGAAGATCCGCTGGAGGTGGAGGCGTCCAAATTCGGGCTGAACTACATCAAGCTGGATGGAAACGTGGCCTGCATGGTCAACGGCGCGGGGCTGGCAATGGCGACCATGGATATTATCAAATACGCGGGGGGCAGCCCGGCGAATTTTCTGGACGTCGGCGGCGGGGCCAACGCCGAACAGATCAGGAACGCCTTCCGCATCCTGCTGTCGGACGCCGCGGTCAAGGCGGTTTTGATCAATATTTTCGGAGGTATTTTGCGCTGCGATACTCTGGCCACCGGGGTGGTGGCCGCCGCGCGCGAGCTTTCGATCAAAGTTCCCGTGGTGGTGCGGATGGAGGGAACCAATGTCGAGCTGGGCCGGAAGATCCTGATGGAATCGGGGTTGAACTTCACAGTCGCCGACGGAATGCGCGACGCGGCGGAAAAAGTGGTGAGGTTGGCGAAATGAGCATCCTGGTTGACGAAAACACGCGCGTTCTGTTCCAGGGATTCACCGGAAAAGAAGCCAGCTTT
>JAJPIT010000118.1 GCA_021324615.1 Terriglobia bacterium | reverse complement strand
TGGTTTCCGATCGTTTTACGGGAGCTCGGAACCCGGCACGACTTCCCACGACAGATGCAATCCCGTCGAATCCGTTGCGCCCCCTTTCGTTCCCATTTTAACATTGTGTTAGAAGATGACTCCTCCGGCGGTGCTGCCCGAGATCGGAACCCGGCAAGAGGACGAACTTACCCCGCTCTTCAACGTCGTCCTGCTCGACGACGACGACCACACCTACGATTACGTCGTCGAAATGCTCTCGAACATCTTCCTTTTGCCCGCCGAAATCGCCTTCCAGCACGCCATCGAGGTGGACACCACCGGGCGCACTATCGTCATGACCTGCGAGCGCAAGCAGGCCGAGTTCGCCCGCGACCAGATCCACGCCTACGGCGCCGATCCCCGCATGCCGCGGTCGAAAGGCTCCATGACCGCGATCGTGGAGCCGGCGACTATTTCAGGTTGATCACCTTGGCGTTCGCGGGATACTTCAGCTCGAACGCCGAATCCGGCAGATTCGCCGGGATTTTTATATCGGAGTACGTGTTCAGGTCGTAGTTGCCCGAGGGCTGCGTCACCTTCTCCTGAATCGCGTAGCTTTTCCCCTCCGGAATCCACAGCTCGATCTGCGTGGCGTATTTTCTCACCTCCGCCGATTTCGGAATCAGAACCAGATGGCTGCACGGCGTCCCCTCCACCGTCTCCGATCCGGCCAGCTTCAGCTCATAGCTCTGCGTCAGCTCGCTTCCCGCCGCGCCGAAGGTGAGCAGAATGAACTGATCGATCTGGGCCGCGTTCTTGCCCACGTCGAAAACATCCACCTGGTTGCTGTTCGGGTAGTACTTCCGGACAATGTGGCCGCTGAAACCGATGCTGGTCTCATCGGGAGGATGGAAGTGCAGAACGCCGGCCACCTCATTTTTCCCGCGCCGCATCAGCTTCAAATCGCCGCTCTGGGTGGTCGACTCCTGGAGCACCGCGTCGTAGTTGACGCGCTTCAGATTCGCCGCCACGGACTTGAACCTCCTGGCGCCCTCGTCCATGCGGTGCAGCACGGCTTCGAGCGAATCCGCGCGCAGCGCAGCGGCGGTCAGAAGCGCGCTCCAGAAAATGCGCGTCACGGCTTGAGGAAGGCCATGTAGCCTTTGATCTCCTGTTCGGAATCGTCGTAGATCGGTTCGACGCTGGTGATCACCACGTGGGTTTTATACCGCTCATTGATGACCGCTGCCGCGCGCTGCGCCCGTTGCGCTTCGGGAACGTTGGCCAGCTTCTGCGGCTCGATCCACACGCCGCCGTGCAGCATCACGATGCTGGGCGCCTTGGGCTGATCGCGAAAAATCTCGCGCGGCGTGAGAAATATAAAGCAGAGAATCAGCGCGACCATGACATCGTACTGCCAACTGGCCCGCGGATAATCCCAGAACAGAAACCGGCCGATGCTGCGCATCGCTTCCAGTTTATCAGGCAGCGGCCGCCGCTACTCAAGCGCGCTTGGAGAACGATTGACTCCTTGACTTAAGGCGGAGCGGCTGGTAAACTTGCGTAACGTTAGCTATGAGCCGTAACGGATACAAGAAACTCGCATTGATCGCGTTCGCGGGCGTGTTTCTGAGCTCCGCCTCATCCGCCCGCGCCAATATTCTCTTCAATGCTTCGTTTGAGAGTTCCATCACCGGCGATCCAGATCACGCCGCGATCGAGAACGCGATTAACAGCGCAATCGCCTTCTATACGGCGAACATCACCACGAACATTACCGTAAATATCGCGTTCGCGGAGACGTCGAGCGGGCTTGGGCAGAGCGACACCTATGTCGAGACCATTCCTTACCTCACCTTCATCGCGGATTTGCATAACTCCTCTTCCGGCGATTCGACCGATACTACCGCGCTCAACGGATTGCCGATCTACCCGACAGATCCCGTAAATGGAGGCACCACGATAACCGCGACCGTCGCAAATCTGAACGCAATCGGCGTCGCCTCCGCGACGGGGAGCAGTGATCCCTGCCCCGGTGGCACCCTCAGCGGTACCTTTAACGCTTGCATTGAAGTAAATCCGAGTCTCACGAGCCCACCCCAATCGCTCTCCGGGAATTATTATCTAGAGGCCGTCGTGCAGCATGAAATTGATGAGGTTCTCGGCCTCGGTTCAGGGCTGGTCTCCGGAAAGAGCCCCGGCATTCTTCATCCGGAAGATCTTTTCCGGTACGACGGCAGCGGCAACCGCAGCTACAGCAACAATAGTTGCACCTCGCCCCCGGCCGCGTACTTTTCGCTCGATGGCACAACCGATATCCATCCCTTCAACAACTGCAATAACGGCGGCGATTACGGCGACTGGGCTTCCACATCCACGCCGTTCGTGCAGGACGCCTTCGGCACGCCGGGCGCGACACCATCCCTTAGTCTCGGCTCTCCGGAAGCTGTGGCGCTCGATGCCATCGGATATAACTTTACCGGCCAGACCGGCACGCCGGAACCGGGGACGATGGGCCTGATTTCGTTTTCGCTCGCCATCCTCGGCGCCGCGGCGTATCGCTCAAAGAGCGCGCGTTGATCTAATCGACCCTCATCGCCTCCAGCGGATCGACGGCCGCGGCTCGTCTGGCCGGCAGGAACGCGGCCAAAGCGCACACCGCGACCAACACCAGCACCGCGGCCGCCAGCGTCGCCCCATCCAGCGGGCTCACCCCATAGAGCGCCGACCGGATCAGCCGCTCCGCCGCGAGCGTCAATCCCAGGCCCAGCAAAATTCCCAGCGCCAGCATTCGCCCCGCGCCCGCGAACACCAGCCGCATAATTTCGGCCCGGCCCGCGCCCAGCGCGATCCGCACCCCGATCTCGCGCGTCCGCGCCGTCACGATCAGCGAGATCAAACTATACAAACCCACCGAGGCCAGCAGCATCGCCGCCGCCGCGAACATCGCCAGAAACCGCGTGTTCAATCGCGGCTGCTCCAGCGCGTCCTCGACGATGCTCGAAAGCGGCTTGAGCCCGAACACGGCGCGGTTCGGCTCGATGCCGTGAACCAGTTGCCGGATCTGCTCCATCAGCGCCCGCGGATCGCCCTTGGCCCGCACCACATACTCGGGATCGGGCCATCCGCCCGGCGGCAAGCACACATACACGTAGGGCGCTACGGGCGCGGCCAGCCCGTCTTCCTTGACATCCCCCACCACGCCCACGATCACGTCGCCGGGCGTGCCCGGCTGATCCAAAAACCGGTAGTGGCGCCCGATCACATTCTGGCCCTTCGCGTACATCTCCACGAACCGGCGATTCACCATCGCCGGGGTCGGCCGCGGGTGGGCAAAATCCATCACATCGGGCTGGCGGCACCACTCGCCGGCGAGCAGCGGAATGCGCAGCGCCTTCGGATAATCCTTTCTGATCGAACGCTCGCCCACCGTGAACGTCTGCCGCTCCTCGGTTCCGGTTAGGCCGTCCACCGTGAATTGAAAATTCAGCGTGGCGCCGGTGGCCGGAAGAAAATTGGTTGTGCCCGCGGCCTCCACGCCCGGCAGCCGTTCGAGCGCGTCCAGAATCGCCACCTGCATCCGCCCCACGCGCGGGCGGTC
>JAJPIT010000021.1 GCA_021324615.1 Terriglobia bacterium | reverse complement strand
TTTGATGGAAAGGACGATCGTCAGGGCGGCGACGATATAGGCGGCCTGCCAGATTCCCGGCGCCGCTTCTGCTCCCGGCGTCACTTGTTCTCCTTTTTCTTGAACATTTTGAGCATGCGGTCGGTGATCAGGAATCCGGCCACGATGTTGATCGTCGAGGAGGTCACCGCGATGCAGCCGAGCACCCGGCTGAGCGTGGGCGAATCGCCCGCTCCTGAAATCAGGATCGCGCCGACCACCGAGATCGCCGAAATCGCGTTGGTCAGCGACATCAGCGGCGTGTGCAGCAGCGGCGAGACGCGGCGCACCAGCTCCAGCCCCAGCGGGACGGCCAGCACCAACACGTACAAGCTGACTTCTAATTCATTCGACATAAACTCACACGGATCTCATGGGAACGGGCGCCGGAGTCCTAGGCATTGACTCCAAGCAGCGCCTGCACTTTCGGATGCACCACTTCCCCGCCCCGCGCCACCAGCGTTTCGCGCGTGATCTCATCGTTCAGGTCGAGGTTCAACTGGCCGTCCTTGGTAATCATGTTCTTCAGGAAGGTCACGATATTGCGCGCGTACATTTCGCTGGCGTGCCGCGGCACCGTGGCCGGCACATTCACCGGACCGAGCACCATGACGCCCTGCTCGACGACCGTTTCGCCGGCGCGGGTGACTTCGCAGTTGCCGCCGCGCTCGGCCGCCAGATCCACCAGGATGGATCCGGGGGCCATGGCGCGCAGCATCTCGCGCGTGACCAGCAGCGGCGCTTTCTTTCCGGGAACCGCGGCGGTGGTGATCACCACGTCCTGCTCCTTCATCACCTGCGCCATCTGCTCGCGCTGGCTGCGGATGGCGGCCTCGCTGAGCGCCTTGGCGTAGCCGCCCTCGCCTTCGCCGCTTTCTTCGATTTTGATATTGACGAATTTAGCGCCGAGGCTTTCGATCTGCTCCTTGACGGCCGCGCGCACGTCGTAGCCGCTGACCACGGCGCCCAACCGCCGGGCCGTGGCGATGGCCTGCAAGCCGGCGACGCCGGCGCCGATCACCAGCACCCGCGCCGGCGGCATGGTTCCGGCCGCGGTGGTCATCATGGGGAAGATGCGCGGCAGATTCACCGCCGCCAGCAGCACCGCCTTGTAGCCGGCGATGGACGCCATCGAGGAAAGCGCATCCATGGACTGCGCGCGCGTGATGCGCGGCACCAGCTCCATGGAAAACAGGGTCGCGCCGGCCTGCGCGTAGCGCGCCGCGATCGCCGGATCGCTCAGCGGATCGCAGAAGCCGATGGCGATGGCATCGCGGCCGGGCGGCTCCGCCGGCACCCGGACGTGCAGCAGGATCTGCGCATTTTCCCGCACGGCGGCGGCGGGCGCCACGCGTCCGCCCTTGGCGATGTATTCGTCGTCGGGGAAGCCGGATTCCAGTCCCGCGCCGGATTCGATCCAAGTTTCAACCCCGGATTTTTTCAGCAGATCGAGCACGCGCGGCGTCGCCGCCACGCGCCGCTCCGACGGGAAATTTTCTTTGAGAACGCCAACCGTGAGTGCCAAACTCGATGGGACCTTTCGAGGAACGCCACCGCGGCGCTCTTCCGCAGGGGGCCGGCGGGTGCGAACCACCAACTATCATAGCGTCTTCGGCGCGCTCTTGTGGCGCGCGGAACTCTCTCCGGCCTTTCCGAAGCGCAGTCGCCAGGGCGTCACCATGCCTTCCGCCACGATGTGGCTGGTCAGCTTCGACTCTCCGCCGCGGCGCGCGCGAAAGGTGATGGGCACTTCGGCGAGGCTCGCACCGGACCGCCACAGCCGGTACTTCAGCTCGATCAGGAACGCGTAGCCCGACGCGGCGACGCAGTCAGGATCAATGCGGCGCAGAGCTTCGGTGCGCAGCAGCATGAAACCGGAGGTGCAGTCGCGAACCGGCAGTTTCGTGATCGCCCGGGCGTAGAGATTGCCGCCTCCGCTCAGGGCGCGCCGCCAGGATTCCCAACCAGCGACTCCGCCGCCGCGCGTATACCGCGACCCGATCACGACGGCGTGCGATTGGCCGGCGGCGATCAGCGCGTCCAGGTGCGCCGGATCGTGCGAGAAATCGGCGTCCATCGTGATCACCGCGTCGGCCTGATCCATCGAGGCTGCGAAACCCGCCAGGTACGCCTTGCCCAATCCTTCGCGGCGCGCCCGAACGAGCAAATCGAGCTTCGGAAACTCGGCGCGCAGGCGCTTCACCGTTGCCGCCGTACCGTCGGGAGAGCTGTCATCGATCACCAGCACGGCCACGCCGGGCGCGGCCTTGAATACCTCGCGCACCATCGCTTCGATGTTGGCGTTCTCGTTAAAGGTCGGCAGCAGCACGCGGATGCGCACGGTTCAATCCAGCTTGGGAACCAGAATCGCATATCGCGTGTTCCGCAGCGCGATGCGGTAGCGGCGCTCGATCGCGTGCATCAGATTGATCGAAAAATTGTCGGGACGGACCAGCTCGCCGCCGGGCAGGCCGATCTCGATGGTCGAGAAGCGGTAGGTCTCGATCATGTTCACCAGTTCGGATTCGGGGAGCTTGCCTAAGGCGATCTGCTCGGGAACATAGAACATGTCAATCTCGTCTGGCTTTCCGGCGGCGAAGCAAACCAGCGGATTGGCGCAGAAGGCGCGGCCGGCGTGATCCGCGACAAATTCGATGGTCTCCTGGAATTCCTGCTCGAGCCGCGGCGCGGCGGCGGATTCGGCGGCCTCCCCAGCGAGCACCGGCGGCGCGAGCGCGGCGGGCGCAATCAACGGCGCCAGCAGCAGCACGGCAAAAATGCCGGACGGCGATTTTTCGTAATCGGCCAGGGCAACGGCCAGAATGACGGCGTCCAGGAGCATCGCATCAAAAAAAATGTTGCGATCGACGCCGTGGCCGCCGGAAAGGATAAACGCGGTCGCGTGCGCCGCGGCGGCCCCCAGCACCAGCACCCGCCGCGGAGCCGATGCCGCGTTCCTCCAGCACCACAGGACCAGCACCGCCACGGGAATCTGGAACATCCCGACATAGGCCGCCGAGCGCAGCACCGCGGCGCGGATCGAATATGTTCGAGCGCTGGCCATGTGAACCAATAAATACGGACCATCCACGGCCCGGGCGGCAAGAAACAATGCGAGCGAGGCGGCCAGACACGCTCCCGCCCAGATCAAAAAAGGCCTCCATGCGCGGCCCAGCAGCAGATACGCGCCCACCGCCAGCGGAATCGCGAAAAGATTGTGTTTCGTGAACAGACACAACGCAAAAAGAACAGCGGACAGGCTGAGGATGCGCGGCGATTCGGGATTCGTCAAAAACGCGTAAAATCCGGCGAGCCCGAAAACGGTGGCGAACAACTGCGGGTCGTTCATGCCGATGCGGTCCGGAGAAAAAACGGCGAGCCAGACGATAAAACTGAGCGCCGCGTACAATCCTGCCGCCATCCCGCGCGTGAACCGCCGGACGATGGCCGCCACCAGAATTGCGATCAGCCCCAGCGAGGCCAGAGAAACGTAGCGTCCGGCGGCGGTAACGCCGCCCAGAAACCGGCCCAAAAATCCGATGACATGAAAGGAAACGGGCGGATAATTCACCACGGTGTAGCGCGGAACGGAGCCGTAAAGCGGAACGCCCTGAGCCGCCAGGGTCTGGCGATACGCGTTCCAGCCTTCGTTGAAATTAATTTCGTAACCGGCGAAGGCGCGCGCGACCGGATAGGCGAGCGTGAGGAACGCGAGCACCGCCAGGGCTGCGACGGCGGCCGTCCACGCCCGCCGGCCCGCGTAAGCGTCGCCTGAGGCGGAGGGGATCAAGAGCGCAGTGGTCCCGCAAACGGCGCGCGCGGCATCAGCGGAACTCTTCCTGAAGCGTGTCCAGCGCCGCCGAGCCGGGGCACAGTTTTTCGAACGGAATTTTCGTCAGCGCCTGCGCCGGAGTGTTGTTCAGCTCATGCATATCCGGGACGGATTCGTCGATGTAGAGCAATCCCGTGACCACCTCGCCTTTGCCGTGGTGCTCGGAGAGATAATCGAGCACCTTTTTGCGGTCGGTCGGGTCGTAATCGGGTGGAACGCCTTTGAACCGGACCACGCTGCCGTCGTGCATGGTGACGCTGACGGCGCCGTTCCGGCCGATGGTGGCGAGGATTTCGGAAGCGGGCGGAACGAAATCGGTCTCCGTCGCCTTCAGCATATTGTTGCGGGTGTAGAGATAACTTTTGGTCGACCCGGCGTGATCGTTAAAGGTCACGCAGGGCGAAATCACGTCCACCAGGGCGAAGCCGCGATGCGACAGCGCCGCCTTGAGGATCGGCACGAGCTGGTCTTTATCGCCGGAAAAACTCCGCGCCACGAAGGTCGCGCCCAGGCTCAGCGCAAGCGCCACCGGATCGATGGGAGCCATGCGGTTGGGCTCGCCTTTCTTGCTCTTGGAGCCCACATCGGCCGAGGCGGAAAACTGGCCCTTGGTTAATCCATAGACGCCGTTATTTTCGATGATGTACAGCATCTTCAGATTGCGGCGGATGGCGTGGCACAGGTGGCCCAGGCCGATCGAGAGAGAGTCGCCGTCGCCGGAAACGCCGATGTAGGTCAGCTCGCGGTTGGCGGCGCTGGCGCCGGTGGCGATGGCGGCCATGCGGCCGTGCGCGGAATTGAAGCCGTGCGCGCCGCTCACAAAATAAGTCGGCGTTTTCGAAGAACAGCCGATGCCGCTCATCTTGGCCAGCATATGCGGGGCCAGGGAAATTTCCCAGCAGGCGCGGATGATCGCGGCGGTGATCGAATCGTGCCCGCAGCCGGCGCACAGCGTCGACATGGAGCCTTCGTAATCGCGGATGGTCAAACCCAGCTCGTTGCGATGCAGGCTGGGATGGATGGCGGTCGGCTTAGCGATGGACGGCACGTTCGGTCAGCTCTCCCAATTGACTGGCAATTCGATCGGTGACGCGCTTGGCGCTGAGCGGGAATCCGCCGTAGACGCAGATGCTGCGCAGCTTGTCCTTGGCGACTCCGGTTTCCAGCAGCAGCAGCGATTTCATCTGCGCATCGCGGTTCTGCTCGACGATGAAGTTGAACTCGTGATCGTTGAGGAACTCCTCCACGCTTTCCGGGAAGGGAAACGCGCGGATCCGCATAAAATCGGCGGGAATACCGCGCGAATCCAGAACGTCCAGCGCCTCGCGGACCGCCGCGTCGCATCCGCCCAGCGTCACCACGCCGAACTGCGCGCCCGTGCGCCGCTCGATTACCGGCTCGGGCACCCACTTCGCCGCCGCCTGGTGCTTGCGCAGCAGGCGGTCGACCACCTCCTGATACTCTTCGGGCATTTCCGTGTAAGCGCCGGTGCGGCTGTGGCCCGATCCGCGCGTGAAGTACGCACCCTTGGAGCTGACGCCGGGCAGCGTGCGCGCGGCGACAAAGTTCTCGTCCTCGGGCCAGTAGCGGAAAAATTTCTGGATCCGCTCGAGCTGCGCGGCATCGAGCACGCGGCCGCGGTCCGGGCGATAGGAGTCGTCCCATTTCAGGCGCGGCACCACCCAGTCGTTCATGCCGATATCCAGATCGGAGAGCAGGAACACGGGCGTCTGGAAGCGCTCGGCCAGATCGAAGGATTTGACGGCGAACTCGAAGCACTCCGAAGGATTGGCCGGATACAGGCAGATGTGCTTGGTATCGCCGTGCGAGGCGTAGGCGCATTCAAGAAGGTCGCCCTGCTGCGTTCGCGTCGGCATTCCCGTCGAGGGGCCGACGCGCTGGATATCCATGACCACCGCGGGAATTTCCGCGTAATAGGCCAGGCCCAGCAGTTCGTTCATCAGCGAAATGCCCGGACCGGAGGTGGAGGTGAACGCGCGCGCGCCGTTCCAGGCCGCCCCGATCACCATGCCGATCGCCGCCAGCTCGTCTTCGGCTTGAATGATGCAGCAGTTCATCGCGCCGGTTTCCGGATCCTTGCGGTACTTCCTGCACAGATCGGTGAAGGCGTCCATCACCGAAGTGGAGGGCGTGATGGGATACCAGGCGGCCACCGTGGCGCCCGCGTACAGGCAGCCCAGCGCGGTGGCGGTGTTGCCGTCAATCAGGATCTTGCCGCTGTTGGCGTCCATCTTTTCCAGACGGAACGGCAGCGGATCGAAGTGTTTCCTGGCGTAGTCGAAACCCAGCCGCAGGGCTTTGTGATTGGATTCGCGCAGCGCTTTCTTTTTGGCGAACTTTTCGTCCAGAAGCTGCTCGACCACGTCCATGTCCACCTCGAGAACCGCGATGAGCGCGCCGGCGTAAGCGATATTCTTCATCAGGATGCGCTCCCGCGATTCGCGGAAGTGGGCGTTGCACATCTCCGCCAGCGGCACGCCCAAAAACGTCACGTCCTGCCGGTGCAGTCGCGGATCCAGCGGCCAGGTGGAATCGTACAGCACATACCCGCCCGGCCGGACCTCCCGGATGTCGCGCTCATAGGTCTGCGCATTCATGGCCACCATCAGATCGTAATCGAGCGCGCGCGCCGTGTACCCGTCTTTACTGACGCGGATCTCATACCAGGTCGGCAGCCCCTGGATGTTTGACGGAAAGAGATTTTTTCCGGAAACCGGAATGCCCATGCGAAAGATCGCCTGCATCAGCAGACCATTGGCGCTGGCCGATCCGGTGCCGTTTACGTTGGCCAGCTTGATCGCGAAGTCGTTGACGCGGACGGCCTGTTCTACGCCTGCGCGCAGCATGCGGTCCTCCCGGCGTACGGCGTTATCAGTTCAAATTTCTGCATGTCCCAGGCCGCGGTGGGACAACGCTCGGCGCAAAGGCCGCAGTGCACGCACAGATCCTCGTCTTTGATCATGAGCCGTTTGGTTTGGGGCAGCGGGGCGGAAACGTACAACTCCTGCGTGAGATTCAGAGCCGGCGCCGAAAGCCGCCCGCGCAGATCCTCTTCGCTGCCGTCGCGCGTGATGGTCAGGCATAAAAGCGGGCAAATATCCACGCAGGCGTCGCATTCAATGCACTTTTCCGCGGTGAATACGGTTTGGACGTCGCAGTTGAGGCAGCGCTGAACCTCCTTTGCCGTCTGCTCCGGGCTGAAGCCGAGCTCCACCTCGATGTTCAGTTTTTTGAACCGCTCGGCCAGATCGACATGGGTCATTTTCTGGCGCGGCGCCGGGTTGTAGTCGTTGTGATAGCTCCACTCGGAAAGCCCCATCTTCTGGGAGATCAGATTCATGCCGTAAGCGGGCCGGTCCGTGACCGGGATCCGGTGGCAGTAGTTATCGATGGAGATCGCCGCCTGATGCCCGTGTTCCACCGCCCAGATGATATTTTTCGGACCCCAGGCCGCATCGCCTCCGAAAAAGATCCCCTCCCGCGTGGACATGTACGTTTTTTCGTCGACCACCGGCGCGTCCCATTTATCGAACTGCGCGCCGAGATCGCGCTCAAACCAGGGAAACGCGTTCTCCTGGCCGATGGCCAGAATGACGTCGTCGGCCGGCACAAACACGGTGTCGAGGACCTTGGAATTTTTCGCTTTCGCGTCCCACTCCAGGCGCTCGAATTCCATGCCGGTCAATTTTCCGTTTTCGACGACGAACCGCTTGGGCGAATGATTGATGACGATCTCGACGCCTTCCTCCTCGGCGTCTTCCAGCTCCCAGGGCGAAGCTTTGAAATAGGGCCGCGGCCGGCGCGCCATCACCTTGATATCTTTGGCGCCGAGCCGGCGGGAAGAGCGGCAGCAATCCATCGCCGTGTTGCCGACGCCGATGATCAAAACTTTTTCGCCGATCGAATCCGTGTGGCCGAAGGCGATCGATTCCAGCCAGTCGATTCCGATGTGGATGCGATCCGTTTCGCGGCGTCCGGGAAGATCGAGTTCCTTGCCGCGCGGCGCGCCGCTGCCCACGAAGATCGCGTCGTAGCCTTCCTGGAGCAGCGCGCGCATGCTCGTGACGGGCGAGTTATAGCGGATATCGACGCCAAAATCGAGAATCGTCTGGCACTCTTCATCGAGCACGCTCGCCGGCAGGCGGAAGGAGGGAATATTGGTCCGCATTAAGCCGCCGGGCTTGTCATTCTTCTCAAAAATGGTGACCTGGTAGCCGAGCGGCATCAGATCGTTGGCGACGGTGAGCGATGCCGGTCCGGCGCCGATGCAGGCGATGCGCTTGCCATTCTTTTTGGCTGGAATTTTCGGGAGCCGGGCGGCGATTTCGCCGCGATGGTCCGCCGCGACGCGTTTCAGACGGCAGATGGCCACCGGTTTCCCGTCGATACGCCCGCGGCGGCAAGCCGGCTCGCACGGCCGGTCGCAGGTGCGGCCCAGGATGCCGGGAAAGACGTTTGACTCCCGGTTGAGCATGTAAGCGTCAGTAAAACGCCCCTGCGCGATCAGGCGAATGTATTCAGGAACATTGGTATGGGCGGGACACGCCCACTGGCAATCAACGACCTTGTGAAAATAACTGGGATCGCCAGTTTGGGTTGGCTTCACTTGGATGTTTCTTCTCCCGCGGTTGTTCACACTTATTCTACAACCCCGGAGAGAGGCGGCGCGATCGCCGGCCGTTTAGGCGGCCAGGACTCGCCAGACGGTTTTGGCGCCCCGGTCGGAGCGCAATGCTGAGACGCTTGCCGGCCAGGGTTCTTCCACTCCGGCCAGGGCCAGAGCGCCGCCGGCCAGCGCGAGATTTTTGGCGAAATGGCTGATCTCGTTTTGCCGCTCGCCCGGATCTTGGGACGCCCAGAAATTATGAATCGACCCGGATGCGGCGGCCAGAAATGCGATGACCGCCGCCGTTCCGTATCTCGGCTTCAGGCCGAGCAGAATACTGGCGCCGCCGGCCATCAGCGCGATCCCGCTGGCCTTGACCGCAAGGTCCGGCGCGGGAACGTGCTTTGCGCCGGCGTACCGGGCGAGCTGGTCCGACTTCAAAAAATGGTGGATGCCGCTGTAGAGAAAAAATCCTCCGAAGAGCGCGCGGCCGATCAGAAAGGGCAGCTTCATCGCTTCCGCCTCCGCTTGACGGGTTGGACTCGCATCCATTCGCGGGCGTTTCCGGAAATGTAACCGGTTCCGGCGGCCAAAAAACCTAAAAGACGATCCGCAGCGCAACCTGAAGATGCCGCGCGTTATCGCCGAACGGATATCCCGCGGCGCTGTTGCCCAATCCCAGATAAGGCACCGGATGAAGAACACCGCTGGTGGCGGTGTAGGCGATGGTGTTCACGCTGGTGTTGAACTGGGTGTTGAACACGTTGAAACCCTCAAACATCACCGTGGCCTTCATGCGCTCCGAAATTGGGATATCGCGCGAGAGCCGGGCATCCACATTGTACTCGGCGCCCTCCGGCAGGATGCGCGGGACCACCAGGTTCGGAGCCGATACGTTCAGAAGCGGCTGAACCGCGTTGAACGGCACGCGCGACCAGCCGCCTGAACCGTTGAGAGAGGTCGTATAGACCATATTGGTCCCGCCGAACTGCTGCCCGTTGACCACCACCAGCGGAATTTCTCCCAGGCCGGAGGCGAGAATCGCGGCGCCGGAAAGCGTCCATCCATTGACCAGATACCGCGCCGCGAAGCTGTCGTTATGAAGCGGCCGAGGCTGCCAGGTCCACACAACCGTCCCCCGCAGCGGCTGGTTGAAGGCGGAATTGAAGCGGTCGTAGCTGTAGTAGCCGGGACTGAAGTTCGCGGGCACGAATCCGGCCACCGCCGGCGGTCCGCTGACGTCATCGATCGCGTGGGAATAGGTGAAGGAAGCCTGCAGGCTCAAGCCGTGCGACATGCGCTGCCGGTATTGCAGCACGCCGGCATGGTAGGAGGAGCGGCCGGAGTTTTCCATGGCGTCCACTTGCGCGAAATTGGTGTTGGTTTTAGCGCTGTAGACCGGCAGCACGAAGGAGCTCACCTGCTGGCCCGCCGCGTTGTCGATGGCGTAGGTCTTAAACACTGACGGGAAGTTCAGGTTGGTGTCGTAATACGTCCACAGACCGATGCCGCGCGCGTAGAGATAATTCAGCGAGACGGTGATGCCGCCGCTCACATGCTGTTCAATCCCGAACGTGCCCTGCGCCGAAAGCGGAACCCGGAATTTGCTGCGCTCATAGAGCACGTCGGTCGCGCCTTTGGGCAGGCTGCCCGGCGCGCCGAGAATGTGCGGGAACACCGGAGGCGAGGAAAGCAGCGGGGTGATGGTCGCCTGAAGCTGGCTGATCGCGTTGCCGTTGTAGAGCGCTTCCAGAAGCTGCCCGGAGTAAGGCTGATAGTAGGTGCCGATGCCCGCGCGGATCACCGTGCGTCCGGTCAAACGATAAGCGCCGGAGATACGCGGTGAAAAATCGATATCGGGCGAGGCCAGCGTGCCGGTCTGAAAGAACGTCGTGTTTTGATAGGGTGGTTTGGGCAGAAACGGCTTTTCCCAGGTCAGCCCGAGCACGACGGTCAATTTGCGGAAGGGCGTCCAGGTGTCCTGGGCGTAAACGCTGGCGGCCTTGGTGGGCAGCGTGATCAGCGGAATGCCGAAACCCTGGTTCAGCAGAGAGTAGTCTTTCCGGCCCGCGGTGTTGCCGGTGAAATCCTGGGCGAAGGCGGTGAGCGTGGGGAAATAATAATAGCCCGCGCTGTTGAGGATCTGCCGGTTCACGTCGCGGTCGAGATCGAAATCGATCCCAAACTTGAGTGAGTGCGCGCCGATCGATCCGCTGAGATGATCGGCGATCTGATAACGGTTCTCGCTGAGCGACTGCGGAAACCGCGGGTTTCCTCCAAACGGCGTTCCGGCGATGTCGATGCCTAAAGCGCCGGTGGAGGGAAGCAGCGCGGAATCCTCGTAATCGGAAAAGCGCTGGTGGAAAAACGCGCCGAAGACCTGATTGGTCGCGTTGCCGCTCCAGATGGCGGTGTATCCGGCCTTGCCGTACCGCGTATCGGCGGACCAGGTGCCGTTCTGGCCGAGCAGCCCGTTGTCGGTGGAAACGGTCTCCAGGTCCGTTCCGTTGGGCGCTTTTTGATGGATGGCGCCGGCCTCCAGATCGACGTTGTTGAAAGAATTCGGACGCCAGTCGAGCCGCGCCAGTCCCCACAGCGAGGT
The DNA here is from genome assembly GCA_021324615.1 of Terriglobia bacterium. Lineage (GTDB taxonomy): Bacteria > Acidobacteriota > Terriglobia > Bryobacterales > Bryobacteraceae > Palsa-187. The sequence continues at coordinate 48,285 of JAJPIT010000021.1, read as the reverse complement.
CTGCGAACTGCTCACCACGCGATTGAGCTGGCGGTTGAGAAAATCGATGGCGGAGGCGCACTGGGCCGCGGTGGCCGGTGCGCCGCAGTTGGCCGGATTCACCGCCGTACCCGCCGGATTCGTGATCAGAGGATTATCGGCGAGGTTCAATCCCTGGGTGTGCCGGTTCAGATCCTCGGCGCTGGCGAACCAGAACAGCTTCTGCGAACCGGCAGGTCCGCCGGCATGGATGCCGCTTTCAACGCGCGACCCGTTGGGATGAAAGCCCGGACCGAACTTATCCGCGGCGCTCCAGGAGTTGGGGCTGAAGTAGCCGAACAGCGCGCCGTGCGTTGCGTTGCCGCCGCTCTGCGTAACGGCATTGACAAATCCGCCCTTGCCGTGCGTGAACTCGGCGGGCGCCAGTCCGGAGATCACCTGCATCTCCGCCAGGGAATCCAGCGGAACCGCGGGCGCAACCGGCGGCTGGTTGTAGAAAAACAGGTTGGAGGTCAGGATCCCGTCGGTGTAATACGCGGTGGTGCCCGAGTCGGAGCGGAACGCCAGAACGCCGCTCTGGAAGTTCTCGACGGCGGCCGGCGCCAGCGGGACCAGCGAGCCGGGATCGCGGCCGGCGGCCGGCAGCGCGTCCAGCTCCACCGCGGAAAAGGTGTTCTCGACGGCGGCGAAGATCTCGTCCTCAAAGGTAATTGAGGCGTTTTGTTGCTCGCCGCTGCGCCGGTAGGAGGGTTCCTGCGCCATGACGATCTCGAAACTGATGGTGTGGCCGGCCAGAAGCTCCAGGTTCGGCTGGTCGAGATCGAGGAAACCCTTGCGCGTCACCTTTACGCTGTAGCCATCGCCGGGCGGCAGAGCGGAGGCGTTGAAGCCGCCGTCGTCGGTAGTGTCCAGCTCGCGATGAATGCCCAGCTTGTCGTTGGTGATGACAATCGTCGTATCGGGAATGCCGCTGCCGGTGTAATCCTTGACCGTTCCGCGAATCGTTCCCGAGCCGATCACGGCCTGCGCCTCCACGCCCGCGCAGAAGAGCGCGAGCGAAAACAGAACCCCTCGAATCTTCATACCTTACCTTTCCAAATAGGCCCTAGCGAACTAGACGGCGCCGGCGTTTTCGCCGGTTCCAAAGATTGCATTCCGCGCGGGTAGCAGGTTGGATTCGCAGGGCTCCGGACGAATTCAATATGATAGCGGATTCGGATGTGAAGAAACCGCCACCAGGCGTGAAGAAAGGGCACACTCCCTCATGGTTTTTTCCGTTTTTTGAAAAAAACATCGGATGACCGGGATGTTGCGACCATCGCCAGAAATAATCCCAGCAGCGCGAGCAGCGTCGCCACCGAGCCGACGATCATATAATCGGAATCCTTGAGCGGCTGCGGCATGAGCTTCAGCATGACCGCCGCGGCCACCGTGAAAATACAAGCCGCCGCCAAAGCCAGCGTCAGCGCGCGCGGCATAAACGTTCTTTGGAGCGATCCACCAGCGCTTCGATGAGCGCGGGATGCCCGTCGAGCGGAGGCGCAAGATCGATTTCCACATCGGGCCGCGCGCGGCGCGCCTGCTCGACGAGCGCCGGCAGATCACGCTCCAGATGCAGCCCGAGCGTCAGGAAATAAGGAACGACGACGATGCGGCTGGCGCCGTCTTCGGCAAGCTGCTCGACGGCGGACAAAAGATCCGGCGCTCCACCGCCGAGAAACGCGGCGGCGAATTTTTCCCATCCGGCGCGGCGCGCGGCCCGCTGCGCCGTCACGCGTACGGCTTCGTTGGCCGGTTCGAGGCTCGATCCATGGGCGAAGACGATATAGCCGGTCATAGCGCGACGCGGGAGCTTGGCGGCTCCGGGAACGATCCGCGGAGAAAATCGAAAAATGCGCGTCCTCGCTTGCGCCCGTTGTTGTGTTGCAGCTCCAGACGCTCCAGAAAAACCAGCGCGCCGAGAATTTCCGCATCGCGCAGCGTGGCCATGCCGGTCTCCTCCGCCAGGCGCCTGCCCAGCTCGCCGATGGATTCCTGCAAGGCCGCCTGGATGGCCGCCGCGTAGGGATTGGCCGGGCGCGTTTCGTAAATCAATCCCGATTCACGGGTGCGATAGGTACGGATGATCGCCGCCAGGGCCTCTCGTGCGTCGAAGTCGACGGCGCGCGCTCTTTCCATGGCCCGCGCCAGCGCCGCGCTGAGCCACACCACCAGATGCTCGTGCTCGCGGACGAACTCCTCACTGACGCGAATATCGCGGTTGGGAACGTCCTCCGGGGAAAGCGGAGCAAGCTGCTCATGCTGGCGCGCGGCGATCAGATGTTCGCAGCCCGGCGGGCAATCCACGGTGTTTTCGCGTTCCGTGCCGCAGCAGACGGCGCAGATTTCGCCGCTCACGCCGGGGCAGTAACGCTTCGCGCGCCGCTTGGAACAAATTTTGCACGGAACGTTCACTTGGAGGTTTACCCTTATCGTATCATCGGACCATGCCGCGCACGGATGTTTACCTGAAGGTCGAGCTGAATGTGGACGAAAAAGAGCAGCCCGAGCGTCTGGCAGCGGAGATTTGCCGGCAGATTAGGAAAATTTACGGCGTGCGATCGGCGGAGGTGACCAACATGGTGGATCGTGATCCTTCGTGAGGAGATCGCACGCGATCGCGATTCGATTCGCCGCGTCCATGAAGCCGCCTTCTCCGGAGCCGATGAAGCGCGCCTGGTGGATGAGCTGCGCGAGGAAGGGGCGTTCCTCTGTTCCATGGTCGCGGAGATCGACGGCGCGGTTGCGGGTCACATTTTATTTACGCGGATGTGGATCGACTGCGAGGGCGGAGCGATTCCCGCCGTTGCTCTTGCGCCGATGAGCGTTGTTCCGGAATACCAGCGCCGCGGAATCGGCGGGCAACTGATTCGTGCCGGGCTGGGCAGGTTGCGCAATCTGCGGGAGCGAATCGTGCTGGTCCTCGGTCACGAGCATTATTATCCGCGCTTCGGATTCTCCGCCGAAAAAGCGAGAAATATCGCGAGCCCGTTCCCGCCCGAGGCATTCATGGCGCTGGAGCTCGCGCCGGGCGCGATCGATGATGTGGTTGGCCGGGTCAGCTATGCTCGGGCATTCGGACTTTAAAATGCGGATCGCGGCGCTCTACGATATTCACGGCAACCTGCCCGCGCTCGAAGCCGTGCTCGGCGAGATTCGCGAGACCGGCGCCGATCAGATCGTCGTGGGCGGGGATGTTCTTCCCGGCCCGATGCCCGCCGCGACGCTTGACTGTCTAATGGCGCTGGAGATTCCGGCGCGATTCCTTTACGGCAACGGCGAAATCGCGGTGCTGGAGCAGTTGGATGGCCGCGATCCAGCGCAGGTTCCCGAAGCGTACCGTCCCGTGATTCGCTGGAACGCGGAGCAACTTTCGCCCGCGCAACAGAACGAGCTGCGAAGCTGGCCCAAGGTGATCCGGCTGAACGATGTGCTGTTTTGCCACGCGACGCCTCGCGATGAAAACGAATGCTTTACGGATCTGACGGCGGAGAATCTGCTGCTGCCGGTGTTCGCGGGCGTCGATGCGCCGCTGGTGGTGTGCGGCCACACGCACATGCAGTTCGACCGGCGGATCGGCAAGACGCGCGTGGTTAATGCAGGCAGCGTCGGGATGCCGTTCGGCTCGGCCGGGGCGGATTGGCTGTGGATCGACGGCGATGTTCAGCTTCGGCACACCGATTATGACCTGTCGCGCGCGGCCGAGCGCGTGCGCGCGACGAATTATCCGGGCGCGGACGAGTTCGCCGCCCGTCATATTCTGAATCCGCCGGCCGCCGCGGAGATGCTCCAGGCCTTCACCAACGTTCATTTCAAGTGAACTTTTCGCGGGTATATACTACCTGCAAGCCTTAGGAGCACGATCATGCGGAATCTCAAAATTCTCGTTTGCGCCGCGGCGGCGATGTTTCTCAACGCGCAGCCGGTGAAGATAAAGCCGGACGATATCGGCGGCACCGTCTCCAGCAGCAAAGGGCCCGAGGCCGGCGTCTGGGTGATCGCGGAAACCACCGATCTGCCGACGCGCTACATCAAGGAAGTCGTCACCGACGACCGCGGGCGCTTTCTCCTCCCCGATCTGCCGCGCGCCAAATATACTGTTTGGGCGCGCGGCTACGGCCTGGTCGATTCGCCCAAGGTCGAAACCGAGCCGGGCAAATTGGTGAACCTCAAACCCTCCCTCGCGCCCGACCGCAAAACCGCGGCGCAGTATTATCCGGCCAATTACTGGTACGCGCTGCTGAAGATTCCGGCCCAGAGCGAATTTCCGGGAACCGGACCCAAGGGCAACGGCATTTCGCCCAACATCAAGACGCAGGGCCAATGGATTCATCTGGTGAAAACCGATAGCTGCGAATCCTGCCATCAGCTCGGCAACGCGTACACGCGGACCATTCCGGCGATGTTCGCCAATCTCGATTCGCCGGCGCGGGCGTGGATGCGGCGGATTCAATCCGGGCAGGCGGGCAATGCCATGGTCGGCGGGATGAATCAGCTCGGCGCCGAGCGCGCGGCCGCGGAGTTCGCCGACTGGACCACGCGCATCGCGCACGGCGAGCTTCCCTCGGAAACGCCGCCGCGACCGCAAGGCATCGAACGCAACGTGGTGATCACCCAATGGGACTGGGCCGATCCCAAGGCGTACCTGCACGATGAGATCTCCACCGATAAACGCGACCCGCATGTGAACGCCTACGGCCTGATCTACGGATCGCCCGAGGAGAGCCGCGATTATCTGCCGGTGCTCGATCCGGTGCACAGCAAACTGAGCCGGGTGACGGTTCCCTATCGCGATCCGGATACGCCGGGGCAGCCCAAGCCGCTGATGCCCTCGCCCATTTGGGGCGACGAAGCGATCTGGGACAGCCACACCACGGTTCACAATCCGATGTTCGATCAGCGCGGGCGAGTGTGGTACACCTCGCGCATCCGCGCCGCCAACAATCCGGGGTTTTGCAAGGCAGGTTCGCCGCTGATTTCGGCGAAGCTCACTCCGGTGGACCGCAGCGGCCGCCAGCTCGCCGTCTACGATCCAAAAACCGGCAAGACCGAAATGATCGACACCTGTTTCAGCACGCATCACCTGCTGTTCGCCGAAGACGCCGACAATACGTTGTGGACCAGCAGCGGCGGGGGCGGCGGCGTAGTCGGCTGGCTGAACACAAAAATGTGGGATCAGACGCATGACGCCGCCAAATCGCAGGGCTGGACGGCGCTGATCCTCGATACCAACGGCAACGGCCGGCGCGACGCCTACGTCGAAACGGAGCAGCGCGTGGTGACCGCGCCGAGCGGCGAAAGCCTGGGGATTTCCGCCGCGCTGAACGTCTCCGTCGATCCGGCCAAAGACACGCGGCTCAACGCCGCGTTTTACGGTCTGGCGATCGGCAGCGATGGAATGATCTGGGGCAGCGTGCTCGGCTTCCCGGGCGGAATCGCCCGGATCAATCCGGGACCGAATCCGCCGGAAACCGCGCTCACCGAATATTACGAAGTTCCTTTCAATAATCCGAAGGCGCCGGTTTGGGGATATTCGCCGCGTGGATTGGACATCGACCGCAATAACGTAGTCTGGGTCGCGCTGGGCAGCGGGCATCTGGCCAGCTTCGACCGGCGGAAGTGCAAAGGTCCGCTGAACGGTCCGAAAGCGACCGGCCAGCATTGTCCCGAAGGGTGGACGCTGTATCCCACGCCGGGCCCGAAGTTTAAAAATGTCGCCAATTCGGGCAGCGCCGATTCGCACTACTACGATTGGGTGGATCAGTACGATACGCTCGGGCTCGGAAAGAATACGCCGATTGTCACCGGCAACGATTCCGATTCGCTGATCGCGCTGGTCAACGGAAAGTTCGTCGTTCTTCGCGTGCCGTATCCGCTGGGATTTTTCGCCAAAGGAATGGACGGCCGCATTGATGATCCAAAAGCCGGCTGGAAAGGCAAAGGCGTGTGGACCACATGGGGAACGCGAACCCCCTTCCACAGCGAGACCGGAAAGGGCACCTATCCCAAGGTGGTTCATTTTCAAATGAGGCCTGATCCCTTGGCGAATTGAAGGCGGCGCCCGCACGCGCCTTGCGATAAGGTGAAGACGTGGGGCAATCCAGTCCTTTCGACGATCCTCTACGTTTTGAGCGGCGAGTACCGGAGTGCGCCGCGGTCATCTTCGGCGCCACCGGCGACCTGACCCGCCGCAAGTTGATGCCCTCGCTTTATCGGCTGGCTTCGCAGCGGCGATTGCCTCCCGGATTCTGCGTCGTCGGCACCTCGCGCGACGGCATCTCCGACCAGCGCTTCCGGTCGATGATGCACGATGCCGTGGCCCAGTTTCTCGAGGACAGCCCGCTCGACGAGCAGCTCTGGCCAGACTTCGCCCGCAATCTTTATTGCGTCAGCGGCGACTTCAACGACCGCCAGCTCTATGGATCGATCGCGCAAAAGCTCGACGAGCTCAAGCAGCGCAATCTGCTCTTCTATCTGGCCACTCCGCCGAGCTTCTTTGAAACGATCGTCGCCGGCCTCGGCGAGGCGAACCTGGCGCGCGAAGAAGATCATGCCTGGCGGCGCATCGTGATCGAAAAACCCTTCGGCCGCGATCTCGAAAGCGCGCGCTGCCTCAACCAGGCGGTCCACCGCGTCTTCGCCGAGCCGCAGATTTACCGCATCGATCATTATCTGGGCAAGGAAACGGTGCAGAACATCCTGGCCTTCCGTTTCGCCAATGGAATCTTCGAGCCGGTGTGGAACCGGCGCTTTGTGAATCACGTGCAGATTACCGCGGCGGAGACCATCGGCGTCGAGGGGCGCGGCGGATATTACCAGGAAGCCGGCGCTCTCCGCGACATGATCCAGAGCCACCTGCTTCAGGTGACGGCGACCATCGCCATGGAGCCGCCGGCGGCGTTCGATCCCGAAACGGTCCGGGATGAGCGCGCGCGCCTGCTTCGCGCGATAAAGATCATGACGGCGGACGAGGTTCGCGAAAACGCCGTGGCCGGCCAATACCGCGGATTCCGCCAGGAAAAAGACGTCCCGCCCGATTCCATGACGGAAACCTACGCCGCGGTCGCGCTCCAGATCGAAAACTGGCGCTGGGCCGGCGTGCCCTTTTATCTGCGGACCGGGAAAAAATTGATGCGCCACGTCACCGATATCGCCATCCAGTTCAACGACGCACCGCTGGCCATGTTCGGCCCGGGAACCGCCGAAACCGCGCATCCCAATCTGCTGATCGTCCGCATCCAGCCGGAAGAGGGAATCTCGCTGCGCTTCCTGTCCAAACAGCCGGGCAGCGGAATGCGGCTGCGGCCCGTATCGATGGATTTTAACTACGGCGCAAGCTTCGGCGAGCGCGGTCCGGCGGCCTACGAAACGCTGCTGCTCGACGCCATGGCCGGCGATCCCACCCTCTACACGCGCGAGGACATGGTGGAAGCAAGCTGGCGCGCGGTGCAGCCGATTCTGGACGAGTGGTCGCACCGCAAATTCGACTTCCCCAACTACGAGCCCGGATCGTGGGGGCCGAAAGAAGCCGACCAGATGCTCGCCCGGCGCGGGCATCAGTGGAGAAACAGTTGACCAGCGGTACGATGCAACCTGAAACGCTGCTCAAGGAGCTTCACGAGCTGTGGGCTTCGCTGGCGCGCGAAAAAAATCCGCAGGGCCTGCTGCGCGCCTGCTCCATGACCCTTTTCATCACCGCCGCGGACGGCGAGGATACGGCGGCCGCGCGCCGGATCGCCGGAAATCTTATGCGCGAGCATCCCTCGCGCGTAATTGTCATCGAACTCGCCCCGGATGCCCGTCTCGAAGGCCGCGTCTTCGCCGAATGCCGCCAAGGTCCGGGCGGAAACCAGCAGATTTGCTCGGAAGGAATCGAGATTGCCGCGGGCGCCGCCCGCATCGGCGAACTGGCGCGCCTGGCCGCCCCGCTGGTCACCCGGGATCTTCCGGTGATGATGTGGTGCCGCGGACCCCGCGTCTTCTCCAGCAGCGATTTTGAACCGCTGTTCGCGCTGGCGCGCAAGATTATCGTCGATTCCTGCTCGGCGCCGGATGCCGCGCTCGCTTTCGCCGCGATCAGGCGGATGCGCGCGCGCCGGCGAATCGCGGACCTTTCCTGGACGCGGCTTACCGGCTGGCGCGAAGCTCTGGCCTATCGCCTGGAAGCCAAGGCGGCGGACCCGGCCGGAATCCGTTCCGCGTCGATTCGCTACGGCCGCGCCGCCGAGCCTTGCGCGTATTACTTGAAGCACTGGATCCGGCGCGCGGCTCCCTCGGCTCGCGTAGATCTCGAACCCGTCTCATCGGCGAAAGGTGTGCAAGCGATCTCCATCTCCTGCGCGCAGGCCGAGATCACCGTCAGCGCATCGGAAGCCCGCGCGGCGGAGCGAAACGAGACGGAGCTGATCCGCGAAGAGCTTTCCATCGCCGGCCCCGATCCGGTGTTCGACGATTTGCTGGCGCGGATGTGAACCTGCCATCCTGGTCCTGATGCGCCTGCTGCTCGTGTTTGCCTTCGCCCCGCTGCTGCTCGACGCCCAGAAGCCGGTGGAGGAGATCCTCATTGAAACGCCATTCGTCACTTCACCGGAACAGGTGGTGGAGGCCATGCTCAAGCTCGCCGCGGTGAAAAAGGGCGACGTGGTTTACGATCTCGGCTGCGGCGACGGGCGCATCGTGATCGCCGCAGCGAAAATCTACGGCGCCCGCGGCGTGGGAATCGATCACAACGCCGATCTCATCGCGCAGGCCCGGCAGCAAGCCAGGGAACAAGGCGTCGAATCGCTGGTGAGATTTGAGCAGGGCGACATCTTCGACGCCGATATCCACGAGGCTACCGTGGTGGCGGTTTATCTTCTTCCGCACATCAACCTGAAGCTTCGTCCCAAGCTGCTCAAAGATCTGAAGCCCGGCGCGCGCGTGGTTTCGCACGAATTCAGCATGGGCGATTGGAAGCCGGAGAAGATCGAAGAAATCGACGGCGCAAAGATCCTGCTGTGGACCATCCCGCCGCCCGCGCGCTAGCGGATCTCGGGACTGTTGGCGTTGGCCGGCTCCGCCGTGGTGCTCTGCCGGATCACCAGCGTCTGGTCGGAATAAAATGACCGGCTGCCGGTGTTGTTGAACGCCTCCGGCACCGCGGTCACCGAGTAGCCGGTGGGCGATCCCGCCACCGTGAAAATGTATCCGGATTTCTTGCCCTCGGCGAGATCCTTCGGGATGAGATCGGCCGCCGCCGGTCCGGGCGCGCCGCTGGCCGGAGGGCCGAGCTCGGCAAGATTGTCCGCATACTTGCCAAACTCCGAGTAATATTGCGTTTCAGCCTGGTGAATGGTGCCAATCTGGCGGATGGCGGCCTGCTCCCGCGCCAGCATCAACTGCTTGTTCATCTTCGGCACGGCGATCGCCGCGATAATCAGAATGATCGAGATGACGATCAGCAGCTCGATTAACGAAAATCCGCGCCGGCGCCTGTTCAGCCTCATACTTAGATGTTAGACGTTTTCGGCCGCCCGGACGTGCACCCGCCCAGCCCCGGCTCCCTATTCCTGAAGCGCGGAAACCCGCTGCGGGCGCAGAATCTCGTCGATTAAAAACAGATCCGTTAGCAGCGAGCGCAAATGCACCAGCGCGTTCAGATTATCGATCACCTGGGAGCTGATGGACGGCAGCGAGGAAACCATCTCGATCGCCACCCGCGCATCTTCGGCGTCGCGGCGAAGCATCGCCAGATAGGCTTCGTAAGGAGCCCATGGCTGGAGACCCTGCTCCTTCACCTCCGCCGTGTAGGCGTCAGCCAGTCCGGCCAACGCCTCCGACGCCCGCGCCAGCAGGTGCCGCAACTGCCCTCCGCCGCCCTGGTCCGAGAGGAGTCCTTTGCCGGCATACGCCAGCATGAACTCGTAACACTCTTCGATCGCTACACAGCGCGCGTGCGCGTCGGTGAACATCAGTCGCCGTGCGCCGATTCGCCCTTCGGCGCCACGACCCAGCGCTCCGGATCGTGATGCCGCAGATAATAGTCCCTGGGCAGCGACCCGAACACCATCGATTTCGTGATCACGAACTTTTCCGGCCGCAGAGCAAAGTAGATATGGACCATGATCAATGCGATCAGGCCCACGCCGCACAGCCCGTGCAGCACATACATCAGGCCCCATGTCATATCGCCAAACAGGTACGGATTGCGCGGGAAGATGGAGCGCACGCGGAACAACATGAAAAATCCGGTGAGCGTCACGCCCAGGCCGGTAAGCACGATGACCGCATGGTACATCTTGTTTTCCATCGGATACTTCGCAAACCTCCGCGGCAGCGGCGCGCTCTTGTCGCCCAGGGAGCGTTTCAGCCGGTTGCGCGCGTCCACCAGGTCCTGTTTATCCGGCCAGATCGACCAAAAATCCATGAAAAACGTGGCGTGAATAATGTGATAGACAATCGAGACCGTCAACACGATCCCCGCCATCCAGTGATAGGTCACCCAGGCGAACTGGTAGCCGACCTTGGGCAGAAACGCCGTCACCAGAAGGGTCAGCATCGCCGCGGCCATGACCCAATGAAAGGCCCGCGCCGCGAAGGAATGCCGTGCGACCTTTTCAGGGATGTTCGCCGCAGCCGCCCCCGCCCCCGATCCCGCGAACTCCTCTTCGCCCGCGAAATAGCGCACCCAGATCGCGTGCACAATCAGGAACAGCACTCCCCCCACCGCGCACACATAAATCAAACCCCAGGCGATATGGATAGGGATGTCCTGCCCCCACGGGCTCTTGGCCCAAGTTATGATGCCCACGAGGCCACCTCCACGCCGCCGACGGCGCGCTTGACCAGATTCCGCATCAGCGGAATTTTATACGCGTTGAACTGCAATGGCACCGCTCCTTCCACGGCAAGCTTGCCCGCCATCTCCCCGGTCGCAGCGTTGCGCGGTTTACCCGCCGCCAGTTGCTCGACCGCTTTCAGCCGCAGCGGCCGCGCCGCCGCCCCGTTCACCGCAATCCGCATCTGCTCGATATTTCCGCCGTTGAGCTTGATCGCCGCCGCGACGTTCAGCAGCGCGAAATCCCACACATTGCGGTCGCGGACTTTTTCAAAGTAGAACTGCGAGCCCGCCCACGCCGCCGGAATGCGGATCGCCGTGAGCAGGTCCCCCGGCCGCAAAATATTCAGGCGCGTGATGTCGATATCCGGGCCGATGAAGTAATCCTCGGCATCCACCACCTTTTCCCCGCCCGCCGTCTGCACCACGAACTTGGCGTCCAGCGCGATCAGCGCCGGCGCCGAATCCGACGGATTCACCGCCACGCAGCGGTCCGCGCCTAAAATCGCGTGCTCGCGGTTGCGGCCGGTGGGCGTGTCCGCGTAGCAGATATTGCCGCCGGCGCGGTAGCACGGCCAGCCCGCGCGGTAGTAATGGCAGCGCGCGTCCTGGGAAACGTTGCCGCCGATGGTCCCCTGGTTGCGGATCTGCGGCGAGGCGGCCAGCTCGGCCCCCTGCGCCAGCACCCCGAAACGCTCCCGGATCACCGGATGGGTGGCCACTTCCGTCAGCGTGGTCATCGCCCCGATCTCCAGGCCCCCGTCCGAGGTCTCGCGGATCCCGCGCAGCTCGCCGATGCCGCTCAGATCCACAACATATTTCGGCCGCTTGATGCGGTCCTTCAGCCAGTCGAAGCTGTCCAGACCCCCGGCGAGCACCCAGGCTTCCGCCCCGTGTTGCTGGAGAAGCTGCCGCGCTTCAGTCACCGAACTCGGCTGAAGCAGATCGAAAGCGGGCATGATATCGCGAATGACAGCCATGGTCTTCTCCTTATATGTGCGCCGTCAGCGGCTGCTGCATGGGCCTGCCCGCCTCCAGCGACGTGAGAATCGTATCCGCGTACACCGGAGCGCGGCGGAACACTTCATCCCCCACCGCGTCGGAAAGAGCGTTCAACACCGCGGCGCATCCGCCGCCCACCGGAGGCTCGCCGATCCCGCGCGAGCCAACCGGCGTCTCCGGATCGGGTATATCCAGCGCCGCCCACTGCATGTTCTGCGGCACATCCAGTATCGTCGGCGGTTTGCTGTGATGAAACCGCCGCGACAGCATCGCGCCGTATTCCGGATCCATGATCCACTTCTGCGAGATCGCGTGGCCGATGCCCAGCGTCGAGCGGCCCAACACCTGGCCGCCCAGCGCCTTCGGATGCAGCACCGTCCCCACGTCGGCGTAGGCCAGAAAATCCGTCAGATAATACTTGCCCGTCTCCAGATCCACCTCCACTTCGGCGAAGCTGGCCACGTAGGAGTGCGTCTGCCCGTCGTGCGCGTATTTGTCCCGCGCCGAGGCCACAAACCCCTGCCCCGCCAGCGCCGCCACCGATTGCTTGGTGAATTTGTTGACGTCCGGATTGACTTCGTGGCCGTCATAGATGCCGCCCATCTTGATGGCCTCCTGCGCGGCCTGCGCCAGCGTCAACCCGGCGCCCCCGCCCTTGCGGAACACCCGCTCATTGGCAACTTCGTAATTCTCCGGCGAGCCGCCCAGCTTCTTCGCCGCGATCTCGCACAGCCGCTTCTTCGCCTCCTCGGCCACCGCGTAAGCCGCCCGCGTCATCGCGTGCGTCGTCTGGCTGCCGCCGGACGGGCACGACCACGGAACATTCTTCGCGTTCGTCCCCCAGCACACATCGCACTTCTCCCACGGCACCCCCAGCATCTCCGCGGCCACCCGATGCACATCGATCACCGATTCGGTCCCCAGATTGCCAATCCCGGACTGGAAGCAGATATGGCCGTCCGGCTTGATCAGCAGCAGCCCGTCGAAGCCGGTCGAGCCCCCCACATAGCAGCCCAGCGCAACCCCCACGCCGCGGACCTTCGTGCCGCTGCGCTTCGGCCGGGCGATCCGTTCTTTCCATTTGAACTCTTCCGCCCCGCGGTCGAGCGCCTCTTTGATGAACGCGCTGGTCGCATAAGCGCGCTTGCCGCGAATCTCCGGACCGAGCGGCGCTTTCCCCTCCGGCGCGTTGATCCGCCGGATCGCCACCTGATCGATATTCAGCTTGCGCGCCGCCTTGGCCAGCACCGGCTCCATGAACACAATGCCCTGCATTCCGCCCGGCGCGCTCTGCGCGCTTCGCGGCGGCGTGTTGGTCATCACCGTCAGCCCCTTGAAGCGCATCGCCTGCGGCTGGAAGATCAGCGAAACGATGCGGCCCGACGACGCCGCGTCCCCCACCGCGTCATACGGACCCGTATCGCACACCGTGAACATATCCAGCGCCAGAATCCGGCCGTCTTTCCCAAAACCAACCTTCACCCGCCCGATCATGCTCGGCCGCGCGCGCCCGATAAAATGCTCCTCCTCGCGCGTCACCCGCATCATCACCGGAGCATTGCATTTCTTCGATAGCAGCGCCGGAATGATCAGCGTAATGTCCGCCGTGATCTTGCTGCCGAAACCGCCTCCGGTATACTCGCTCACCACCACCACGTTCTCCGGCGGGATGTTCAGCCAGCGGGCCACCGCCGGCACGGTCTGAATCAGGCTCTGCGTGCCGGTGTGGATGTGCACCTTCCCGTTCTGCCAGTACGCCATCGCGCTGCGCGTCTCCAGGCACTGATGGCTGGTGTCCGGCGTCACGAACGTCTCGTCCAATACCAGCGCCGCGTTCTTGAAGCCCGCCTCGACGTCGCCATACGACCACACCACGCCCGAATCCTCCGGCACCTCGCCCATCGGCAACGCGCCGTCCTTGGCCGCGTCGAAATCGGCCTGCGTCCACTTGAGCGGCCGCACCTCCAACTGCGGAGGCGGCTGCCCCGGCTGCCCCTTCGGCCGATACCAGATATTCCCTTCCGTGCGCGGATTGGGCGAGCCCGGCCGCAGCGTCTCGATGGGATCGATGACGAACGGCAGCGGCTCGATGTCAATGTGAATCCTTTCAATCGCCTCCGCCGCCGTCAGCTCATCCACCGCCGCCACCGCCAAAATCGGCTCGCCCTGGTACAGCGGCTCATTGGTCAGACCCCGGAAGCCCCGCGTGTTGGCCCGGATCACGCGGCCGTTGTCGTCAATCGAGTCCGCCGGCGCCGGCAGATCGTCGGCCGTCAGAATCCCCTTCACGCCCGGCATCGCCAGCGCTTCCGAGGCGTCGATCTTCCTCACCCGCCCGTGCGGCACCGGACTCAGCGCCAGCTTGCAGAACAGCATGCCCTCGGCGCGGTAATCCTCCGCGTACTTGGCCTGCCCGGTGACCTTGGCGTGCAGATCGAGCGTCGTGTAGTCCTTGCCGATCAGCTTGTGGTTTCCGCCATACTGCATTTTGTTAGGCATGTTTCTGCTCCCTCATGATCTCGGCTCCACGCATCATCGCGGTGAGGATCTTGTCGTAATCCTGGCAGCGGCACAGGTTGCCCGAAATGCCGTGCGCCAGCTCCGTCCGCGTCGGATTCGGATTCTTTTCAAGAAACGCCACGGTGGCCATGATGAATCCCGACATACAAAACGCACACTGAAAACCTTGCTCTTCGATAATGCCCTGCTGCACCGGATGCAGCTTGCCGTCCGCGCTCGCCAGCCCTTCCACCGTCAGCACCTTGGCGTTGCGCACCGTGTGCGTCAGCGTCGAGCGGAATAGCGCGGCACGCCGTCAATCAATACCGTGCAGGCGCCGCACTCGGCCCGGTCGCAGCCGATCTTGGTCCCGGTCAGGCCCAGCTTGTAGCGCAACGTCATCGCCAGCGTCTCCTGCTTCATCACGTCCACCCGCCGGTCCTGCCCGTTCACGTTAATCGTAATCAGACGGTCGCCGGTGGAGGCCGCCGAGCTCGGAGTCGAGGCGCGGAATAAATAAGTCGCCGCGGAAACCCCCGCCCCTCCGGCGATCACTCCTTGAATAAAACGTCTTCGCGAGACGGCTTTTATCGCGTCCTTGGGATTTTTGACGTCATCTGCCGGCTTCTCTGACATGTTGAGCATTACCTCCCTAAGAGATTGCTACCAACGCCGTTTTGCGGCGGGCGCGCCCGCTGCGCCCACGCATCCGGACCGATCCACATATTAACTTGGCAAGTATTATATACCCGCCGCGCAAGTTTGCACAGGCCCATCCGGCACAAGCACGTCCAAAAACCAGCCGCGCCGCTCCGGTCCTCCCGCGCTCGTCAGAAAATCCCAGAATAATCCGCGGCTTGCGCGCCGCATGAAACAGTGCCGTCACTGCCGGACCGCCGCCGCTTCCGGCGCCACCAGCGCCGTGGCCAGCTCCAGCGCGCGCATCGCCAGCCCGCGCATATCGACACCCGCCACCGAACGCAGCGCCAGAGCTGCCGCGCTCTGGAATCGCCGGACGTTTCCCGTCGCGCCCAGATCGATCACCGCGTTCACCAGACGCGCGTCGGCCGCCAGCAGATCGATCAGGCGAGCCGGCTTGTTCCGCACCGCGCGCACAATATCTTCGTGCCACACCGGAAGATAGCGTAAGGCCAGATCGGCGCGGCCGCTTTCGCGCAGCCGCTTCTCAACCGGCCCCAGCACCCGGCGCGTCCGGCTGCCAATGCAGCGCAGCGCCAGATTCAACGTCTCCGGATCGGGAACGAAGTAGGTAAACTCGGTGCGCGGCTTGCCGTAGCAGGGACGGCTGGCGGCGTAAACGATCATCGAATACGCACCAGCCCGGTCCTCAAAACGCTCCAGCGGCGCAAAGTACAGCTCCGGAATCCAGACGCGCAGCGCGTTTTGCAGCCCGACCGCCGCGCGCTGCCACACCCGAAAGTAGTCCGCATCGGTTTCCCGCGGAGCGCCGCTCCAGGCGGCCAGAATCTGCGAAATCGCGTGGGGATCCATTCCGCGGAAATTTTAGGCGGCGGCCCCGGCCGCCCCCCGCAGCAACGCGCCTAACGCGGTGCCCGAAAACGAAATAAAAAATCGGAGCAGCCGTGACCGGACCCGCGCCGCTCAATCCCGGCCTGCGATGATGAAGATCCGCCGCATCGGAAAAAACACCCCGCCGCCGGCCGCGTGCCGGAACACGCCGTCCAGACGGCCGGCATACTCCTCCAAAAAACGCTCCCGCTCGCCCGCGTCCCCGATCGGATCCAGATACGGGCGCAGGCCCGTGCTTTTGTAAAACTCCACAATGCCGTTTACGTCCGCCATCACCTGCCAGTATTCGGTGGCCCATAAATCCAGGCGCGCCGCCTGCGGTTTTAACAGATCGTGATAAAAATCGAGCTCATGACAGCGCCATTCCCGGGCCCGGCCTTCCGGGAACCAGCGCCGCCACCGCCCGGCCGCGGCCATCTCCCGCAAAATTTCGTACTGCGGAGCGTCATAGGCGGGCATCTGCACCGCCAGTGCGCCGCCCGGATTGACGTGCCGGAACAGCTTCGGAAAAAGCCCGCCATGATCGGGCACCCATTGCAGCGCCGCGTTGGAGAACACAATATCGCAGCGCTCTTCCGACTCCGCCCACTCGGCGATGTCCCCCAGCAGCCACTCATGGCCGGGAAAGGACCGGCGCGCGGCTTCGATCATCTCCGGCGAGCTGTCAATCCCCTTGATCGAGGCGCGCGGCCAGTAGTCCGGTGCGATGCCGCCAAGATTGCCCGGCCCGCAGCCCAGATCCACCACCCGGCGCGCTTCGGCAACCTCCACATGCGCCGCCAGATCGCGGCAGGCGCGATTGCGCAAATCCGAAAATTTCTGATACTGCCGCGGGCTCCACGCACCCATGCGTTTCAGTGTAGCGAGGCCCGCTGCCCGGCAGTGTTGACTGCGATTCCCTGCTGTGTTACCACGGGATTGCGATGACTCCCACGGTTGATCCCGCTTCCGCTCCGCCCCCCGTCAAAAGCGATTTGAAATATCAGGCCGGCTTCGGGAATCACTTCGTCTCCGAGGCCCGCCCCGGCGTGCTGGTGGAAGGCCAGAACAGCCCGCAGAAGGTGCCCTACGGCCTCTACGCCGAGCAGCTTTCCGGAACGTCCTTCACCATGCCGCGCGCCGAAAACCGCCGCACCTGGGTCTATCGCATCCGCCCCTCCGCCGCGCACAACCGGCCCTTTCAGCGCATCGGCAGCCGCCTGCTGCGCTCCACGCCGTTCCAGGAAGCCGATCCGCCGCCGACCCAACTGCGCTGGAGTCCTCTTCCCATTCCCGCCGAGCCCACCGACTTCGTCGAGGGCCTCATCACCATCGCCGGCAACGGCGACGCCAGCCTCCAGGCCGGCATGGCGGTGCACATCTACACCGCCAATCGCTCGATGTCGCGCAAAGTTTTTTATAACGCCGACGGCGAAATGATGATCGTCCCGCAGCAGGGCTCGCTGCGGCTGGCAACCGAGCTGGGAATCCTGGAAGTAGCCCCGCAGGAGATCGCCGTGATCCCCCGCGGGCTGCGCTTCCGCGTCGAACTGCCCGGGGGCCCGGTTCGCGGTTATGTCTGCGAAAATTACGGCGCCATGTTCCGCCTGCCGGAACTGGGCCCCATCGGCGCCAACGGCCTCGCCAACCCCCGCGACTTCTCCACGCCCGTGGCCGCCTTCGAGGACGACCGCCAGCCCTGCCAGATCGTCGCCAAATTCGCCGGAAATCTCTGGGCCCTGGAGACCCCGGCTTCACCCCTGGACGTCGTGGCCTGGCACGGCAATCTGGCGCCTTATAAGTACAACCTCCGCCACTTCATGGCCCTCGGATCGATCAGCTTCGACCATCCCGATCCCTCCATCTTCACCGTCTTGACCTCGCCTTCGCCAACCCCCGGCGTGGCCAACGTCGATTTCGTGGTCTTTCCGCCCCGGTGGCTGGTGGCCGAGCATACTTTCCGCCCGCCCTGGTTCCACCGCAACGCCATGGCCGAGTTTATGGGCCTGATTCACGGCGTCTACGACGCCAAAGCCGAGGGATTCCTGCCCGGCGGAGCCAGCCTGCACAACTGCTGGAGCGCCCACGGCCCCGACGCCGCCACTTACCAGCGCGCCGTCAACGCCAACCTGGTCCCGCAAAAAGTCGACGATACCATGGCGTTCATGTTCGAAACACGCTACATCCTGCGGCCCACCCGCTTCGCCCTCGAGTCCGGCGAGCTGCAACACGATTACTATCAGTGCTGGCAGGGGCTCGATCCGGGCTTCGGACCGTTCTGATCTGGCTGCGGCCCTTCCGCCTCCGCGCCCGGGGACTCCGGCTCACCCGCCGCCTCGGACGAGAAGGGATCCGCGAATCTCTTGCGTACCCGTTCGATGGCCGATCTCATGCTTTCCCGCACCTGGTCCGGGTCGATCAGCATGCCACCCTCCGGTCTGCTTATTGCCATCTAGATGACATCCACAGGATATCTGTTACGTCAAATTTTTTCCAGACCCTCGCAAAATAACACAAGGAATCATCAAATTCTGTGAAATCAACCGGAGGGGGCGGCGGAGCGGAACCTCCGCCATTTGTTTTTCGGCTCTTATTTCAAAGACGGGCTGGTGGCGTCCTTGTGCGAGTACGCTTTCAAAGCCTCCCGCAGCTTTTCGCAGACCTGATGCGTTTGTTCCACCTTTTTCAACGCGGCTTCGTAATCGGCGCCGGCGCCGCCGGTGGCGCGGGCCAGGGACTGCACGGCCTCGGTGTAGGCTCTCACCGCGCGCCGGTAGCGCTCGATCAACGCAATCCACTCCGCGTAGGACGCAGGATGCACGCTTCTCTCAAAATAAATTATATTGCTTGAATTTTTGAAAAATCCGGCGCGGCGGAAGCGCTTAACGGCAACAAGCTTTGATTCCCCGCTCGAGCTCGGCCAGATGGCGCTCATGCTCGGCCAGCGCGGCCATGTGCCGGGACACAATTCGCCGCCGCTCGGCCGCGCCGCCGTCGGCCTCCAGCCCGGGGCCCTCCTCGCGGCCCGATGCGCCGCCGGCCACCAGCAACTCGCCTTGGCCAGCCGGATCCATAACCGGTTAGATCATCCGCGGCCGATTTTGTTTCAAACACCTCACCGCCCGCCGCCCCCCGCCAGCTCGCCAATCGGCTCGCCCGGCAAAGACGCGTCGCCTTTCCCCATCAGATCGAGAATCGTCGGCATAAAGCTGAGGCTGTCGTAAGGCGTCTCCACCCGCAGGCCGCGAGGAATCCCGGTGTCCGCGCCTCCGGCGAAAAGCAGCACCGAATGCGTGGAAACGCGGAAAAACGACCCGTGATTCCCGCCCGGATTAAAGCCGCGGACGTTAAAATTCCAGTGATTGTTGGCAAAAACGATAAAATCCGGGCGCCGCAGCTCGCGCTTGCGCTCCAGATAAGCATCGGAAACGGGCGGGATCCGCAGCTCTTCAACGATCCCGATGATGCCGTTGGAATATTTCGTCCGGTGCACCGCCTTCAGCCACTCCCGCTCGGTGTGCCAGTCCTCCAGCCACTGCGGCGCCGCGTCGAGCTGGGTATCTTCGAAATATTCCAGCGGAAAGCCGGGGCCGAGCCGGACGCGGTCGTAGCGCAGCCGGCCCGAATCGTCCTGGCTCAGGTGCGCGACCGGGACGTAGCGCAACTCGGTTCCGCCGGCCGCGGTCGTCCGCCACTCAATTCGCGCCTGGCGCTCGGGCGACCGCCACAGCCACACCGCGTCTTCCAGCGGCGTGGCGATGAAATCCACCGGCCGCGGCGAAACGCCCCGTTGAACGTTGTTGCGCACCGCCAGCGCGCCAAGCGCCGCGAAGTAGTCGATGCGGCGGAAGCTGCGCTCCATATCGAGCGAACCGTCGGCCGCCAGGACCATCCCCTCCTCCGAAGGCCCCACCACGTAACGTTGCAGATCCCCCGGCGAATTGGCCTCCCCCAGCGAGCGCTGCGGGATCAACTGCTGCGCGTTGAACTTCCCCGGATCGAAATCCGCCGGATCGAGCGACAACAGCCGCCGCATCGCCGCGATGTAATCGGCGTAACCGCGCTCTTCCAGCCGCATCTGATCCAGCCGCTGCGCGTCGCGCCTGGCCTGCTCGGCCAGCCCCGCCTCAACCTGCGCCGCGCTGAACTTCTTCGGCTGCGACGCCACCAGCGCTTCCTGCCGCTCGATCTGCGTTCGCAACTGCGCGATTTCCCGGCTCAACTCCTCCACGTTCCGCCGCCACTGCGGCCGCACCCGGTCCAGGGTCGAAAATAGCGCGCCGATTTCGGCGGCGCGTAGCCGCCCCGCCGGCTTCTTGCGCGTAAGCTGGTCCAGCAGGATGTGGATGATGTTCAGCGAATTGTTGCGCAGGCTGATAGAGGCGCGCTCGTTGCCGTCCAGATCCATCACCGCCGTGGGATATTCGCGCGCCTGCCCCGCCAGATAAAACGACTGCGGGCTCGGCGAGATCACCTCGCTCACAAACGGATCCAGGCCGCGGATCTTGAACTCGGTCAGCGGATGCCGGTTGGTGAGCACGTGGTGGCCGCCGCCCTCGGCGCTGTTGAACCAGTCGATCAGGTTGTAGCCCTGGCTATAGGTGTCCTCCGACGTGTTCATGCCGTGATCGGAAACCATCACCAGCAGCGTGGTGGAAGCCAGCGGGCTGGTTTCGATGGCCGCCCAGATCCGCCCCACCAGCCCATCCAGCCGCTCCACCACGCCGCGCTGCGCCAGGCGGTCCTTGGCCAGGTGCGCAAGGTGGTCGTAGTCGCCCGTGAAATAGTCCAGGTAGCGAACCTTCGGATCGGCCAGCTTGCGGATCAGCTCCTGCTCGGTTTGCTGGCCCAGCGCTCCGCCGATCTCGAATCCGGTGAGCCATTCGTCCAGAAGATCGCGCGGGTTCTTTTTGAACGCCGTTTCGGCGCTGTCTTCCAGCGTCTTCCAGCGCACCCCACGCTGATAGAGTTGAAAACTCTGGTAGCGCTCGCCGCGGCCGAAGTGGTCGATCAGCAGCGGGATGTGATTCTCATCCAGCAGTGCGACTCCCGGCATGTCGGCGCGGCGGTCCCGAGCATATCCCCAATAAAACGGGAAAAAGTTCATGTAGTCGTAGACCCGCAGCGTATAGCGGTCGTACTCGGCGTTGCCCCGGATTTCCAGATGACGGCCGGTGTCCAGCAGAGACCACGACGGCGAGGACAGGCTGAGCCCGCGCACGTAGAAATTCGCCATCCACACGCCGTTGTCGTGAAAAACATGCTCGATCCACGGCAGCCGGCTGTGTCCCTGGCGCGCCCCGCCGGCGCGTTCGTCCAGGTAGCGCTCTAAAACCGAATCCGGCAGCCCGTCGACTTTGAGGATCACCACGCGGTCGACTTTGGCCTGCGCCGCCGCGCCGCACGCCAACACCAGAACCAGCGCCGGCCTCATTCCTCGAACCCGCCGCCGGCCGCGCCAGCGTCCAGCGATTCCAGAGCGCGCGCGCAGATCGCCCGCGTTTCCTCATCCTGCGTCTCCCGCATGATCCGCGCCACCAGGCCCGCCGATCTCCGCGGAATGCCCAGCGCCGCGATCTCATCCACGGCGCGGCGCACCTCCTCCATGTTCCAGACAATCTCGGCTTGCGGCCCCGAGCGCGCCACCATCTCCAGGAAACGCGTCTGGCTGGCCACCCGCCGCTCCCGGTCCAGGCGCGCTTCAAGCTCCGCTCCGCTTTCTTTCTCGCGGTGATCGGCAAGGCCCAGCGTGGCGATGCTCGCCATCCGGAAACCAAACCGCGCCGCCGCCCCGTGCCGGTACGCGGTCAACTCCCGGTTGCGGTCGTGCTCGATCCGCGCCGGCAGGCCATAGGGATCGGTCGCGTAGCGGACCAGCGCCGCGTACTGGCGGCGCGCCACCTCGGCTTGGCGCCGGACGCTCTGCTCCATCGGATTGACGCCCATCATGTCCAGGCGCTGTTGCAGCAGGCGGCTCAACTCCGGCGGAAGCGAATCGTCCAGCGCCAGCCATTGGCGCACCTCCGCGTACGCTTTCAGCCGCGCGTTGCGGTTGTTGGCCGCCCCGTGCCGGACGCGGACGAAATTGAACGCAGTCGAGCCAAACAGGTACGGCCAGTTGCCGAATTTGGAGATCCCCAAAACGCCGCTGACCGTGTCAGTGACGGCGTGGCGGATCATTTCGCGCCGCTTGGGCGAATGCGTGTCCCGGAAATCCACCAGCAGCAGCGGAACCTTTGGGTATTCCAGCGCGTAAAGCGCCAGCGGGATCATCTCCCGGCCCTGGCGCTCCTCCCGGTAGCCCTTCCAGTTCATCAGCCGCGGATCCTGATAGGGATTGGAGATGGCCAGAAACTGCCCGTCGAATTTATGCGGAGAATCCACATCCCCGGCGGCGATCCACAACAGCGCGTGCGTGGCCGACCCGTTCACCCCGAACGGCTCGAAATATAACCCGTTGGCTTCGGCCCGCTGGCGCAACAGCTCCCAGTTGTGGCCCCGCATCTCCTCGGCCCGCGTGCGCTCCTTCAAATACGCCGAGGGTATCTTTTCGGTGGTGAGCAGGCCGCCCAGCATCTGCGCCCCCAAATCGAGGCGGGTCTCGATCTCGGTCAGCTCCGGGTCGCTTAACAAAGCGTTTACCTCCGGGTCGTCTTCGAGTTCGGACAGGATCGCCAGCCCCTCCAGCAGGCGAACCCGGCGCTGATCCTCTAAATTATTCCGGTAACTGCGCGTGGGCGTGCGGATCAGCGCCCCGCTGGGATCCAGCGCCAAAACCTGCGTCAGGGCTCCGGCGATCGAATGCCAGACCGGCCGCGCCGGCGAGCCAAGATCGATCACCGGCGCCGGGCGCTTGTCAGGATCGCGCCCCACATCGGCGCGCCAGTAGAAAAACGGCAGCGATCCGGCGGCCCGCTGCAGCAGCCCCGGCGGCATCGAGGTCAACACCCAAACGTAACGCAGACGGGAACTTTCCGGATCGGCCTGGCCAAGATCGTCGCGCAAAACACTGAGCAGCGGCACGTCGGCAGGACCCTGAGCCCCCGCGATCGGGCCAAACACGGTGATCAATTCCGATCCGCCCGGAACCGCCAGCCGTTCCACATGGAAATCGGGAGTCACCGCCAGCGCGATCATCGGTAAAAACAGGACTAACACGCTCCCCATCTTCCTCATAGGACGATTCCAGCCGTATCCACGATGTGACTTTAATGCAGGTTTCATGCCAGCAGCCCTCACCCGCCGCGGAAAACCGCGCCGTGCCTTTCCGCCCTGCTGGCGAGGGGGTATTACGGGGGTGGCGCCCCACCCCCAAATGAGAGCCCGGAAACCCTCCTCAAATACCTTTATCCTCAATGCGGTAGAAGGCATAATGTCCTTTCGGCCATGAACCAGAACTACCCTCAGGTTTGCTTTGAAGTCGGACTCAACTGCGAGGCCTGCACCAGCGAAACCGCCGCGCAATTGGCGCGCTGCTGTAAGGGATTGCGCGGAAAATTGATCGGGCAGCTCTTCGTGCAGATTCATCCCCATCCGGCCTGCGCGCCGATGCACGCCCATTTCGCCGAATCTTACCGGCGCGCCTCCGGCGAGCAGACCCGTGTCCTGGCCGCATGCGCCTGAGCGGCTTGAGATCAACCACCGGGAGGGTCCTAAGGGGAATCGCCGCCAGACTAGGATCAATCCCGCCTTAAATTCAGGGACCAATGCAATTGCCCGCCGTCGATAAGCTTTCTAGGCTGAGAGAGGAGACCAATTTGCTCCGCAGCATCATCATCTGCCCGGATCAGGACATGGCGGCGCGCCTGGAACGCGCGCTCGAAGCCACCGGGGAAGTGTCGGTCGGGCGCTCCCTGCACCGCTATCCCACGGCAATTGACCTGGTGCGCACGCTGCGGGCCCACGCGCCCGAGGCGGTGTTCTTGAGTTTCGAAACCCTCGAAAAGGCCCGGGAAACCGTACAACTGCTCGAATCGGAAGCCGCCGGAATTCAGATCGTCGCGGTGCACTCGGACATGGACCCGCGCCTGTTGCGGGAAACCATGCGTGCCGGCGTCCGCGAATTTCTGGCGGACCCCTTCGAACGGCACGCCATTCTGGAGGCGGTCCATACGGTGAAGGCGCTGGTGCAACAACGGCCTCCCACCTTTGAATCGACTTCGCAGATCTTCGCCTTCCTGCCCTCCAAGGCCGGCGCAGGAACCTCCACCATCGCCCTGAACACCGCCGGAGCGTTGGCCCGGCGGCCCGACTCGCGCACCCTGCTGGCGGATTTCGACCTCAACAGCGGGATGATGCGCTTCATGCTGAAGCTGCAAAACGAATACTCCGTGACGGACGCGGTCGAGCGCTCCCTGCACATGGATGAGCACCTGTGGCCCCAACTGGTCACCTCCCTGGGATCGCTCGACGTGCTGCACGCCGGCCGCATCAATCCCAGCCTCCGGATCGAAGCCACCCAGATTCGCGCCCTCATGGAGTTCCTGCGGCGCAACTACCAGGCCCTGTGCTTTGATCTGTCCGGCAACCTGGAACGCTATTCGATGGAAATTATGCAGGATTGCAAGCGCGTCCTGCTGGTCTGCACGCCGGAGATCCCCTCCCTTCACCTGGCCCGCGAGAAGCTGGCCTATCTGCGGAGCTTCGATCTGGACGGCCGCGTCTCCATCCTCCTGAACCGCACCAGCAAGCGCGCGATCTTCAGCAAGGATCAGGTGGAAGAAATTCTCGGCGTGCCGGTGGCGCGCACCTTTCCCAACGACTACATCGGGGTCACCCGCGCCATGACCGCGGGAACCTTTCTGGACCCCAATTCGGAACTGGGCAAGCTGTTCGGCGAGTTCGCGGCGGACTTGGCGGAGGAGCGCCGCCCGGCCGCCCAGAGCGACGGCAAGCGCAACTTCCTGGAGTTTTTCGCGGTCCCCTCGCGCGTAGCCCCGGGAGAAAAATAGCCCGGCCGTTCCTTCCTGACTTCTTCGCCCCGGCTCCTTTATCATCACCCCATGGAGTCCGTCTTCCAGTGGATCGCTACCTACGGCTACGGGATGATCTTCCTGCTGCTGCTGCTCGGCGTCGTGGGACTGCCGGTGCCGGATGAAACGCTGCTGGTCTTTTGCGGATACCTGATTTTCAAAGAACGAATGCATCCGCTGCCGGCCTGGCTTGCGGCGCTGGCCGGAAGCTGGTGCGGCATCACGCTGAGCTACACCATCGGCCGCACGCTCGGCTTAGGAGCCGTGCGCCGCTTCGGAAAATACCTCCACATCACCGAGGAGCGGCTGGACCAAGTCCATCGATGGTTTGACCGCATCGGGCACTGGGCGTTGTTCGCCGGATATTACATCGCCGGACTGCGGCATTTTACCGCGATCGTCGCCGGAGCCTCCAAGCTGCGCTTTGTCTCGTTTGCGGCCTACGCCTGGCCGGGCGGGCTGTTGTGGGTTACGACATTTCTGGCGCTGGGATATTATTTAGGCGAAAATTGGCGGCGCATTTCCGAGGCGATCGAGCGGGATTTGCTGTATTTTTCGGCCGCTTTGGCCGCCGCCGCCGCGATTTATTGCTGGTTTTCCTGGCGAAGAAAGAAAACAGGGGGCGCGCCCCGCCCGGCGCCGGGAAAAACATAGCGGGATCCTGCGGCGCCCCTGAGATTGAATCCTTACCCTACTTAAGGCGCCTCGGAATTCCCGGTAGGGTTTGTGCCTGAACGGAAAAAAACCGGAATCCCATTAAATTAGTACCATGTTCCACTGGATCTGCCCGGAGTGCGGACGCGAGATTCCGCCGGCGGTGAAAGAGTGCCCGGCCTGCGATCCGGAGGCAAAAGCGGCGCCGGTGGAACCCGCCGCGCCCCCCCTGTCCGCCCCCGCTCCCGAACCCGCGCCCGATCCGCTGCTGGCGCTGGCCGAGCACATCCGGCAGGCGCAGCAGGCGCCGGAACCGGAACCAGCCGCGGCGGGAATCGCGCTGGCGTCCACACCTGAGCCGGCCGCGGTGGCGGCGGCGCCGGCGGCTGTTTCGATCACTCAATTTTTTCCCAAAACGGAAGCCATCGCGCTGTTGGCCCCTCCGGCCGAAGAGAAAACACTTCCACCCGCGCCTTCACCGGCGGCGCCGGTGCCGGTGCCGCTCGGGCCGGCCATCGCCCGGGCCGCGGAACCCGCCAAACCGCAGCCAGTCGCGGCCTCCAGCACGGTGCCGGTGATTACGGAGCCGCCGCAGGAAGACCTTCCCTCCGGATCCTGGCTCCGGCTGGCCCCCCTTCAGGACTACACGGCCGCCGCGGCCGCGCGGATGCGCCCCGCGCCGCCGCGAGGCGGCGTGCTGATCCAGGATGCCGCGCCGCGCGTCACGCTGCCCGGTCCCGCCTTGCCGCCCGCCCTGCAATCGTTCAAAGACGCCGGGATGGTCACGGTGATCGGCCCGCCCAAGAGGCCGCGGCGAAAGCTGCCGGGCTGGTTCGTCAGCGCCATGCTGGTGCTGGGAATCCCATTGGCTGGAGGCCTGCTGCTGTTCTATCTACAGCCGGTCGAGCGCTCCGAGGCGAAAACTCCTGCGCCAGAGCCGGCCGCCGCGGCGGCGGTCAGCGCGCCGGTTCCGGTGACGCATTCGGTGGCGGATTTGATTGAAGTCACCGGCTTCCGCATCGTCGTCGATCTCAATAAAAAATCCGAAATTCACTACCTGGTGGTGAATCATTCCAGCGCCCCGCTGTCCGATATGACGGTCTATGTGACCCTGCGCACGGCCGAGGCTAAGCCCGGCCAGCCTCCCCTGAGCCGGTTCTCCTTCCGCGCGCCGGCGCTCGGTCCGTTCGAGTCCAGGGAAATGACCAGCCCGATCGAAAAGCTCGCCCACCCGGCGGCGCTGCCCGATTGGCAGGATCTGCGCGCCGACGTGCAGGTCGGCCAATAAGCCTTCGCTAGCGGACGAAAAACTGTTCTTTATCCACCCCGGCGTCCACCGCGACGTCGAAAAAGCCCACCATCATCTCATCCCAGCTTTGATGGCCGTAGCGGACTTCTTTTGACGGATCGGGATTCAGCGGATTATTCGCCGAGTTGTCGAACACCGCCGTCCAGACCAGCCGCGTTCCCTTCTTCAGCGGCAGCGGAGTGGCGAGTTTGTAGTCGAGCTGCCAATAAAAATTATACTGGCGGACGCGCAGCATCGCCTCCGGCCGGCCATCGGCGAGGATCCGCAGAAATTCGAACTCTTTCCCGCGCAGATGCATATGCGGAAACAGGCTAAGCAGCAAGGCGTCGTTGGGCAGCGTACCCCAGACGCTGACGCGGTAGTCGGGATCGCCGGGCGGGATGGCGAAGTCGGAACGGTCCATTTGCAGCGTCAAAACGCGCTTTTCCGGCGGTTTTTTGGCGAAAATTACGCCGATTTTGGTGTGATCGATTTCCGGCTTCCCGTCCGGCGTGTAATGGATCTCGAAAACCAGATCCGATCCGGCCGGGACCAGCTTCGCCATTCCCTCCGGCCAGATCTCCGGCGCCGCGCCGGCAGCATAAACCTGCAAGATATCGGCCTTGGTCGGCCCGCTGGTCCACCTGGAGCCGGGCTCGCGGATGTACACCACCGCGTGATGAACGGTTTTGCGGGCTCCGGGCCGTACCTCGACCGCCTGAATCCAGCGGTCTTGTTGAAAACCGGTGGGAACGGCGAAATACTGATACTCGATCGCGCCTGAGGCGGGGACGCGGAAGGGCGGAATTTCGAAAACGGCGTCGGGAGGCGGGATGTTCCAGCCGTTCGTCCAGGGAATGGGGGGCGGGGCGGCGCGCGGATCTCCGGCCGGTGCGCCGGCCTGAGCCCAACTCACCAAGGTTGAAATTTCGGCGGCGGTCAAGGAGCGGTCGTTTGCGAATTTTCCGCAGCAGGGATCGGCAAACCACGGCGGCATGCTGCGGGCGCTTACGGCGTCGCGGATGGCCTTAGCCCATGGGCGGACATCCGGATAGGTGATCAAGGGCATCGGGGCCACTTCGCCGGGGCGGTGGCACTGCTGGCAGTGGCGCTGAAGGATAGGCAACACATCGGGGTAGAAGGATGGCGGGCGGGCCTTCAGGCAGGCTAACGTGACGGCGGCGATTAACGCTTGACGAACCACGTTTTCAATATTATAGGGCACACAAAGTTGTTGACTCGCCGATCAAAAAAGAGCAGAATTGGAAGTGACTAGGAGGCTCGCATCATGGTGGGCAGAACGGTCGTGGCTGTCGCGCTGGCTTTTGGCGGCTCCGTCTGGGCGCAAGCGGTGATTTCCGCGCATTCCGGCGTGATTCAACTAACCGAAGGGACGGTCGAGCTGGATGGCCAGGCGATTCAGTCGCCGGCGAAGTTCGGACAATTCCAGGACGTCAAGAATGGCCAAACCCTGACGACGAAGGACGGCGACGCGGAAGTTCTGTTGACGCCGGGTGTTTTTCTGCGGCTGGCGGAAAACAGCTCCTTCAAGATGGTTTCCAATCAACTGGCCGATACGCGGGTGGAAGTGTTATCGGGAACGGCGATGCTTCAGGTGGGCGAGCTGCTTCCGGACAATGCGATCACGGTGCTGTTTCACAACTCCGAGGTCGAGTTGAAAAAGCGCGGCCTGTACCGGTTTGATTCCGATCCGGCGGCGCGGCTTCGAGTATACGAAGGCGAGTCCAAGATCGCATCCGGAGACAAGAAGCCGGTGGAAGCTAAAAAAGGCCACGAAGTGGTCTTCGACAGCGACAAGCTGGAAGCCCGGAATTTCGACACCAAAGAAACGGACGCCTTCTATCGCTGGAATGAGCGGCGCGACGAGTACATCGCGCAGGCCAATATCACTTCCGCGCGGAGCGCGGGCGCTTCCGGCAGCGGTCTTTATTCGAGCGGCGCTTATAGCGGCGACGACGCGGGAGCGGGAACCTGGGCGTGGAATCCGTGGTTTGGCATGTTCACGTTCATGCCCTACACCGGAATGTACTATAGCCCGTTCGGTTTCGGCTACTACAGCCCGTATACGGTCGGGTATCTGTTCATGCCCGGATCTCCTTATTACTACGCCGGCGTTCCGGCCGGTTATGGCGGTGTGACGCGCAGCGGGTTGAATTCCGGGGCGCGAGCTGGCATCGGCGCCGGAGTTCGCGGCGCGGGCGGAATGCGCGGGGTCGGCCCGAGCGGCGGTGGAGTCCCCAATTCAGGAGCCTCCAGCGCTGCCGCCGTAAGGGCAGGCGGGCAAACCGGCGGATTCGGCGGGATCTCGGGCGGCGGGCATGCCGGCGGATTCGGCGGGATCTCGGGCGGCGGGCATGCCGGCGGACTCGGTGGAATCTCGGGCGGTGGCGGGCATGCCGGCGGCGCGGGCGGCCACCACTAACGATCAACAAAGTCAAAACTGAAGCAAAGCGGTAAAATCCCGGGCCTTGTTCTATTCGGCGCGGCGTTCGGTTTTGTAGAGGCGGCTGTTGTAGTTTATCTCCGCACCATCGCCGAGCCGATCCGCGTCGCGGCGGGTCTTCCGCGCGGCTCCCTTTTCCCTCTGGCTCCGACGAGCGCTCTTGGCCCCTTTTTGTTGCTGGCTCGAATCGAACTGGGACGCGAGGCCGCGACCATCCTGATGCTCGCCGGCGTGGCCTGGGCGGCCGCGCGAAGTTTTCCGTCCCGGCTGGCGGCATTTTCTCTGATCTTCGGCGTTTGGGATCTGACGTTTTATCTTTGGCTGAAGGTTTTGATCGGCTGGCCCGCTTCGCCCGGCACCTGGGATCTGCTGTTCCTTTTACCGGTGCCGTGGGCGGGACCGGTGATCGCGCCGTCGATTGTGGCGGCGTCGCTGATTGCGGGCGGCGCGCTTGGCCTGGCGCGCGAACCCAAGCGCGTCCCCGGCTGGAGCTGGGCGCTGCTGGCGGCCGGCGCGGCGGCGATCTTCCTGTCCTTCATTTGGGACTGGCGGTACATCGTGAACGGCGGCTTCCCGCGGTCCTTTCCCTGGACGATTTTCGGTCTGGGAGAACTGGCGGGCATCGCCGGATTGGGGATCGCGCTGCGGGCGAATAAAATGGATCTTCCCGAAGCGGAAGCCGGCCCGGCGGCGCCGGAAGTCGGGGTGGATTCCAAAGGCTCAAGATAATATCTTAGTCTAATTATAGAAGATTTTATGATATTATTTTTGTAACCAATCGATGAGGTCCCGCATCTCTTAACACGAGTTAAAAAATTTCTTTGTCGGCATCGCCCGGCGTGCTCCTAATCCTAAGAGGAGAACTTTGGGAAATGCGTGCGAAGAACATCCAGCGTCACTGTCTTGCTGTTGTTTTATCGATTGCCTTCCGTATAGCCGCTCAGGCACAAGATCGCGAGGCCGCACCCGCCGGGCGCGAAGCGCCGGATCTCGACAAATTTGGGACAGGGGCTCGTTAAGGAGGTGCGCGATGTCCGGGATTTCCTCGACCCAACGCAAGCTGGCGCGGCACTTTAAGCGCAATCCCTGGCTTGCCTTTCTGCCTTATCTTTTGGGCGCGGTGATCTTCTTCTTCCTGCCCTCCCTGGTGCCGGTGGGGAGTTGGTTTCCGGCTCTGACCTCGCGGAACGTCTCGTTTACCGAATTTGTGAACGAGCTGCGCGCGGACCATCTGGAGCGGGTCGAGATTACCCCCAATGAGTTCATCGGGATGCTGAAGGCGCCGCCAAACCGCTCCGGCGGGCAAGTCATCACGGCGACGCGGCTGCCGGGCATCGACGAGACGCCGCTTTTGAAAGAGATGGAAGCCCATCATGTCACGGTGGCCGGGCACATGGATGCCTCGCATCCTTTCCTTGCCGGGCTATTGGCCTGGCTTCCTTTTCTGCTGCTGATCGGGATGAGCGCCTACGGAGCTTGGCGGACAAGGCGGGCCATGGGACCGCTGCAATTTGGAAGCCGCGCCAAAATCTACGACCGCTCCAAGCAGATGCCGGTGACGTTCGCGGATGTCGCGGGCATCGACGAGGCGAAAGCCGAGTTGCAGGAGATTGTCGAATTTCTACGAAGTCCGGACCGTTATCGCCGCCTGGGCGGGCGGATTCCGAGAGGAGTGCTGCTGATCGGGCCTCCGGGGACGGGCAAGACGCTGCTGGCGCGCGCCGTCGCCGGCGAG
This sequence comes from Terriglobia bacterium, assembly GCA_021324615.1. Taxonomy (GTDB): domain Bacteria; phylum Acidobacteriota; class Terriglobia; order Bryobacterales; family Bryobacteraceae; genus Palsa-187. The sequence goes on along the minus strand of JAJPIT010000021.1, from coordinate 17,307 downwards.
GCCAAGGTGCCGTTCTTCTCCATCTCCGGTTCGGAGTTTGTCGAAATGTTCGTGGGAGTTGGCGCGGCGCGCGTAAGGGAGCTGTTTGAAGAAGCCAAGAAGAAATCGCCGTGCATTGTGTTCATTGACGAACTGGACGCCATCGGCAAGTCGCGGAGCTCGGGCCGGGGAATGATCGTGAGTCATGACGAGCGGGAGCAGACCTTGAATCAGCTCCTGGTGGAGATGGACGGGTTCGACCGGTCGACGAATGTGATCATCATGGCCGCGACGAATACGCCGGAGGTGCTTGATCCGGCGCTGCTGCGTCCCGGGCGCTTTGATCGCCAGGTGATCGTCGATCGTCCGGATCTGGAAGGCCGGCTGGCGATTCTGCGGGTGCACGCCAAGGCGATTCCCCTGTCGGCGGAGGTGGATCTGCGGACGATTGCGGCGAGGACGCCGGGCATGGTGGGAGCCGATCTGGCCAATGTGGTGAACGAGGCCGCGCTGCTTGCGGCCCGGCGCGGTGCGGCCCAGGTCGCGCAATCGGACCTGGAGGCCGCGATCGACCGGGTGATGCTCGGCCTTGAGAAGAAGAGCCGGGTCATGACGCCGGAAGAAAAACAACGCGTCGCCTACCACGAAGGCGGCCACGCGCTGGCCGCGCTCTCCTTGCCGAATGCCGATCCGGTGCATCGAGTGTCCATCATTCCCCGCACCATGGGCGCGCTGGGCCATACGCTTCAGTTGCCCACGCAGGAGCGCTACCTGATGACGAAGCCGCAGCTTCAGGACCAGATTGCGGTGATGCTGGGCGGGCGCGCGGCCGAAGATCTGGTTTATCAGGGCGTGGTTTCGACGGGCGCAGGAGACGACTTACAACGCGCCACGGCGCTGGCCCGGCAGATGGTTACGCGGTTCGGGATGAGCGACCGGCTCGGAAATTTGACCTATGGAGAGCCGGGGGAGGCCCGCTATCTGAAAACCTGGCTGGCGCGCGAAGAACGCGACTATAGCGAACGCACCGCCGAAGAGATCGACGCGGAGATCCGGCGGATCATGGACTCCTCCTACCAGCGGGTGAAAGAGATTCTGGAGCGCCGGCGAGACGTTCTGGAGCAGATCGTGAAGGCTCTGATGGAGAAAGAGACGATCGAGGAAAGCGACCTGAAAGCGCTGCTCGGCGCCGCGCCGGAGCAGCAACTTCCCGAGCCGGTCGCGCATCCGTAGTGGCAGAGGCGCTAGAAAAAGTGTTTCCACGGCCGCCGGCCTCTGGGCGGCAACTTGCGAACACAACCTTGAGGTCATGAAAGGGAGGTCATCAAAGATGTGGGCTGTCTCTCAAACTGTGAAAAAAATTGCCGGCTGGGTTGCCAGCGCGCTGAAGCGGACTCTGCACACGCCGGATGATCCCATGCTGTTCGCAATGAGGGTCGTTCTGGGCGCGGTTATGTTCGCGCATGGGGCGCAAAAGGCGCTCGGCTGGTTCGGCGGCGCCGGCTTGCAGCCGACGCTGGAATATTTCGGGCGAACGCTCGGAATTCCCAGGCCGCTTGGCCTTCTGGCCATCGCCGCGGAGTTCCTTGGCGGCATGGGTTTGATGCTGGGCCTGCTGGGCCGCATCTGCGCGCTGGGAATTGGAGTCAACATGGCGGTCGCCATGCTGCTGGTACATCTTCAGAACGGCTTTTTCATGAACTGGTTTGGCACGAAGGCGGGCGAGGGTTTTGAGTACCATCTGCTGGCGCTGGCCCTTGCGTTGCCGCTGGTGATCCGGGGCGCCGGCGCGTTTTCGCTGGATCGAGTTCTGGACCGGATGGCGGCGGGCAGGACATCGGGCGGAGGGTTGGAGCCGGCGAAGAGCTGGCAGGAGTTGCCTCCGGCCGGCGCCGCGGTCCGGTTTTCCTCTCTGTGGCTGAGCGCCGAGTATCGATGGAAGTAAGGCGCGCGGCTGCAACAAACGCCGGTTGATGGTGGAGCGGCCGTAATGTGGCGCGCTCCGCCGCTGCGCCGGCTTGCCAGGCCGTCAAAATGTTCTTCTCAACCCGAACCGCACCTGAAGCGGTTCGACGGGATGGAATACGTCGGTGAACGCCGCATCGGCCTGCGGCGTGATCCGCGAGGTATAGGCGTAGTCGATGTCGTGATCCTTGCGGTTTAGCAGATTCAGGGCTTCGGCGATAAAGCTCCATTTTTGCGTCAGGCGATAGCGGACCTCGGCGTTGAGCAGGACGGTCGCGTTGGAGCGGTAGATGCCGTCGGAGGTCAAGTCGCGCGGGCCGAAGGCGCGCAGCCGCAGACTCGCCGAGAGGCGTTTGTAATCGTGCAGGGTGGCGCCGGCCGAGGCCACCAGTCCCACGGCTTCGGGCACTCGCTTGCCGCCGGGACTGCCGGGCGCGGCGTCGCCCGGATCGATTTCGGTAAAAAAAGCCCGCGAGTCGGCCAAGTCAAAATCAAAGGCCCAGTGTTCCCGCGGCGTGTAGTAGTTGGCCCACTCGATGCCATAGCGGTTGCTCGGCGACAGGGAAGCGACGGTGCCTCCGGTGTCGCCGTTTTGCAGGAGCTCCGACTGGCTGTGGAGATACCAGAGCGAAAACGTGCTTTGCAGATGCGGAGCGGCCGTGGTTCGCACGCCGGCTTCCGATCCCTTGGTCTGGATGAGGGCGGGGATTCTCGCCACGGGCGTGGGAAACGGGTTATCCGGCGAGATCGGTTCCTCGCGCTGCGTGGCGCCGCGCGCGTCGTTGCTGTGAAAACTGAAGCCGCCCTGGATATAGACCTCCGTCTTGCGCCACGGACCGAAAATGAAACTTGCCTTGGGCTGGGGCATGAACTGGGCGGCCAAACCGGAGTTGGCGGCCGCAAAGTTGACCACCGGAGCGCCGGGTAGTTCCGCCGCCGTATAACTAGGGGTCAGGCTGGTGACGTTGTCGAATACTTCGTCGCCGCGGAAGGCCAGGACCGTGCGGAAGTGTTCGGCCCACTGGACTTTGTTTTCCCCATAAAAGCCGAACATCGTCTCGGTGAACCGGTTCACATCCGTATCGGCGGGCAGGACGGCCACCAGGTTCGGATCGCTGTTGCAGGCGTCGATGGGCTCGTCGTTGCAGGCGTTGATATCGTTCTTTTCCGTGCGGACGCGGTTTTCCGTGCGATACAGGCCGTTATGGACCCAGTCGTTGCGGATTTGCAGGCCGAGCGTATTCTCCACTTTGCGGCCGAACCAGTTGCCGAACCGCGTATGGCGGACATCGGTACCCAGCACGAAGCGCTTATCCTGCTGCTCGAACTGATCGCCCTTGACCGGGTCGTCCAGGTAATAGGTGAAATCGGAAAACAGATTGAGATAGTAATAAAATCCGTAGGCCATGATCTGCGTCCGGGAGCGATCGCTCTGGCGGTGCCATTCCGCCTGCAAGCTGTGGCGCTGCGAGTTGCCGCCGTCGGTCGGATTCAGCGTGCCGAAGAGGCCGACCAGGGGCACCGCGGTGATGGGGATCTGATCGCTCGAATTCCAGTTGCCGTGATAGGCATGGGCCGTAATACTGAACCCGTTGGCTTCACTGCCCTGGCTGTAGGTCAGCAGGCCGTTCAGCCGGGTGTAGTTATCGGAATGGGTCCAGGGGCCGTCGTCGTGATAGAACTCTCCGCCGAACAGCAGATTGCCCGGGCCGGCCTTCTCTGAGACGCCGAAGACAGCGCGCTCGTAGCCGTACATGCCTCCTTCCATCTGGAAGAAGTTTTCGGGCAGCGCTTTGTAGAATTGCAGATGCGCCGAACCGGCCGAGCCGTAGTCGCCGACATCGGCGTAATAGGGACCCTTGTCGTAATTTACGCGCTCGACCAGCTCCGGGATGACGCCGTTCATGTCCGCGTATCCTTCGCCGTGCGCATGCGATGGCAGATTCAGCGGCATATCGTCGAGGAAAATGGCGAAATCGGTGCCGTGGTCGAGATTGAAGCCGCGAAGAAAATACTGGTTGGCCTTTCCGCCGCCGGCGTGTTGCGTGATGATGACGCCCGGAACGGTCTCCAAGACCTCGCCCGAGCGGAGGATGGGACGGTCCTCAAGTTCGCCGGCGCCCACGGTTCCCTGGGTGGCCGATTGCGCGATTCCGGTAAGGTCATCGGCGCGGCCCTGCACGTCCACGGCGGTGCTCACCGGGCGCAGCGCCAGAACGACGCGGAAGGGGGCGGGCGGCTCGGCGCCGATGGCGACGGGAATTTCCCTGGTCTCGAAGTCGGCGTGCGATACCACCAGGCGGTAGTTGCCGGGCGGGAGCCCGGAGATCGTGAAGGATCCGTTGGCGTCCGACTCGGTCATTCTGAGCACGGTGCGGTTTGCGCTTTGAACCTGCACGCCAGCGCCGGCAATCGCGGCGCCGGAAGAATCGACGACAGTTCCCGAAACGACCACGTCCGCGGCCCAGACACACCACATTGTTGCGAAGAGGATGGACGTGATGACGACCGGGCACCGGGGCATAGGCTCCTTTCTGTGTAATACGAAATTTTAAAACGTGCTACTGCTCCGGACATCGTAGCACGAATTACACAGAAGTATTACTGACGAAGATGGGCAGGTGCGGGGGGCGGTTGCAAGCAGGGCTGCCCGAGAGGGGGTGCAACGCGGCCCGGATTCACGGCGCGCGGATGCGGAGGCGTCAATTCCTCCGGGCGGGTGCGCACGGGTGGCGCATCGAACTGGCGTGGCAAAAAAAAGAGCGCTCCCGCCGCCTTCCATCGCGGCGGCGGCAGGGAGCGCGCTGAAGGAGCCGCTCTAAACCCCGGGCTACATCGTGATGGTGGCGACGGTAACCGTGTCGCCGTCGGCCTTGCCCGTGACCGTTACCTTCTGGCCATAGGTATCCGGCTCGATCTTCTCCGGATTCGCAATCGAGAAAACCTTGCCTTCTTCGGTCACCAGCACCACTTTGTCGCCGTCGCGAACGCAGCGCGCCACGCACTCCGCGTTAACCCACATGCCTTTGCCTCGCGTGGCGCATTGCTGATCGACAATATAGCCGACGATGGCTCCCGGCGGCGGAGGCGCTTTCGCCGCCACTGCGCCGCCGCGGCCTCCGCGTCCCCCTCCAGGCGCCGGCGGGTTCAAATAGGCGAGCGCGGTGAGCTTGTAAATCCCGGCGAGATTATTCAGGTTGGTCCGGATCTGGGACCAGTCGTTTTCAAGTGCTTCGGGGAACCGCTGGCTGCCCATGGCCTCATTGACCCGCGCCGCGGCGGCCAGCGTTTTGTCGAGTTGTTGTTTGAACGCGCCGCCCGCTAATACGTCCTGCGCCGCGCTCAACGAGACAAGCTGCTTGACCGCGGCGGCGAACTCATCCGGACTCGCCTTCACCGCCTCGGAGAGCTTGCTGGCATCCACCGGCGGGCGCGCCGCGGCGGTGTAGAAGCGCTGCGGAAGATCCCTGGCCCACTGTTCGATCTCCGCGACCTGGAACTGAATATAGTCCCGCGCCGAGGCGTCTCGATCAAACGTCACCTGCTGGGGAACGGCCCGGTCCGGGCACAAGATCAAAGCCAGGGACAGAACGCCGCCCGCCATCGGGAGAAGTCGGGATGTCATAGGTCCTCCTTATGCACCAATCGCGAGGCCCGCCGGCGTCGATCGGGACGGCTCCTCGCGAATCGGCTCTTAACGGATTGTTTAGACGAACAGTTCCTTGAGCACGCGGGCCGGGTTCACGCCGACCAGCGACTCGTCGCGGCCTTCGTAGGGGAACGTATTTTTCTGATAATCGATCCCCAGCATGTGCTGCACCGTCGCGTGAATATCGCTATGAGTGCACTTGAAGTCCTGCACCACCGAATAGCCGAGCTCGTCGGTTTGGCCGTAATCGAATCCGGGCTTCATGCCCGCCCCCGCCATCCACATGCTGAATCCGTACGGATTGTGGTCGCGCCCCGGCTTGGAGTTCTTGGCCTCGATGGTCGGCAGCCGGCCGAACTCGCTGGACCACACCACCAGCGTGTCCTTCAGCATCCCGCGCTGCTCCAGATCGATCAGCAGGGCGCTCATGCCCTGGTCGATGTACTGGCACAAGCCGGGAAGCTGTCCCTCGATGTTGTTGTGGGTGTCCCAGTTGCCCCCGCCGCCGCCGTAAATCTGCACAAAACGGACGTCTTTTTCCGCCAGCCGCCGCGCCATCAGGCACAGCTTGCTGAACGGGCCAGCGACTTTCTGGTCGATGCCGTACAGCTTCTTAATGGACTCCGGCTCTTCATCGAGGTTGGCCACCTTCAGCGCTTCCAACTGCATCCGCGCCGCCAGCTCGTAGTTGGCGATGCGCGACTCCAGATCTTGATCGAGCGGATAATAGGCCGCCTTCTGCGCCCGGTCGAGCGCCTCCACGGTGTTCAACAGCCGCCGCTGCTGCTCCACGCTCATCGAATCCGGGCGCTTGATGTCATAGATCGGCGCTTTCGGATCGGCGCGCATGCTGGTGCCGTTGAAGATCGGCGGCAGCCACGCCGAGGAGTGCGCGCGGTCGCCGATCGTCGCCCCTTCGCCCAGCGCGATGTAGGCCGGCAGATTCTGATTCTCGGTCCCCAGCGCGTAGCTTACCCAGGATCCGATGGCCGGAAAACCGGTGAAGCCGCGGCCGGTGACAAAGGTGAACTGCGCCGTCGAATGATCGATGCGGTCCGTGGTCATCGAGCGGACGAAGGTCACCTTGTCGACGACCTTCTGGAAGTAGGGCAGCAGCTCGGAGATCTGGCGCCCGCTGTCGCCGCAGTCCTGGAACTTCCACGGGCTGGCCATGATCTGCTGCGAGCCGTTCAGCGCGCGGCCCTTGATCTCAAACGGCGCCGGCTTGCCATCGTACTTGGCCAGCACCGGCTTGGGATCGAACATATCGATGGTGCTCGCCCCGCCGCCGATATAAATGAAAATCACGCGCTTGGCGCGGGCCGGAAACATCGGTTTCTTCGGCAGCAGGTCATAGGTGCGCTCCTTGGCCGAAGCGGACTCCGCCGCAAATGCCCTGTCCCATTGCAGCATGGAGTTGGCCACCATGGCGCCGAACCCGACCGAAACGTTTTGCAGCATCTGCCTGCGCGATAGAAATCTCATCTCTTTGCTTTCTCCCTTCCTCCGGGCCCCCTCCGGAAACGGCGGGGGCCGGACTCGCCTTGCCCGTCAACGGCCCCGCGGCAAGCGGAGCCCATGCCCTAATAGCTATACAAAAAGTTGTTCGCACCGAACATCGCCTGCACAAACAGGCGAAGCCCTTCCTTGGGATCCTTCTCGCCGGCGATCGCCTGCCGGGCGATCGCTTCTTCCTGGGCCGTCGGCGCGCGATTGTACATCTGATCGAACGCCAGCCTTACCGCTTCCTCGGTGTTGTTCTTGGTCTGTTCCAGCAGTTTTTGCGTGAAGGCCGTGGTGGTTCTCATCACCAGCGGATTGTTCATCAGCGCCAGCGACTGGGTCGGCAGCGACGCGCGGAAGCGCTCCGCCTGGTTGTCCGAGGTCATGTCCGGGCAGTCGAATACGTGCAGGAAATTGACCCAGCGGGTGCGGGTCTGCGCGATGTAGATGCTGCGGCGGTTCGCGCCGCTGCCGCGCTTGTCATCCTCGATCCACTGCCCGTCGGCTCCGCGCTTGATCGGCTCCTGCTTGCCGAACATTTTGGTGTCCAACAGCCCGCTCACCGCCAGCATCGAATCACGGATGGTCTCCGCTTCCAGCCGCAGCGGGGCCTTCCGCCACATCAGTTTGTCAGAAGGATCGGCCGCCAGATATTCGGGAATCTCCGCCGAACCCTGCCTGTAAACCTGCGACATCATGATCTGCTTGATCAGCCACTTCAGATCCCAGTTGTGATCCTCGAAGCTGACCGCCAGATAATCGAGCAGAGCCTGATTGGTCGGCTTGGCGCCCTGCGTTCCGAAGTCATCCACGGAGCGGACAATTCCCTCGCCGAAATTCCACTGCCACACGCGGTTCACAAATACGCGCGCCACCAGCGGATTTTCCCGCGAAACCATCCAGTTGGCCAGGATCAGCCGCCGGTTGGTGCCGTTCCACTCCGGATGTTTGGCCGGATCCGGGAATTCAAGCGGATGCTGCGGATTATCCAGCACCAGCGGCAGGCCCGGCTGCACTTCCGCTCCCGGCGCCAGATAGTTGCCCCGCTGAAGGATGTAGGTCGGCGACGGAGTCTTGGAAACGTCCCAGGCCGCCTCGATATAATTGGGCGGGATCTTGGACTGGTTCTTGCGGTTATAGCGCATCGCCTGGATCTGGTCTTTCCACTGCGCCAGCTCCGGATAGCGCTTTTCCAGTTCCTGATCCGTGATGAAATCCTTCATCGCGTTGCGGTCCACTTCGAGATCCGGATCGTTCTCGATGTCTTTGCGGAGCTGCATGCGCGTGGCCGGATTGGAAAGATCATGGCCGGCCTTCAGCTCGGCGCGGTACTTCTGATAGGTCGCCTCCAGCAGATCGTCCAGCCGGCGGATGGCCTTGGCGTCGTTGCTGGTGACATCCTTGATCCACTCGGCGCGCTCCTGATCGTTCATATCCAGGATCTCGCGGCTCGGCCAGGGGCCATGATTCAGGTCGGCGGGCAGCCAGTTTTCCGGATCCCACACAGCCTGATAGATCGCCATCATTTTGTAGTAATCGCTTTGCAGGATCGGGTCGAATTTGTGGTCGTGGCACCGCGCGCACTGGATGGTGATGCCCAGCACCGCGCTCAGGCTGGTCTCCATGGCCTTCTTCTGCGCGTCAAAATATTTGTCAACTTCGTAAATCGTCTGATTGTCGGTGATATCGGCCGTGGTGCGCAGGAAACCGGTCGCCGTCAGCGGCTCGATCTGATCCGGCGTGGGCTGGGTTCCCGGCTTGTAATTCACCAGTTGGTCGCCGGCCATCTGCTCCACCAGAAATCGATTGATCGGCTTGTTCCGGTTCATGGCATGAATCACGTAATCGCGATACTTCCATGCAACTTCGCGGTCGCTATCGCCGGCATCGCCGCGTGAATCCGAGTATCCGGCCACATCCAGCCAGTGGCGGCCCCACTGCTCGCCGAAGTGCGGCGAAGCCAGCAACTCGTCGATCACCTTCTCGTAGGCGTCCGGCGATTTGTCGTCCACCAACGCCCGCACCTGCGCCGGGGTAGGCGGCAGGCCCACCAGATTGAAGTAGGCGCGGCGGATCAATGTTACTTTATCCGCCTCCGGCTCCATCTTCCAGTTTCTCTTTTCCAGCTCCGCCAGAACGAACGCATCGATCGGCGTGCGGACCTGATCTTTGTTCTTCACCTGCGGAACCGGGGGCTTTACGGGGGTCTTGAACGACCACCAGTTGCGGTCCTCCTGGGTGATCTTCGCCGCTTCTTTCTTCAGGATTTCGGCCTCCGAAAGCCCATTCACCGCCGGGAAGCGGCCCTGCTCGATATAAGCGCGGATCGTCTGTTTCTCGGCCGCCGTGAGCTTCCCGCCGAGCGGCATCTGGTCCGACTCGATCATTTTCCACAGCAGGCTGTGATCCGGCTTGCCCGGAGCGATCACCGGCCCGCTTGAGCTGCCCTCCATCATCCCGGTGAAGCTGCTCAAATCCAGTCCGGCCATCTTTTTCTCCGCGTTGTGGCAGGAAGTGCAGCTCTTCTGGAAAATTGGCAGGATTTCGTCCTTAAAAAGGGGCGCGCGCTGGGCACTGGCCGGAATCGAAAAACCGGCTGCTCCGATCAGAATCGCCAACGAAGTGCGGGGAAGCTTCATTTGCCGTTTATCCCTCCTGGCTCTCGCCCACGCAGAGCAGGCTGTGTTTTATAAAAATTGGCATAGTCACAGCCACGTTTCCAAGTTTAAAGGTGTATGTTGCGCCGTGTTACGGATACTTAAAATATTGAAAATATTACTTCGGTAAAATTTCCCGGTAACGTGGCACAATCACCCCATTGACGTATTTATCCTCGTCCCTGAGGGCCTGAATGACGGATCTGACGTCCATCGCCTTTACGGCGTCCTCGATTAGTGCCGCTCCTTCTTTGCCCAAACGCTCGCGCTCGGCGGCGGTGATTCTGGTATTCAACGGCCGGACGCTGGAGTGCTCGGCATCCGGTTCATAACTGCCCACCGCTCCGCTTTCCGGGCCGAGGCTGGAAAGTTTGCGGATGCTCGCCGGCGGCGGCGGCAGCGGCGTTTCGGCGGCGGGCGGGATATCCAGGCTCAGCGGAACGTCATTCAGCCTCCCCACGATCTGGTACGCCCCGTACCCGACCGACCGGAAATTATTCGTCCCCTGCGCTGCCTTGGGAGCCGCTCCGGTGTCCTGCGCGTTACGTAACAAGCGGCTCGCTTCGATGTAAAGAATCGGGTCGTGGGTCTCTTCGAAGAAATCGCGCACCAGCGCGGAAACGTACTGGTTGGACGGGCCGTGCGCGGAGATGTAAATCTGCCGCCGGAAGCCCTGCCGCAGCAGGGAGCGCGCGATGGCTTTCAAGTATTCAAGCCCGGTGGCTTGCGGGATGTAGATACTGCCGCGGCCGGTGACCGTCACGCCGGGATAGAAAAAAATCACGTGCGGCAGGATCAGGCCGTCGGCCTCCTCAGCCATTTTGAGCGCGTAGGCTTCGGCCATCGTGTATTCGAGATCGGTCGGAAACGCGCCCATCGATTCGACCGTGCCCACGGGGATAAAAATCACATCATTGCGCTTGAGATACTGCTCGATCTCGGGATTCGTCAGGCTCGTGAAGTAGCGGGTCCGCATCGTCTGCGCGGACCCAAACGCCGCAAACAACAGCCCTGCGGCGATGATTTTCATCACCCCGGATGGGATTCCGCAATTGCGTTCAAGCATGGGTTTTTTCCTCCTCAATGATGGCGGCGGCGTAGGCTAACAGATCACCGCGCTCCCTGGCGATTCGCCGCAGGCTTTCGAAATCTCCGGCCGCGCGGCAAACTTCGACGGCCAGCGCGAAATTTTCAGCCGACTCCGCCGGCGGCAGATATTCAAGCGCCGCCTCCACCGCCTCGCGCTTCCGCCCCAGCCGCAGCAGCAGTTCAATAAACACGCGAGCCGGCATCGAATCGCCCGGCCCGCGAATCTTCGCGCGAAAATGCGCGGCTGCGGCATCGGGATTCTCTCCGGCCAGAGCCCGCAAGTAGATCGCATGATCACGATAGGTGTCTTCAAACGGCGGGTCGCCGCGGAAGTGATACATGGGATTGAGCCGCTGGCCGTAATCGGCGAGCTCGACCGCCATGCGAAGCGATTTTTGATCGCGCAACTCGGGCGCAAAGCGAAGAATGGAAGTTAAATGCGTCGCATCGACGTAGCTGCGGATTCCCTCAAACAGCCACGCGCGGCCGGCGATCATGGCGCCGAGCGAATCGCCGGCCGGCGCGGCGCCTTCGGCCGCCGCGATGGTTTCCCGGATCGCGGCCGCGACCGCGCCATAAAGGCTCGCCACCAGCATTTCCAGACACTGCTCGCGCGTTTCCGAATCGGGATTGGCGCCGAACCAGGTAATCGCCGTGCAGATGCCGTGATGCTTCAGGCACAGCTCGAATCCCTTCAGGCGATGAACGCCCTCCTGATAGGCGATCTGAATCACCCGATCCAGGTTTGGATCGTCTTCATTCACGCGATCGATGGCCGCGGCGACACGCGCGGGCTCTCCGACCGCGTCGAAGTACCGCCAGGCGCCGGCGATGTCGCCTTCGGCCAGAAGCAGTTCGCCCGCTTCGCGCGCGGCTTCGCCGAACGCCTGTTCATAGACGCTACGCTGCTCCTTGCTGAGCCGGGGCAGTTCTTCCGTATCGATCAGCGGCAAGCCGAGCCGCAGGCGCAGGCGCATCATCCTCGAACCGAACAGGAGATGATCATTTTTTTCGCGGCGCGCAATTTCGGCAATGCGATCGAAGACGGCTTCAGGATCGCCCGCCTCCTGCTCCATCCAATCGAACACCGCCGGATCCATGGGAAGGCTGAATTTATCCCGCAGCCGGTGCGGCGGCGAGGGTGATGCCCGGCGCGGCCATCAGTTCGACCCCGGCAGAATCTTGCCGTATTTGGGCACCAGCACTTTGTTGGTGTACTCGTCGTGCTTGCGCAGATCCTCCATGGCTTCCTCAAGCTTCATCTGCTTCACGATGGCGCGGATCTGCGCTTCGCCCTGCCTGCCCCACTCCTCTCGCTCGGCCGCGCTGGAGGCCAGCACCGGCGGGCGGCCATGCGCCATGACATCCGGCTGCCACGAGCCGACGCTCAGGCTGCCTCCATAACCAAGTTTATTCAGCCCGCTGAGCCCTTCATTTTCCGGAACCGGCCCGGCCGGCTCCGATTCTTTTTCGCCGTAGTCGCCCTTCAGCGGCAGATCGATGAGGCGTCCGGTGATGTAATGCGCGCCGTAAAGCACTTTGCTGCGCGCCTCCGGCGGAAGCTTCAACTTGGGCAGGAATGTGTCCATGTCGATGTACAGCAGCGGAACGTGATACTTGTCGAAAAACTCGCGCACCAGCGTGCCCGCGGTCAGCGGCGCCGGACCCTGGCCCGCCGAGATGTACACCTGCCGGCGGAATCCGTCTTTCAGCAGCGATTCGGCCACCGCGCGCAGAAACTCCAGACCCTGCGTCGGCGAGATGTTCACCGTCGCCTGCGCGATCAGCGTCGTGCCGGGATAGGACCACACCAGGCCGGGCATGTACAACGCGTCCAGCTCATCGGCCATCGCCATCGAATAGGCCAGCGGCGAAACGTAATCGCGGTCGCTGGGCATGATGCCGTTGGTCTCCACCGCGCCCACGGGGATAAAGATGATGTCGCTGCGTTTCAGATAATCGGCCACCTGCACCTGGCTGAGGCGGGTCATGTCGCGCGTGTGCAGCTTGCGGACCTGCCCGGAGGCCGCGGCGGCGATCAACAGGGAAAAGAGAAAAATCTTTTTCGACATGGAGGATCTCCTTGCAAACAAAAGTCGCTTGCGGCATGAACTCCGCAATTCACTGGAATATATCCGAGTTCGGCTCGCCCGGAAAGCGCAAAAATTCCGCCGGGTCCAGCGCGCGCCGCGTGAAGCGCGCCTGGTGAATCGCGCCCTTAAAGTAATAAAGCTTGTTCATGCGAACGCCGATCGAGGTTCGTCCCGCGCCTTGCGGGATCAAATGAATCCGCGCGGCGCCTTCCTCGACGCCGTTGACGTAGCTGCGAAATTCCGAGCCGTCGTAAACCGCGGCCACGTGATACCAGGCCCCCAGAGCGTGCAGCTTGTTGCGAAACAACAGCGCTTTCTGCACGTCTCCCGATTTGTTGAACGTGTCCAGACACGACTGCCCGTCGATGACGCGAATTTCAAACAGCATGCGATTATCGTGATCGTCTCCGGTGGCGGGATTCGCTTCGAGATGAAACCAGCGCTGCTCGGTGTTGCCGCCGTCGGGGCGAAAAATCGCTTCCCAGGTGAACGCCTCCGCGCCGGCCAGCGGATGCACGTCGAGCATCAGCCCGTCATCCACGCCATTGAACTCGATCGCCTTCCCCACCGGCGTGTCGATCACCTTGGGATGACCGAGCACGGTGGTTTGGTGGCCGCCGATCTTCGCGATATTGTCGAACTTCCAGGTAACCTGGGCAGGTTGAGCATGCATGAGCATCGCAAAAATGCAAAATGCGGGGAGCCGCGCGGTTGTGTGCCGGGCGCTCACGATCTATTTCTGCGACTCCGGCAGCATCGATTTGAATTTCGGCACGATTTTCTCCTGTGTAAAATCGGCGTGCTGGCGCAGCGCGGATACAACATTTTTGAGGTCCATTGTTTTGACCACAGCCGCCAGCTGCTGTAAGCCGATGCGGCCCCACTCCGCGCGCTCCTCGGCCGTCGCCGGGAGCTTCCGGTTGCCGCCGGCGCTGTGCCCTTCCGGATCGGCCCACCAGTATCCCAGCGCGAGGCTTCCGGCTAAACCCATCTTGGTAAGCGTGCCGAGGCCGGGATCTTCAGCTGCCGCTCCGCCGGATCGCGCCGGCGCCGCGGGAACCTCGCCGGCCAGCGGCAGATCCTCAATATGGCCAACCAGCGCGTATTTTCCGTAATTCAGCTTATCCTTTTCGCCTTTATACGCGCGTTCGGCCTGCGCGGCGTCGAGGGCGAGAATCGGAACGTGCGTTTCCTCGAAGAAGTCGCGCACCATCGCGCCGACATAGAGCGGCGACGGGCCATGGCCGTGCCAAACCCAGACTTGCGTCTTAAATCCCTGCCGCAAAAGCGAATGCGCGATCGCCTTCAGATACTGCTCCCCCAGCGGGATCGATACATACACCGTCGCCGAGCTGGTGATGGTCGAGCCCGGATAAAAATAGCACAGGTTCGGCAGGTACACGGCGTCGGCCTCCTCCGCCATTTGCGCAGCCGAGCCGAGCGGCCCGATATACTCCAGATCGCTCGGAAACGCGCCCTGCGACTCCGTCGCGCCGACCGCCACGAAGATCACATCGCTTCGTTTGAGATACTCCGAAATTTGAACCTGGCTGAGGCGGGTGACGTCGCGCGTGTGCCACTTCGCGGGTTGCGCGAATACGCAACCAAGCAGCGAAAAAAACAGCGTCAGTCTTGGGATTTTCCGGTTCACGGCGCCCCCTCGCACACCTTCAGCTAACTAGCGAGAACAACACAGGCGGCGTGGCCGGAGAAAGTGCCAAGCCGTATGTTACGCTCTGTTACGTTCTACTTCCAAAAGGTTGTGGCGATTGGTCGACAGGCGGCGACTTCGAATTTCAGGATCGTATCCCGATAAAATTCGGCCTGGACCACCATCTCCCAGGCTTCCGGCGAACCGGCCTTGGTCCAGGCCTCGTCGATCATGCGCAATCCTTCCGGCGTCACCAGCATGGAACTCATCGCCGTCAGATGGCGGCCGAACAGAAGCAGCACCCGGGTGTGCTCGGGCCGGGTCGGCAGCAGGGTGATGATGGAAGGCGCGGTCACGCGGTCGGCCGAATAGGAGATCTCGCGGAATTCGGCGGGCTCGCCGGCCAGTGGCGCGCGGTTCTTGACCACGTCCGGCTCGACGCTGGCGATATAGTAGTTGGTCTTTTCAAGAATGTGGTTCAGATAGGTCGCCGTCCTCGGCATTCCCAAAAAAATCGTGTTCTGCGTGGCGTAGGATTCGGCCGGGAAGCGGCGCGATTCGGTCAGGCGCGCCGGCTGCGATTGCCGGTCCAGGTATTGCAGAAGATCCGTTCCGGCCGTGGTTTCCTGGGCGCCGACATAAGTTTGAGCCAGCTCCGGCGGTCCCCACTTTTGCGCGGTGCTCTTCAGGAACGGCGATGTCTCCCACTGCGTGTACTCGGCCACGTTCAAATCGCGCACCAGAACGTGATGAGACGGCCAGGAGAAATAAACCGGGCTCGGCAGCACGATCACCACCGGCTTTTTGCCCACGATGAACGATTGCCAGAAGCGCGGAAGCGGCGGCTGCGGCGCGGGAATCTGCTCCTTCAACACATGGACATAGACCGCCAGGCCGATGCACGCCGCCAGCAGGACTCCGCCGGAGGCGGCCGCGCCCCAAAGATAATGCCGCGGGACCCCGCTGAACTTCGAAGCGAACGATTTCACCGGCGCGCGGTACGTCCACTGCAACTCGTGCCCGCCCAGCGGGACGTTGAGACGCAGCGGGAACGACTCTCCGGCAGTTTCGTAGAACTCCTTGAGCTTGGCGCGGAGCCGGGCGACCTGAACGCGGACCGTCGAATCGGATTTGGGGTCGAAGCCGGCCGGGCGGCCCAGCGCCTCGGTGGCGATCGCGTATTCGCTGATCGGCTGGCCCTGGTTATTCCACAGATAGATCAGGAGGGCGCGCATCACCGGCGCGGCGCGGAAAACGTCGCTTTCCGCGATCTGTTTCAACAGATCGTCGTGTTTATGTGGCGTGGTCCCGCTACGGCGCGCCAACGGGGTCAGCATTTACCCCTCCAGTTCTGGATTATGTTAGGACACTCCGCGCGCCGAAAGCAATCTTTTTTTTGGAAGCGTAACAGGGTCGTCCAATTGCTCGTAACATATTGATACAAAAATCCGTCCGGCGCGCCGGCCGGCAGGCCCGAATCCCGCCGCCGCAACAGGCGTAACATCAGCTTGATACTTGGCCGCGCGCGGCCCGGGCGGCGAAAATCTGTCTTAAGGTGCAAATCGTAAAATGAACCGTAGAAACGCAGTTCGAACTCTGGCCACGCTACCGCTGGCAAGTCAAATGCAGGCCCAGCCTGCGGCAGGATATCATCTGCGCCCGGGCCTGGTCGCCTACTCCTACCGCAAGCAGCTTGCCGGCAAATCGCTAAAATACGAAGACCTGATTCGGATGGCGGCCGATTGGGGGCTGGATGGCCTGGATTGCACCGTTTACTGGTTTCCCGATACGTCGCCTCAATTTTTGGCATCGCTGCGCAAGACGGCATTTAAAAACGGCATTCAGATTTACAATGCCGGCGTCCGCGTCCAGCTCTCCCAGCCCACTCCGGAGCTTCAACAGGCGCAGGTGGACGATATCAAAAAATGGGTGGACGTAGCGGACCGCCTCGGAGCGAACCAGATACGCGTGTTCGGAGGCCCGATTCCCAAGGGCGCGAGCGAGCAGCAGGCAATCGCCTGGGCTGTGGAGACGCTGAAGCGGGGCGCGGAGTACGCCGGCTCGCGCGGCATCACCATCGGCGTCGAAGACGACGCCGGTTTGACCATCGCGGCCGAGCCGACGATCGCCATTGTGAGGCAGGCCGACTCGCCCTGGGTGGGAATCAACGCGGATTCGGGAAATCTGAAGGCCGATGGCTACGCCAAATTCGAGTCAATGCTGCCCTACGCCACAAGTATTCATCTGAAGACAGAGATTTCGGCCAGCGACGGCAAAAAGGAAAAAGCTGACTGGCCGCGGCTGCTGGCGATGATCGGCAATTCGGGATATAAGGGCTACGTGGGCCTCGAATATGAAGGGAACGAGGCCGAAGCGCAGGTGCCGGGATACGCCAGGGAGCTGCGCGCGCTGATCCGCAAAGTATCGGCATAATGATTCAGGAGGCGGAGCGATGAAAACGATAAAGTGGCTGGCGGCGGCGGCGATCGCGTGCGGGATGGCGTTCAGCGCGGACTACAAGGGATACATTATCGATCAGTCCTGCGCGGGCGACGCCTCGATGAAGGGCAACGAGGCGTGCGCGCGCAAGTGCATCAGGAAAGGCTCGCCCGCGGTGCTGCTGACGCCGGAGGCCAAAGTTTACAAGCTCGACGATCAGGCCAAAGTCGTCGAGCACGCCGGCCACAAGGTGATCGTCAGCGGGACGCTCGATGGCGACAC
>JAJPIT010000035.1 GCA_021324615.1 Terriglobia bacterium | reverse complement strand
TCATGGAAAAAGATCCGAACAATATCCGCCCGGCTCTGGAGCTTCTCGCGGTGACCCGCAATTTAGAGCGCATCGCCGACCATTCCACCAACATCGCCGAGGACGTGCTGTTTCTGGTGAAGGGCGTAGATGTGCGCCATCACGCCGAGGCCCGCAGGTAAGGCCGGGCGGTCACCATCTTCTTCCGATAAAGACCCTCGGCCCAAAGAAAACTCCGCCATAAAAGGCCGGGCCCCAGTAATAGGGATAGGGATACGGATAGTAATAATACGCCGGAGCGTAATAGGGGGGCGGAGGCGGATAAGCCGGACCGCGCGTCCGCATTCCTGGCGCCGGCGCCTGATAATCGGCGGGCTCAACCGGCCGGAACGTCTGCGGAGATTTCGCGGTGGAGATGGTGACGGGCTGCTCGACGCGGAAGGTCAGGACCGATTCGGGCGGGATGATGGTTGGCTGGCCGCGCGTGAGGAGCACGCCGAGCGTGGCGGCGGCGAATCCGGCGCCCGCACCCCATGCGGCTCCCGTGCCCCAGGCCGCGGCCGCGCCCACCGCCGCGCCGAATGCGGTTGTACCGGCGATCGCGGCGGCGTCGCGGCCCACCGATGTCGGACCCTCACGGCTCACCAGCGAAGTCTGCACCGGAACCTGATCGCCATTGGCCAGCGGGATATCGGTTAACTGAACGCCAAGACGCGAAGTGCCGGAAACATGTCCGGCCTTTTTCACCTCGCTGACCCTGCCGCCGAGGGTCTGGCCGCGTTCGGCGACGACCCAACCATCGACGATGATCGGCCGGACCAAGGTCGCCGAGAAGGCGTCACCCACCTGATTCCGGTCGGAAGAGAGCGGCTGGCTGATTCGCACCGTGATGTAAGTCCCTGGTTTTAAAGTCAGTTCTGCGGGCAATACCGGTTGCGGCTGGGAGGCGGGAGCGGGCTGCGCGCCGTCGCCGATGCGCCGCCACCCACCGTTATCGGACGGCTGAGGCGGCGGAGCCGGTTGAGGCGGGTCGGCCGGTGGTTGCGCGAAACCAATCGCAGAAAGCATCAAAACGCTGAGCGCCACGGTTCGAACGGGTTGAAGCCTCGTCATACGTTCCTCGACACAGGCGGCGGTGCATTTCCCTCGCCAATTGCAACCTGCTGAAAGCTGGACCCTTATCAATACGGGAGCTGGTCGAAATGCACCGGATGGTGCTTTTGAGCCACTGCACTTTCCGGTTGCTGTGGCGCGCAGTTCCGGCGCCCAGGCGCGGGCTGTGGAAACGGCGATTGCTCGAAATCGGCGGTTTTAGACGGGTGAACGCGCCTGCTCGATGAAGGAGTAGGCGATCATGTGGCAGATGACATGGTGCGCGTCTTCGATGCGGCCCATATGCGGCTCGGCCACGTTGAGATGAAGCGCCGCGAGGGCGCCCAGTTTGCCGCCATCGCGTCCGGTGAGCGCCAGGGTGCGGCAGCCGATCGAATTGGCGTACTCCATGCCGCGGATGACGTTGGGCGAGTTGCCGGAGCCGCTGATGGCCATATACAGGTCGCCCGGGCTGGCGAAATTTTTAAGCTGCTCGACCACCGCGTCGTGGTAGCCGACGTCGTTGGCATAGGCGGTCACGGTGGGCATGGATTCGTTCAGCGCCAGAATCCGGAAGCGGGAAGGGCGGCCATAGCTTGCGCTTTTGACCATATCGCAGACGAAATGCGCGGCGGTGGCCTGGCTGCCGCCATTGCCGGCGACGAAGATCCCGCGGCCTTCGGCGCGGGCTTGCTCGAACCATTGAATCGCCAGCGCGACCTTATCCAAATCCAGGGCGGCCAGAGTGGAGGCCAACTGGTCGCGATAAAGCGCGGCGAAGTTCATTGCCGATCATTATATCGCCGGCCGCCTGACGGCCGCCTCCGAATGCGGATACAATAACCGTCCGAGGTTTTTCATGCGAATCGTGCTTTGCGCCTTACTGGCCGCGGTCTTGTGGGAGCCCGCGCGCGCCCAGCAGCGGCTGGCCGATTGGCCGACGCACAGCGGCAACCCGCAGCGGAACGGGTGGCAGAGGGCCGAATCGACGATTACTCCCGAGAGCGTCAGAAATTTCAAATTGCTGTGGTCGATCAAGCTTGAAAACCAGCAAAAAGGGCTTTATTCGCTCCTGGAGCCGCTGATTGCCGGCCGCGTGATCACCAATCGCGGCTTTAAGGAAATGGCCATCGTGGCGGGCAGCGACGACAACATTTTCGCGGTCGATGCGGACCTGGGCCGCCTCCTGTGGCAAAAACATTTTACCTATTCCTCGGCTGCTCCCAAGACCACGATTTCGACCTGGCTCTGCCCCGGCGGCTTGACCGCGACGCCGGTGATCCGCCCCACGCCGACTTTTGCCGCCCGGCCCGCCGGCTCGGGTCCCGCTCCCGCGCGCAGCGCGCCCTTTCCGGTGCGCGGCGTCTTCGCGATTTCAAGCGACGGCTCGCTGCATGAATTGAATCTCGCCAATGGCGAGGACGTCTCGCCGCCGGCGAAGTTCGAGCCGCCGAACGGAAAAACGTACAGCCTCAGCATGATCGATGACGCGATCTACGCCACTACCGCACAGCACTGCGGCGGAAATCCCAACGCGGTGTATGCCATCGATCTCGATAGCCCGGAGAAAAAAGTCGCATCGTTTCAGACCAATGGCGGCGGCATCTGGGGGCTCGGCGGGCCATCCGTTGGAACGGATGGGACCATCTACGCCGAAGCCGGCGACGGCCCCTGGGATCCGGCCAAGGGGCAGTACTCGGACACGGTGCTGGCGCTTTCGCCCAAGGATCTGCAACTCAAGGATTGGTACACGCCGACCAATCGCGAATGGATCACCAAGCGCGATCTGGATATGAATACGACGCCGGTCGTGTTTCCGTATAAGGGCCGCGATCTGCTGGTGGGCTCGGGCAAGGAGGGGCGCCTGTTTCTGCTCGACTCCAAATCGCTCGGCGGCGCGGATCACCGCACGCCGCTGTTTCGCAGCGAGATCATCTCCAACTGGGACAATATCGACTTTGCGGGCGAGGGGATCTGGGGCGGTTTGGCGAGCTGGGAAGACGGCGGGGGCACGCGCTGGGTGCTGGCTCCGGTGTGGGGTGAGGTGAATCCGGCGGTGAAGTTCGCCGCGGTGAACGGGGACGCTCCGCACGGCAGCATCGCGGCGTTCAAGGTGGAGGAAAGAGGGGGCAAGACGGTTCTGACGCCGGCGTGGGTGTCGCGCGACATGATCAATCCGGCGCCTCCGGTTGTGGCGGGCGGCGTGGTGTTTGCGATCTCCAGCGGCGAGTACGTGCGCCAGGCCGACGAAAACCATGGTGGGCTTTTCAGTGTTCAGCAGAGGGCCGACCGATCGGGGCGCGCAGTTCTCTACGCGCTGGACGCGCAGAGCGGAAAGGAGCTGTGGTCGAGCGGGGACGCCGTCGGTTCCTTCACCCATTTCGCGGGCCTGGCCGCCGCCAACGGCCGGGTGTACTTCGCGACTTTCGACAACACGCTTTACTGTTTCGGACTGCCCATGGAGCACTAAATTTATGAAGCCGTTCCTCCTGTTCGCCGCGGCCATCCTGCTTACCGGGCAAACGCGGTTCACGCAGCCCGATCCGATCGCCTTCGACGATCACGCCGGATGGACCCGGATCTTTGACGGCGCGACGCTTCACAACTGGGATGGCAGCGCGGAGGTGTGGCGCGTCGAAAACGGCGCCATCACCGGCGAATCGAGCCCCGAACATCCCGCCGGCACCACTTATCTCGTCTGGACCGGCGGCGAGCCCGCGGATTTCGAGCTGAAGGCCGAGATCAAGCTGGAAGGGGCGCAGGCCAACAGCGGGATTCAATACCGCAGCGCCCGCGCCAGTGCGTCGGAGGTTCGCGGCGGCCCGGCGCCCGATCCGCGGTTTGAGAAGTGGAACCTCAAAGGCTACCAGGCTGACTTCGACTACGCCAACCGTTACAGCGGCCAGCTTTACGAGCAGGGCACGCCGCGCGGCATCCTTGCCTGGCGCGGCCAGATGGTTCAGGCCGAAGCGGGCCGCCGCCCGCGCCTGCTGGCGGTGCTGGGCGACTCCGAGGAGCTTAAAAAATTCATTCGCGTGGGCGACTGGAACCAAATGCATATCATCGCGCGCGGCCATGAGCTGATCCACATCCTGAACGGCCACGTCACGGCCATCTTCATCGACAACGATCCGGCGATGGCGGCGTCCAAGGGCCTGATCGGACTTCAGATCGAAGGCGGCGGAAAGGTGAAAGTCCAGTTCCGCGAGCTGTGGCTGAAGACGTTGTGACCGCGGGCGCGGCAGTTCATCCGGCGGGCTCTTCTCCCAAATCCTCCGCGCGGTTTTCAAAACGCGTGTAGGCGCTCAGGAAGCGGAGCGGCACGGTGCCGATGGGACCGTTTCTCTGCTTGGCGATAATCAGGTCGGCCAAGCCTTTGATGTCTTCGCGGTCTTTCTTATAAACTTCTTCGCGATAGATGAACGCGACCAGATCGGCATCCTGCTCGATGGAACCGGAGTCGCGCAGATCGCTCAACTGCGGTTTGTGATCGCCGGGGCGGGTTTCGGCCGCGCGGCTGAGCTGGAGAGAACCAGGAACGGCACGTCGAGATCCTTGGCCATGAGCTTGAGGCCGCGCGAAATGGCGCTCACCTCCTGATTGCGGTTTTCCGAGCGGCCGAGACTGCTCATCAGTTGCAGATAATCGATGACCACCAGGCTCAGGCCGTGTTCGTTTTTAAGGCGGCGGAGCTTGGAGTGAACGTCCATGAGGTTGACGCCGGGGGTATCGTCGAGGAAAATCGGCGCTTCAGTGAGATCGCTCAAGGCCACTTGCAGCTTGCGGCGCTCCTCGGCGTTGAGGTAGCCGATGCGGAACTTGTGCTGATCGACGCGGGCGGCGGCGCACAGCAGGCGGGTGAGCAGGCTGGCCGAGGACATTTCCAGCGAGAAGACGGCCACCGGCTTGCGGATCCGCGGGTGAGTGGCCACGTGCTGGGCGATGTTCAAGGCGAGCGCGGTCTTGCCCATCGAAGGGCGCGCGGCGAGAATGAACAGTTCGCCTCCGTGCAGGCCTCCGGTCATTTCATCGAACTTCTTGAATCCGGTGGACAGGCCGCTGATGCGCTGGCTGGGATCGAGAAACGCGTTGACGCCGCCGGGAAATTTTTCGACGATGCTGGCGGGCGAGGCGAGCTGCTCGCGCGCGCTCGCTTCGCCCAGCTTGAGCAGGGTCTCCTCGGCCGAGGCGAGGATGGCGGCGGGCTCTTCGCCGGCGATCAAGCAGCGGTCGATGATCTTCTGCGCGCTGAAGATGAGCTTGCGCAGCGTCGCTTTGTCCTTGACGATGCGGATATAGCTATCGAGGTTGGGAATCTCCGGCAGGCCCTCGTCGAGCGAGAGGATATACGACATGCCGTCAACCGATTCGAGCTGGCCCTGCTTCATCAGCTCATCGGTCAGGGTGATGCGGTCGATGCGCTCGCCGCGGTCGTAGAGATCCTTCATGCGCGCGAAGATGCGGCGGTGCTTTTCCAGGCTGAAATCCTCGGGCGCCAGCGCGCCGGCGACCTGAAGATAAACGGAGTCGTTCAACAGAATCGAGCCAAGGACCAGGCGCTCGGCATCCAGATTCGCCGGCAGACCTTTTGCAAATGCCAGATCGGTAGTTGCCATCAACGGTTGAAAGATTTCTACGTTAACGTCCGCGTCTGCGGATTGCAATGCTAGTCTAGTTCCTTTGGCCTCGCTCATTTAGGCTCTAGAAAACTGCGTGGAAATTGGCGGCGGGGCCTTAGGACTGCAAGTGAAACAGGATGAAGGCGCGCGGCCGCGATTTCCACAGAGTCTCCTCAGCGACGGCATGCTCTTTCACAAACAATTTTATCGCGAAATGTTCTGCCAGGGGCCGGCGTCCCGGGGATCGGGGAAGATTTCCAGTTCCAGCCCGGCTCCGGCGCCGCAATGGAGAAGTTTCGCGGCGGAGGCGCAGTTGGCGGCGATCTCCAGGAATCCCGCACTGCCGGGGATGACGATCAATTCGCCGGTTCCGGCTTCCGCGAAGGTGAGCGCGAGGCGGCGGATGCGTTGGCCGGCGACGCGCAGCTCCATGGGAGCGGTTTGCACCGCGGCGAAATCCCGGATCAAGAAGTTGGTGATCAGGTTGCCGAAGCGGTCGACCTTGAGAACCGTTCCGCGCCAGAGGTTGGGCGAGACCAGGCGGGGCTGGAGACCCTCCAGGCGAATGAAGTCGTGCACCGGCGCGCCGAAACGCGCGGGAGCGAGGCCGCGCGCCAAATGCGCCGCCGCGGGTGCGAAAACGTCGCGGCCATGGAAGGTTTTGCTGACCGGGCGGCGCATCAGCCGGGGATTTGAAATCTCCCGCACCGCCGGTCTGGCGGCGTCATAGACCATCGAAAGGACGCCGTTATCCGGCGCGATGAAGAACTGCCCGCCCGCCTGGCAGAGGATCGCCCGCCGCGCGCTGCCGACTCCGGGATCGACCACCACCACGTGAACCGTCTTTTTCGGGAAGTATTTCCACGCCTGGCCGATCACAAAGGCGCCTTCGCGCACGTTCTGCGGCGCGATTTCGTGGGTGATATCGACGATGGCCGCGCGGGGGGCGATACTCAACAGGACGCCTTTCATGGCGCCCACGAAATGATCGGAGGAGCCGAAATCCGTGGTGAGGGTGATCACCGCCATATGTCAGAATGAAGACGGGTGCATCGTTATTATTTCGACCACAACGCGACCACGCCGGTGTCGGCGGAAGTGCTGGAGGCCATGCTGCCGCTGTTGACCGAGGACTACGGCAACGCTTCCAGTATCCATTATTTCGGACAGGCGGCGCGGCGGAGGCTGGATGAGGCGCGGCGCGAGGTGGCGGCGATGCTCGGCGCGGCGGCGGAAGAGATTGTGTTCACCAGCGGCGGCACGGAGGCGGACAATCTCGCCCTGCTGGGGATGGCCGAGGGCGGGCACGCGATTACCACGGCGGTGGAGCATCCGGCGGTGCTGGCGGCGGCGGCGCAGTGCGCTGCGAGGACCGCTGTGCGCGTGGATGGCCGCGGCGTGGTTGATCCCGACGAGATCCGGCGCGCGCTGCGGCCCGATACGAAGGTGATCAGCGTCATGCACGCCAACAATGAGCTGGGCGTGATCCAGCCGATTGGGGAAATTGCCAGGATCGCGCGGGAAGCCGGCGTGGCGTTTCACTCCGACGGGGTGCAGGCGGCCGGAAAGACGCCGATCGATCTGAGCGGAATCGATCTCTATACCATCAGCGCGCACAAGATCTACGGGCCGAAAGGCGCCGGCGCGCTGTTTGTGCGCAAGGGAACCAAAATCGCGCCGCGGTCGCACGGCGGGCATCATGAGCACGGGCTGCGCGCGGGAACGGAGAACGTCGCGGGCGCGGCCGGCCTGGGGCGGGCGGCGCGCTGGGTGATCGAGTGCGGCGCGGCGGAGCAGGCGCGCGAAGCGGTGTTGCGCGACCGGCTGGAGCAAGGAATTCTCGACCGGGTGCGCGGCGCTCACGTCAACGGAGCCGGCGCGCCGCGCACCGCCAACACCACCAACATCCGCTTCGACGGGGTGGACAGCGACGCGCTGCTGATCGCGCTCGATCTGCGGGGTTTCGCCGTTTCCAGCGGCGCAGCCTGCTCGAGCGGGGCCACCGAGCCGTCACACGTGCTGCTGGCGATCGGATTGACCAGGCTTCAGGCGCGGTCCAGCATTCGTTTTTCGCTGGGTCGATCGAACACGGCGGAGCAGGTGGACGCGCTGATCGACGCGGTGGCGGATGCGGTGGCGAAACTGAGAAAGCTGGCGCCGGCCTATGCCTGAGGAAACCATCGCGGTCGCCATGTCGGGCGGCGTGGATAGCTCGGTGGTGGCGGGGATGCTCGCGCGGCGGGGCGAGCGGGTCATCGGGCTCACCATGCAGCTCTGGGATCAGCGGCGGCTGCCGGAGCTGGCCACCGGCGCCTCCCGCGGACGATGCTGCTCGCTGGACGACGTCTACGATGCGCGGCGCGTGGCGCAGCATCTGGGCATTCCCTATTACGTGGTGAACTTCGAGGAGCGCTTCGAACGCCAGGTGGTGAAACCGTTCATCGAAGACTATCTGGCCGGGCGCACGCCGATCCCCTGCACCCTGTGCAACAACTTCATCAAGTTCGACCAGTTTCTGGAGATGGCCGAAGGAGTGGGCGCGCGGCGGATCGCGACGGGTCATTACGCGCGGCTGAACTGGAACGAGTCGAGCGGACGGTTCGAGTTGCGCCGCGCCGCCGACCACGCCAAGGATCAAACCTATTTCTTATTCGGCCTGACGCAGGCGCAACTGGCGCGAACCCTTTTTCCGCTGGGCGGATTTCAAAAAACCCAAGCGCGCGAACTGGCGCGCGAGCTGGGCCTGCCGACTTCGGAGAAACCGGACAGCCAGGAGATCTGCTTCGTTCCGAACGGCGATTACGCGGGCTTCATCGACGCCTATTTTCGCGAGCAGGGCCTCGCGCCGGCGGCCGTTCGCGGCGAGCTGGTGACCACCGACGGCCGCGTGGTGGGCAGGCATTCCGGCGTGCACCGTTTCACCATCGGGCAGCGTCGCGGCATCGGGATCGCCTCGCGCGAGCCTTTCTACGTGATCGCAACCGAGCCGGCGACGCGGCGGGTGGTGATCGGCAGCCGGGAGGATCTGCTGCGCAAGGCCATGCGGGTTCGCGACATCAACTGGGTTTCGATCGCGCCGCCCGGCTCGGAGATCCGCGCCGCGGTAAAGATCCGCAACAAGCACGCCGCCGCGGAAGCCTCCATCCGGCCGCTGGGCGAGCGGCGCGCGGAGGTTCATTTCGACGAGCCGCAGCGCGCGGTGACGCCCGGGCAGGCCGCGGTCTTCTACCAGGACGATCTGGTGCTGGGCGGCGGCTGGATCGAGTAAGTGCGGGCGATCGAGTATTGGACGGCGCGACTCGCCATTGCCACGGTGGCGCTGTTTCCGCCGCTGGCGCGGGTCTACATCCGCCTGCTCGATCTGCTGGTTCCGCGGTTCCGGCGGACGGCGCGAAAGAACCTGAGCCTCGCCGGGATTGGCGGGGACGGGGTGATCGACGGGATGTTCCGTTCGCTTGCGCGGATGCTGGAAACCTTCGCCCGCTTTCCGCAAATCACGCCGGAGAACGTTCGCGAGCTGATCCGTTATGACGGGCTGGAAAATTTTCAGAGCGCGCTGGCGCGGGGGCGCGGAGTATTGGTGGCCACCGCCCATTTGGGCAACTGGGAGCTGAGCGCGTTCGCGCATGCGCTGATGACCGCGCCGATGCACGTGGTGGCGCGGCCGCTCGACAACCGGCGCCTGGACGAATTCATCGAGCGGCGGCGGGCGATGAGCGGGAATCGAATTATTTCGAAACGCGAAGCGGCGCGCGAGGTTTTGCGGGCCTTGAAGCGCGGCCAGGCGGTGGGCATTTTAATCGACCAGAATACGTCGCTCGAAGAGGGCGTGTTCATCGATTTTTTCGGCATCAAAGCCTGCGCCGGAAGGGGATTTGCGAGGCTGGCCCATCACAGCGGCGCGGCGGTGGTGCCGGGATACGCGCTGTGGTCGGAGGCGGAGCGGAAATACGTGCTGCGCTTCGATCCGGAGATTCCCATGAGCGGCGGCGTGGCGGCGGATACGCAGAGGATTCACTCGCATCTGGAGAAGGTGATCCGCCAGCACGCTGATCAATATTTCTGGATTCACCGCCGGTGGAAGACGCGTCCGCCGGGGGAGCCGCCGCTCTATTGAGCGCCCGGTTTGCGGCTCATCTCTTCGGAAAGAATGATGGCCTCGGCCAGTTCCTTCATGGGACGGCGGAGGCGGCGGCTTTCGTTTCTCAGGCGGAGATAGGCGTCTTCCTCGGTGAGGTTGTAGCGGCGCTGGAGCAGGCCCTTGGCGCGCTCCACCATCTTGCGCGTTTCAAGCTGGCGCTTCATTTCCGCGGTTTCCTCCGCCAAACGGGCGTTTTCCATCTCCAGCATGCTCTTGGCGATGGCGCCACCCATCTGCTCGCCGATAAAGGCCAAGGTGGAGATTTCCTCCCCGGTGTGCTCGTGTTGGTGCCGGTGGTGGACGTTGATGACGCCGATGGCGCGTCCGCGGTTCACCAGCGGCACCGACAGCAGCGCTTCGTAGGTGTCCTCGATCAGCGTGGCGAAAATCTTAAAGCGCGGATCCTCGGACGCGTTGCTGGACAAGGCCACCGGGGCCAGATTCTCGGCGACCCAGCCGGTGACTCCCTCGCCCATTTTCAGGCGCAACTGCCCGACGTCGGAGGCGTGGGGAACCAGCGACGCGCGCAAAACAAATTCGCAGGTCTCGTCTTCCACCAGATAGACCAGGCAGGCGTCGCAGCCGGTCACCTGAGCCGCCAGGCCGATGACTTCTCCCAGCATTTCGTCCAAGGAGATCTCGGAGCTGACAATTTGGCTGACGCGGCGCAAAATCGACTTCTCAGACTCGATCACCATGGTTCGAGCCTACGGCGAGATGCCTGCCGCGTCCAATTAAAACTTTCTATAGAGGTCATTGTCCGCTTTAATTTTCCAGGACCCGGGCGGCGATGCGGAAGGTGTTGGCGTGCGCTTCCACCGTATGCTCAATCGGATGGGAGTAGCCGCCGCCCAGGGTGACCACCAACGGGATTTGCCGCTGGCGAGCCCCGGCGATCACGCGCCAGTCGCGCGATTGTAATCCTTCCGCGGTCAAAGACAGGCGGCCGAGTTTATCGGTGGCCAGGGCGTCGACGCCGGAGAGATAAAAGATCAGCCGCGGCGAGAAGTCCCATACGCGGGCGAGCGCGTCATCCAGGACCCGCAGATACTCCGCGTCGCCGGTATGGTCCGGCAAGGGGATGTCGATGCGGCTGCGTTGTTTTCGAAACGGGAAGTTGTTGGCGCCGTGCAGCGACAGCGTCAGCACGCGCGGGTCGTCTTCGAAAAAGTGCGCGGTTCCGTCGCCCTGATGGACGTCCAGGTCGACTACCGCGCACCGCCCCCATTGGTTTTGGCTCCGCAGCCAGTGAATGGCGATGGCCACGTCGTTGAAGACGCAGAAGCCGGAGCCCTCGGCGCGAAAGGCATGATGCGTGCCGCCGGAGAGGGTCCCGGCGGCGCCGCCAGCAAGAGCGTCGCGGGTGGCGGCGAGGGTGGCGCCCGCCGAGGCGAGCGTGCGCAGGACCAATCCGCGCGACCAGGGAAAGCCGATGCGCCGCATCGCGGCCGGCTCCAGCGCGCCATTCAGAAATTTTTCGACATAGACGGGATCGTGCGCGAGCGCGATGGTTTGGGGGTCGGCCAGTGGGGCAGGCTCCAGTTGAATGCGGGAATCGGCGGCGAGCCGCTCCCGCAGCATCCGGTATTTCGCGATGGGAAATTTATGCCCGGCCGGAAGCGGAATCGGATAATGATCGGAATAATAAACGCGCATGGGCACCGGCGCCTGAGCGCTACCTTAGCAGTTCGGGACGGGGGCGTCCAGTCCGGGAATGCTTCCGGCCGGTCATTTATATCGTGATACGATATATGTGTGGGCGGACGAGCGGACCTGTCCTGCGATCAATACCGCGATCTGGCGGAGTTCCGCCGCCAGATCCGCAAATTTCTTCATTTCAGCGAGCTCACCGCCAAGGAGCACGGCCTGGAAGCGCAGCAGCACCAGTTGCTGCTGGCCGTGCACGGCCTGCCCGACGGCGTCCGGCCGACGATCCGGGAAATTGCCTCGCGCCTGTTCATCGAGCACCATAGCGCCGTCGAGCTGGTCAACCGCCTGGAGCAAAAAGGCGCGATCGCGCGCCAGGCCGGCACGGAGGACAAGCGCGAGGTGCTGATCCGCCTCACGCCCGCCGGCCGCGCCGTGCTGCGCAAGCTCGCCCTGGCGCATCGCAACGAGCTGGAGCGCTCCGGTCCGGAGCTGGCGCGCGCGCTGCAATCGACGCTGCGGCATTCTCATCAGAGGGTATCGTTGTGAGCAAACGCAAGGATCATTCACAGGAGCTGGGCGACTTCACGACGACCACGCGGGTGATCCCGATCACGGTGCTGGCGATCGGCATCGGACTGGTCAGCACGTTCATTGCATGGCTGCTGCTGCGGCTCATCGGATTCTTCACCAACGTGTTTTATTACGGCCGGCTCTCCGCCGCGATGGTTTCCCCGGCCGCCAATCACCTGGGCTGGTGGGCGGTGCTGGTGCCGGTCGGCGGCGGCCTGATTATCGGCTTGATGGCGCGCTACGGCTCGGAGAGAATTCGCGGCCATGGCATTCCGGAGGCGCTCGAATCGATCCTGATCAACGGCAGCAAGGTCGAGCCGAAGCTTGCGTTCTTAAAACCCGTTTCCGCCGCGATCTCCATCGGATCGGGCGGGCCGTTCGGCGCCGAAGGTCCGATCATCATGACCGGCGGCGCGATCGGATCGATTATCTCGCAGTTGTTCCGCCTGACCGCGGCGGAGCGCAAGACGCTGCTGGTGGCGGGCGCGGCGGCGGGCATGTCGGCGACCTTCGCCACTCCGGTGGCGGCGGTGATGCTGGCGGTGGAGCTGCTGCTGTTCGAATGGAAGCCGCGCAGCGCGATTCCGGTGGCTTTGGCCAGCGCCACGGCGGGGGCGGCGCGGCGCTACATTCTGGGTCTTGGCCCGTTGTTCCCGGTGCCGTATCATGCGATCTTCATCGGTCCGGTGGGCCTGGCGGGGTGTGTGCTGGCGGGGCTGCTGGCCGGTTTGCTTTCCGCTTTGCTCACGCTCGGCGTATACGCGGCGGAGGATTCGTTTTTAAAATTGCCGATCCACTGGATGTGGTGGCCGGCGCTGGGCGGCCTGGCGGTGGGGCTGGGTGGAATGATTTTCCCGCAGGGGCTCGGCGTCGGCTACGACACCATCGGCGCGCTGCTGCAAGGCGAGGTTCCGCGGGCGGTGATCGCCGGCGTGCTGCTGGTGAAGTCCGCCATCTGGGTCATTTCGCTCGGATCGGGAACTTCGGGGGGAGTGCTGGCGCCGCTGTTGATGATGGGCGCGGCGCTGGGCGGGGTGGAAGCGATGTTTCTGCCCGCCGAAGGCGTCGGATTCTGGCCGCTGGTCAGCATGGGAGCGATCCTGGGCGGAACGATGCGAGCGCCGTTCACCGCGGTTCTTTTCGCGCTGGAGCTGACTCACGATATTTCCGTGCTGCTGCCGCTGCTGGTGGCGGCGATGCTCGCCCACGCCACCACGGTGCTGCTGTTGAAGCGCTCGATTCTGACCGAGAAGGTCGCGCGGCGCGGGTTCCACTTATCGCGTGAGTATGCCATCGATCCTCTGGAGATTCTGTTCGTCCGTGAAGCGATGCGAACGAAAATCGTTGCGTTTCCGGCCAGCGCGACCGTCGATGAGCTGCGCGCCACGCTCATCCGCGAGCCGATGGGCCGCGGCCAGCATCTGTTCCCGGTGGTCGACGGCGAGCGGCGTCTGAAGGGCGTGATCACGCGCCGGCGATTGCGCGAGCTTGCCGGATCGGCTGAAGTCGGCACGCTGCTTGGCGACGTGTTGACCACTCCGGTGGTCGCCTATCCGGACGAATCGCTTCGCATGGTAGTGCTGCGCATGGCCGAGAGCGGTTTCACGCGGATGCCCGTGGTGGATCGCGACGGCCGCCTGGCGGGGATGGTTTCGCTTCGCGATCTGCTGATCGCGCGGGTGCGCAGCGTCCATGACGAGCGCCGCCGCGAGCAGGTTCTCCATCTGCGGCTGCCGCTGCGCAGAGGCGCGCCCCTGGCGGGGAGCAAGTAGGAATTTCCTCCCCGGCGGCGTTCCGGCGGGCTGCTAAGATGAAATTCCCATGACCGACAAACCGGCGGCGGCACAGGCGCGCGATCTGCGGACGTACCGCCACTTCGATCTCCTGCTGGCCGTCTTTATCGTGGTCCTGCTGATTTCCAATCTGGTGGGGCAGAAGATCTGCCAGATCGGGCCCTTCGTGATCAGCGGAGCGCAGCTTCTGTTCCCGATCACCTATATTTTCGGTGACGTATTCACCGAGGTCTACGGCTATGCGGCGTCGCGGCGCGCCATCTGGATCGGTTTTCTGGCCAACACGCTTCTTGCGGTGATGGGCTTGATCACCGTTTGGCTTCCGCCCGCGCCGGGTTGGCCAAATCAACAGGCCTTCGCGACGGTTTTTTACCAGATCCCGCGGCTGATCGTCGCCAGCCTGGTGGCGTATTGGTGCGGCGAATTCACCAATTCCTTCACGCTGGCCAAGATGAAGCTGTGGACCGGAGGACGGATGTTGTGGACGCGCACGGTCGGCTCCACCGTCACCGGGCAGTTCGTCGATACGGTCATTCTGGTGCTGATCGGATTTGCCGGCACGGCTCCGGCGTCCACGCTGGTGAAGCTGGCGGCGTCGGCGTATTTCGGCAAGGTGGCCTATGAAGTGGCCGCAACGCCGGTGACCTACGCGGTGGTGGGATTTCTGAAGCGATCCGAGGGACTGGACGCCTTCGATTACAAAAGCGACTTCAATCCGTTCCATTGGGGAACGCCTTAACTCAGTGCCGGACGAATTTGCGGATCTCCGAGTTTGATTATCACCTTCCCGAGGAGCTGATCGCGCAGGAACCCCTGCCAGATCGGGCCGGCGCGCGCATGCTGGTGCTCGATCGCGCATCCGCCTCCTGGCAGGATCGGCGGTTCCGCGATCTTCCCGGGTATTTGGGGCCCGGCGACTGCCTCATCCTGAACGATTCGCGCGTTTTTCCCTCGCGTCTTTACGGGCGGCGGGAGCATGGCACCGGCCGGGTGGAGGTGTTTCTCACGCGGCAAATTTCACCGGACGGCCTGATCTGGGAAGCGCTGGTGCGGCCGGGACGAAAAATGCGCAGCGGCGAACGCATCTTCATTTCGGACGATCTGACGGTGGAGATCCTCGGGCGCGGCGCCTTTGGCGAGCGGACCGTCCGGCTGCGGCCGCGCGGCGACCTGTTCGAGGTTCTGGACCGGACCGGACACGTCCCGCTGCCGCCTTACATCCGCCGCCAGGATCGCCGCGAAGATCGCGAGCGTTATCAAACCGTATATGCGCGCGAGCGGGGATCGGTGGCGGCGCCGACCGCCGGGCTGCACTTTACTCCGGAGATCCTGGAAGCCTGCCGCGCGGCCGGAGCGGCGATCGCGCATGTGACGCTGCACGTCGGCCTGGGCACCTTCCAGCCGCTGCGCGGCGAGGTGATCGAACAAGCCAGGCTCCATTCGGAATCCTTCGTCGTTCCTGCGGAAACCGTCCGCGCCATGGACGGCGCGCGCCGCGTGATCGCCGTAGGCACCACCAGCGTCCGCGCCATCGAAAGTCCCCCCGGCGGGGAAACCGACCTGTTCATCTATCCGGGATTCCAGTTCCGCCGCACCGGCGCGCTGCTCACGAACTTTCATCTGCCGCGATCAAGCCTGCTAGTGCTGGTCTGCGCCTTCGCCGGCCGCGAATTGACGCTCGCCGCCTACCGCCATGCCGTGGAGCAGCGCTACCGGTTCTTCTCTTACGGCGATTGCATGTTAATCCTGTAAAGAAGCGATGAAAGGCAGAATTGCTTCCTGGCTGGCGGCAGCCGCAATCGCGGCGTATTTTTTGTCGTTCGCGATTCCCGCTCTGCGCGCCGGATTCGCTCCCGACGATCCGATGAACGCGGGCGAGTACTGGCTGCGCGGCTTCTGGCGCAGCGCCGCCGATATCGTAACGTTCTGGACCACCGCTTATCGTCCTTTAGGAGCGATGTTCTACCTGCCGATTTATCACTTTTTCGGATTCACGCCGCTGCCGTTTCGCATTGGCGCGCTGGCGCTGATCGCCGGAAATATTTTTCTGACCTACGGCGTGGCGCTGATGCTGGTCCAATCGCGCGCCGCCGCGGCGCTGGCGGCGATGCTGGCCACCGCGCACGCCTCCATGCTCGCGATCTATTACAACACGTCGATGATCTACGACATTCTGGCGTATTTCTTCGTCGCGCTGATGCTGTTTTTCTATCTGCGTTTCCGGCGCCAGGGCGAGCTTTCGATCCCGCGCGCCGCGCTGGTGGTTTGCGCCTTTATCGCCGCGCTCGATTCGAAAGAACTGGCCGTGGTCGCTTCGGTATGGGTGCTCGCGTATGAACTGCTGTTCGAAAGGCCGTGGCGGCTGCGCCTGCCGCTGCTGTTGTGCGCCATTTCGGGCGTCTACACCGTCGGAAAATTTTTGGGTCCCAATCCGCTGGCCAAGCAGGAAGGCTATCGGCTCGATTTCAGCCTGCACCGCTACCTGCTGAACAACCGGATTTATTGGAACGATCTGTTTTACTCCCACTGGTTCGTCACCAGCCGCCGGCTGGTGTTCTGCTGGCTGGCGCTTACCGCGATCTGCTGGATCGCCCGCCGCCTGGAGCTGTGGTGGTGCTGGGTGCTGGTGACCACGGCGACGCTCGGCATCTCGTTTACGATTCAGCCGCGGGGACAGTCGGGCCTGTACCTTCCGCTGCTGGCGTGGACGCTGATGGCCGCGTCGCTTTTCGCGATCCCGTTCGGAAAACGTTCGCGGATCGCATGGTCCGCGGCGCTGGTGTTGGCGTGTCTGGCAGCCTGGTACACGGTGCCGTACTGGCGCGCGCAGACTCAGGCTTATCTGGATTGGCACAAGCCGACGATGATCACTCTGGCCCAGATCAAGGCCGCGCCAAAGCCGCCCCCGCGCAGCCGCGTATTATTCCTTCACGATCCGTGGGAAGGCTATGACACGCTATTCATGGCGCTGCTTGTCTGGAACGATCACAGTCTGAACATCGATCTCGACCGTAAACTAACTCCCCCGCCCGACCCGGCCAGCTACGACTGGGTCCTGTCCTTTGAAGGCGGCGATCTGCGCGTCGTAAAGCGCCCCGGCCAGATTTAGCGCAGGGCGGTTTCCAGCATGCCGCTGAGATGCAGCAGGTTGAGCCGCGCGCGTTCGGTCAGATTGCGGGCCTGGTAGAGGGCCAGATACTTTTCGCTTTCCACCGCGCGCGACTGTTCGAGCGCCGCCATCGGCAGGCGGCCCTCGTTGTACTGCGCCAGATTGATCGAAACCTGCTCCCGCGCCAGCTCCAGGTCGGCCTGCGCCAGATCGCGCGCGCTCTCGGCGCGCTTGACTTCCTGGTAGGCGCGCCGGAGATCGGCAGTGATCTGAGCCCGGGTGTTGGCGGTTTCGATACGCAGCTTGGCCAGTTCCGCGTCCGCCTGTTCGATATAGGCGCGCGCCGATTTTCCCACCAGGAGGGGAACTTCGATCGAGGCGCCGAGCTGGCCGCTGTTGCGCTGGAAGGTGGTGAAGTAGTTCTGATAGTAGTATTTCGCGAACAGTTCATACTGCGCGATCGCGTCCACCTTGGGCAGCCGCTGCGCGCGATATCCCTTGATCTCCAGCATCCGCGCCTGCATCTGCGATTCGAGCTTTTTCAAGGCGCGGCTGTTCTCGATGGCGCGCGCGATGGTCTGCTCCTCGGATTCCGGGATGGGAAACTGCGCCGGCTCTCCGGCCGCCCGAACCCGGTCGTCGGGATTCAAACCAAGGGCCACGGCCAGCGCCGTCTCCGCGTTCAAGGCATCCAGCGCGAAGGACTCCGCCGAGTTTTTGGCGCGCTCCAAAGCCAGCTTGGCGCGGCTCGCCTCAATCGGCAACTCCCGCTTTTCCTGAACGCGCGCCTGAACCAGATCGAGCACTTTGGAGAGGTTTTCCACTTCGCTCCGCGCCGCTTCCTGCGCGGTCTCGGCCTGCTGGGCGTCCAGGTACAATCCGGCCACGCGGTAGAGCACGTCTTCCTGCTTGGTTCCCGAATCGATCTGGGCGGTGCGCAGGTTTTCCTTCTCGGCCGCGATCTGATAGCTTTGCGAGCGGTTAAACAAAGTCCACTGCGTTCGGAGCTGCACGATGGACGGCGCCTGGCCCTCGATGTTGGCCGGGAAGCCATTGGTCCAGGCGGCGCCGCTGCCGGCGTATACCTTGGGGGTGAACGGATCGCGCGCGATGGTCACCTGCTGGCGCGCCTTCAGCTCGTCCAGCCGGGCCAACATCAAATCGGGATTCTGTTTCAGCGCCAGATCCACCGCCTCGCGCAGCGTCAACGTTTTCACTTCGCAAAACGCCGCGCCGGCCAGAGTAAAGAAAAGGAAAAGAACCCGTATTGGCATACTTTTCAAGTTTACGCCGCGGATCTGTGCGAGAAACTTCGCGCGGCGCCGGACGCGCGCAGGCGCCGGGTTGTCGAAACACAGATTCCGGATACGCGATCCAATCAGCAGTTAGCCCTGTTCCATTCCAGGCGAGGGCCGCGCAAAACCTTTTTGCGGCCCTCATTTTTTACTGTGAACATTCCGGCCGGGAGCGGCCGCGCGTCCGGTTCCGCCGGCGCTTGACACTGTTCGGGGCGGGATGTTAAGTATCGGCTGAGAGCGTCTGCTCGGTCTCAGCCATGTTGCGATGGTTCGTGTTTCTGGTTCCGGTGTTGGTGTTACCTGCGCGGGCCGCTGAATTCAAAGGCGTGCTGCTCGACAAGGACTGCTCGTCGAAAGCCGAGGAAACGATCTCCACCGGCTCGCTGGACGGGCCCTCGATCCAAGGAGGCATGCTTGCCGCCGAAGCGCATACACGCGAGTGCCTGCGCGCGCCGCAATGCGAAAAGAGCGGGTACGGGATCTATACGACCGACCTTCAGTTTCTTCCCTTCGACGCGGCGGGAAACCGCAAGGCGGTGGAAGCGTTGAAATTGTCGAAGCGTGATACGGATATCCGGGTGGAGGTCACCGGCGAAGTGGAGAACGGCGTCCTGAAGGTCGCCACGTTGAAGCTGCTCTGAGCATCCGGCGTGGCGCGCGGGCAGCCGGCTGTCCCGGAGTCGCGGGGATGTTGCCGGTTTGCGGGGACTGTTTTGCTTTCGCGCAATCGCCCGGGAATCCGCCAGGGGGCGCCGGATTGAAGTCCCGCTCGGCTATGATGGCTGAGGGGTTCAATCGCATTGCCCGGGTGGCGAAACCGGCAGACGCAAAGGACTTAAAATCCTTTTCCCGGCAACGGGAGTGCGGGTTCAAGTCCCGCCCCGGGCACCATGGACTATGGCTACGCTGGGACTGATCGAATATTCGGATGCAAGCGAGGAAGTGCGCGCGGTCTATGACGACATCATGCGCACCCGAAAGACCGACTACGTCAACAACTTCTGGAAAGCGCTGGCGCGCGATCCGGCGACGCTGCGGCGGACCTGGGAGTCGGTGAAGCAGATCATGGCTCCGGGGGCGCTCGACGCGCTCACCAAGGAGATGATCTACGTCGCCGTCAGCGCCAGTAATCAGTGCGCCTACTGCATCGCCTCGCACACCGCCGCCGCGCGCAAGGCCGGCATGACCGACGCGCAGTTTGCAGAGCTGATGGCGGTGGTAGGGATGGCCAACGAAAGCAATCGCCTGGCCAGCGGCTATCAGGTGGAAATCGACGATCGCTTCAAGAGCTGAGGCGGGCTCAGGCGCAGAAAAAGTTGAGCGCGCGGGCGATGTAGTTCTTCATTTCGGACCGCTTCACCACGGCGTCCAGAAAGCCGTGCTCCAGCAGAAACTCGCTTCGCTGAAACCCTTCAGGCAGTTTCTGGCGGATGGTCTGCTCGATGACGCGGGGTCCGGCAAAGCCGATCAGCGCGCCCGGCTCTGCGAGATTCAAGTCGCCGAGCATGGCGAAGCTTGCGGTGACGCCGCCGGTGGTCGGATCGGTCATCACGCTGATGTAGGGCACGCCGGCTTCACCAGCCGCATCAGCGCGGCGGAAATCTTTGCGAGCTGCATCAGGCTGACGGCGCCTTCCTGCATTCTGGCGCCGCCGGAGGCGGAGACGATGATGACCGGATGCCGGTCGGCGATGGAGCGCTCGATGGCCCGGGTGATCTTTTCGCCGACCACAGCGCCCATGCTGCCGCCGATGAACTTCAACTCCATCGCGCAGATGTTCACCGGACGTCCTTCAAGCGTGCCGGAGGCGGAAATCAGGGCGTCGGAAAGGGAGGTGGCGCGCTGCATCGCCGCCAGCCGTTCAGTGTAGGGTTTGGCGTCGGCAAACCGCAGCGGGTCGGTGGAGACCAGCGCAGAGTCGTGCTCGGTATAAACGCCGCCGTCGAACAGCAGGGCGAGCCGGGCGCGCGCGTCCAGATGGAAATGATGTTCACAGTTGGGGCAAACCTGATGATTCTCGTCGAGCGCCTTTTTCCAGATGATCTGCCCGCAGCTTTCGCACTTCAGCCACAGACCCTCCGTGCGGACCTTCTTTTCTCCCTCCGCGCCGCCTTGCACACCGGGTTTCTGTCGTGTGAACCAAGCCATAAGCAGATACTTGTTCTAAGCTAACATCCGCGGCCGGTTCGTCACTACTGGGCCGGCGGGGCGGGATCCCAGACGTAGGCCGCGAAATCGCGGATATTGGCGAAGCCCATGCCGCGGTATAAGCGGATCGCGCTTTCATTGGAAGCCGTAACGGTCAAACTCACCTTGCGGCGTCCGTGGGCGGCCAGCGCCAGCAGGGAATGGCGCATCAATTCATAGCCCAGGCCGCGGCCGCGCTCCGATGCGGCGGCGCAGATCTGGGTAATGTGGCCAACATCGGGGGAGACCAGACTTGCCAGCGAGACGCCGCGCAACTCGCCCGAGGCGGCGTCCGCGGCGGCGTAGGAGGCCGGGGCATAGAAGGTTCCGCAGCCCGGGTATTGCACGATATTCATCAGGAAACGGCGGGCTCCGGTGACCGAGCGGTACTGGTCGTTAATCAAACTGTCGACGTGGCCGCGATAGGCCGCCGCGATCAAGCGGGCGCTCTCCTCCTGCCGCGACGGGTGCCAGCGATGAATGTCGATGCCGGGCAAACGTTTCACCGGCAGCCGGGCGGTTCCGGCCAACGGCGCTTCCATGAAGCACCGCGGAAAGGACCGGAACACCGCCGGGTGGGGCACGGGCCGGCGGAGCGGCGAAGTGATCATCATCAACTGCGCTTCGACGCGGCGGATTCCCGGCGTGCGCCACATCGCGTCGAGGGCGGCTTGAAGCAGCGCGTTCTCCGCCTCCACCGTGCGATATTGGCGCTTGACGTAGACGTCGCCGACCAGCCCCTTGCTATCCTCGCAGACGTAGTAGGAGTAGCCGAACACCTCGCGGCCGTGGCGCAGCGCGAATCCGCTGAGCGCCTGCATATGCACGAAGCGGCGCACCAGATCGACGGAAGCGCGCAGATCCCAATCGAGCTCGTCGCGCCAGGCGGCGATCTCTTCTTCAAG
Source organism: Terriglobia bacterium (assembly GCA_021324615.1). Classification (GTDB taxonomy): domain Bacteria; phylum Acidobacteriota; class Terriglobia; order Bryobacterales; family Bryobacteraceae; genus Palsa-187. The sequence continues at coordinate 17,580 of JAJPIT010000035.1, read as the reverse complement.
CAGCGGCGCCAGGCTTTCGGCGGAAACCGAACGCAAGTCGACCACCGGCGAGTCGTACCGGTCCGGCGCAGCGGCCATACGACCATCCTAGCTCCGGCGGGAAAGCTCTGCGCCGGACGGCTGCCGCCCTTCTTGGCTGGCGCGCCGCAGATGCGCGGCGATGAAGGCCCGCGCCTGGGCTTCCAACCGGCCCGCCGCGGGGGACAGTCCGGCGGTCGCTTTGCAATATTGCAGCGTGCCGTGGGACTGCGGCGCGTGATCGCGCTCCACAATGTAGACGATTTGAATGCTCTGATGGTCTTCGCCAAGAAGAGAGAAGCGCACGGCGTCGGGGGCGCCGGCCGGGAATCGTCCGCAGCGGCGGCGCGCGTAGCCGCAGTTGCAAATCTCCTCCAGCCAGGACTCCGGGGGCGTGAACGGCTCCGCCCGCGCCTGGCAGACGCCCCGGTATGCCTCGCCCAGCGGGAAGCGCGGCGCGCGCAGCCAGCGCCCGCCTCCGAGCGGCTCGGCCGGTACGAAAAAGGGGCACGCCACAGCGGTATCCTAACATTTTGGACGCAAATTCCCGAATCGAGGCGCTGCGCAGCCTGCTGGCGCAAAGCCCGGACAACTGTTTCGCGCGGTACGGCCTGGCGATGGAATACGTGAAAGCAGGCCAATTCGAGCAGGCGATGGAAGAGTTCGCCGCGATTGTCGCCAAGGATCCCTCTTATTCGGCCGCGTAATTTCACGGCGGCCAGACCCTGGAAAAAATGGGGCGGATCGAGGAGGCGCGCGAATATTACCGGCGCGGGATCGACCATGCGGCGGATCCGCACGCCAGAAGCGAGCTGCAAGGCGCTCTCGATATACTGGGGGAATAAAGAGGTTCTCGTGGGCCGCGTCCTGATTCCGCTTTTCGCCCTCGCGCTCGCGACACCGGCGCAGCAGAAACCCGCGCAGGCAAAGCGGGCCGAAGCGGGAAACCAGCTTGACGCAAGCGAGGCGATGTTCGACGTGATGACCGCCATCAATGTGGCGGGATTCGACCAGGGCACCGAATGCGTCGAAAAGACCTCGCCGCTGCGGGCCCAGATCCGGAATTATTTCCGGGCGCAGAAGCTGAAGAGCGTCGAGCCGCTGGAGCGTTTCCTTCGCGAGCACCGGCCGGATAAGAAGGCCGACGAGCTGACGCAGTATGTTTCCTACGCGCTGAGCATCCATCCGCCGCCGGATTTTTCGTACCGATATCCGGTCGAAGCACTGCCTCCGGACGTGGCCGCGCTGGACGGATTCACTCCGCTGCTGGTGGCGTTCTACCGCGAGGCCCGGCTGGACGAGTTGTGGAAGCGCGTGCAGCCGGCCTATGAACAGGCGCTGGGCCAGCTTCAGCCGGGAGTGGCGCGCGCGGTGCTGCAAGTGAACGCATACCTGCGGAACGATACGGCGGGTTACCTGGGGCGGCGCTTTGTGGTTTATCTGGACCTGCTCGGCGCGCCGAACCAGGTGCAGATCCGGAATTACGGGGACGATTTCTACGTCGTCGTTACGCCCGCCAGCCCGGATCCGGCCGATCTGCCCATCGAGGAGATCCGCCACGCGTATCTGCTCTATCTGATCGACCCGCTGAGCCTGAAGTATTCCTCGATTGTGAAGAGCAAGCACGCGGTGGGCGATTACGCGCTCGGCTCGCCGATTCTGGAGCAGCAGTACAAGTCCGATTTTATTCTCCTCACCACGGTCTGCATGGTGAAGGCGATCGAGGCGCGGATCGACAAGAATCCGGCGCTGATCGAACAGGCGCTGCGCGAAGGCTACGTGCTCACACCGGCGCTCGCCGAGCTGCTGGCGGTTTATGAGTCGCAGGAGACAGCGATGCGCCTGTTCTTCCCGGAGCTGATCAAGGGAATCGACATGGCGCGGGAAGAGAAGCGCCTGGATCACATCGATTTTTATGAGCAGCCGCCGGCCCGGCGCGTCCGCCGCATCACCTGCGAAGCCGCGCCGCCCGCCCCGACCGGGGTGGCCAAGACGCTGGAAGAGGCCGAGCAGGCCTACCTCCGCCGCGATCTGCCGCAGGCCAAACAGGGCTATCTCGCCGCGCTTCAGCAGACCGCGGACCCTTCGCTGCACGCAAAGGCGTATTATGGTCTGGCGCGCATCGCGGTGCTGGAGCGCGATCCGGAGCTGGGCGACCGTCTGTTCCGCAAGGTTCTGGAGCTTCAGCCCGATCCGGCGACGCGGTCCTGGAGTCTTCTGTATCTGGCGCGGCTGGCCGATTCGCAAAGCGACCGCGAACAGGCGCAGGAATTTTATAAACAGGCATTGGCCGTGGAAGGCGCGCCGGATACGGTGCGCCAGGCCGCGGAAAAAGGATTAAAGGAAGCTTTCACCAAAAAATAAGGAGCAGCAACGATGAGGACCAGGTTAGCGGCCTGCGTGGCCGGATTGTTAATGGCGGCCGGCTGGGCGGCGGCGCAGAAAAAGGTTTCGAAGAAAGAGTACGACGCGTTCATGGCGATTCAGAACGCCACCACGGCGCAGGATCGCATCAAAGCGGTGGATAATTTCGTCACCAGTTTCGCCGATTCGCAGTTGAAGTCGACGGCGCTGTACATGGCCGCCGACGCCGCGCAGCGCATGGGCGATTCCGCCAAGGCGATCGCCTACGGCAATGACGCGATCGAAGCCGATCCGAAGAATTTCGACGCGATGCTGGTGGTATCGGGCGAGCTGGCCCGCGGCACCCGCGAAAATGACCTGGATAAGGACGAAAAACTTGCGCGCGCGACCAAACTCTCCAACGACGCGCTGAACATCATCAAGACCGCTCCCAAGCCGAATCCGAACCTGCCCGACGATAAATGGGAGGCGTACAAGAAGGATGCGACGGCGCAGGCCCATAGCAACCTCGGCCTGATCGCGATGGTGCAAAAGAAATACGACGTCGCGGCCAGTGAATTCAAAACCGCGGTGGACGACAGCGCGACGCCCGATCCTTCAACGATGGTGCGCCTGGCGACCGCTTACGACGAACTGGGCAAATACGACGAGGGAATCGCCGAGCTCAACAAAGTGCTGGCGACGCCCAATCTGAATCCGGTAGTGCAGAGGTTTGCGACCAACGAAAAGGCCCGCGCCGAGCAGTTAAAGGCCAGGAACGCCAAGTAGCGCCTCCGGCCCGGCCCGAGAGAGGTTCCCTCATTTCCCGGATTCGCTGCGCAGAGGCCGCGGCGGGCCCAGAGCGTTCCGCAGTGTTTCTCCGGTATCGTCGGCGAGAGCGGCTTCCCGCAGGATTCTCACTCGTTCGGCCGCTCCGGCGCCGCCGAGAGTACGCGACTCGGCCAGGATCGCGTCGAAGTTGCGTTCGCCGAGCAGCCGCGCGGCCCCGTATCCCTTCAATAATTGAGCGCAGCGGGCGATCTCCAGCGCCAGCTCGCGGTCGCGCGCGGCGGCGCGCACGATCAACGCGAGCCATTCGCCGATCTTCTCCTGTTCGCGGGCGAAGCGCAGAGACCGCCGCCGCAGCGGGCGCATCCGCGCCAGGAAGTAGAGCTGCAAAAAACCATGAATCGAAGTGGTTTCGACGATCCGGCCGCGTTTGGTCAGCCGCCTTACCCATCCGCTTGCGAGCACCCGCCTGCCGAGCGCCGGCGGCAGAATATCGGCGATCTCCTGGGCGCGCGGATGCAAAAATTCGTGGATCCGGACGATCTCTCCGGGCTCGGCGCGGGCCTCTTTCTGGATCCGGCCGGCGCGCGCCTTCCGGATCTTCAAATCCGCCACTCGTATCGCGTCTTCGTAGGACATCCACAAAGCCAGTTGCCGCGCCGCCTCATTGAGCAGAGGGAACGGATGATCATCGGCGTCGCGCACCGCCGCCAGACGGTTCAGATACTCGGCGGCGTATGCCGGATCCTGGTAGTCCACCAGCCGATGAGCGGCGAGCCGCAAAGTAGTCCAGCTTTCCTGCGGAAACTCGCTCTCGATTCGGTGGGCGATCGCTTCCGGAACCTGCGGGGGTTCCGGCGCTGGTTCCGGCGGCTCCGGTTCGGCGTCGAAGCCGGAGCGGAAGGCCCGCAGGCTCGCCTCGACCCCCACTCCGGCGCGCCGGATCGCCTCTTCAAACCGGTCGCGCTCGAAGGGCAGCACGCGCGAAGCCGCCAGCGCGCCGAACAGCGCCGCGCTGATGACGCTCCGCGTCCCGGCGGCCAGCCGCGCGAAGTCGCGGGCGATCAGGACCCGCGCCGCGGCGGAGCACGCCTGGAGAAGCTTGGCCGGATCCGCGCGCCCGTCGGCCATCGCGCTCTTCTCGGCGATCGAATAAACGCGATGGGTCGAAGCGATCAGTACAGTTCGATCCGGCGTCACCAGCCCGCGCTGCACAGCGCGGCCCGCCTCCATCAGCTCCGAGGCGATCACCACGTCGACTTCGCCCGGAACCGGCGTGAGCGAAAACACGGGCTGCCTGCCCGCGGCGCGGGGAAAGATCTCCAGATAATAGATCGTCGATCCGGTGCGCTGGGCCACGCCGGGCACCGATGTCGCCTGCGCGTCGTAGCCGGCGTGCTCCGCCAAATCGGCGATCCAGTCGGCGAGCACGCCGCCGCCTTCCCCGCCCATCGCGAGAATCGCGATCGTGACCGGCCGCTGTTCGGTCATCTCTGCAACCAGCCGATCACGGTTTGCCGGAGGCGCCACGCGAATCGCTCCCACGCGCTGGGATTCGAGATGGTGTCCACGCGATAGAACGACGGGCACAGCGCCGCCGCATGCGCCGCCTCGCCGCACAACCCGCAGCCGATGCAGCTCTCGATGACCGCCGCCACTGGATCGGAGCGCAGCGGATCGGGGTTGGGCGCGATGGTGAGCGAAGGACAGCCGGAGAGCCGGATGCAGGAATGATCGCCGGTGCAGGTCTCCGCATCGACGCCGAACCGCTGGCGCACCACGCGCCGGCCCTGGCCGGCGGCCTTCCGCCTGGCGGGACCTTCGCGGCGCTCGCGGTTTAACGCGCACTCGCTGCGGGCCACAATCACCTTGGGCCCGCGTTCCGCCGTGGTCAGCGCCTCGCGCAGCGTATCCCGCATCCGGCCCACATCATACGTCCGGTCGATCGTGCGGATCCAGCGGACTCCGACCCCGCGCACCGCATCGGCGATGGACTGCCGCGTGGTCCGGAGCGGATTGGCGCCTCGCGAGGAGAGTAGATCCTGGCCGCCCGTCGCCGCCGTGTAGCTGTTGTCCACCACCACCAGCACGCTGTCGCTCCGGTTGAAAACCGCGTTGCCGACGCCGCTGGTCAATCCGTTGTGCCAGAATCCGCCGTCGCCCATGAAGGCGATGGCGCGCTTGCGGCTGTCTGGCGATTGAAGCGCCGCGGCGCCCGCCCAGCCCAGCCCGTAGCCCATGGTGGTCGCGCCGGTGTTGAAGGGAGGCAGGATGGAGAAGAGATGGCAGCCGATATCGCAGCTCACATGATGCGGTCCCAACTCGCGTTCCACCAGCTTGAGGGCGGTAAAGATCGGCCGCTCCGGACAGCCGGTGCAGAACGACGGCGGACGGGGCTGCACGTGGCGGTCCAACTGCACCGGCGGCAGCGGCAGGGGTTTCACCAGGCCGGGAAGACGGGCGCGGTCGATCAGCTCCGGCCCGTATTTTTCGACGAACTTCAGCAGGCCGCCCGTCACCACCGACGGGGTGTACTCGCCGGCCATCGGCAGCAAGTCCTTGCCGTGTATCCTGGTGGCCAGTTCCGCCTTGCGCAGAATGGCGTGCAGATTCTGCTCCAGGAAATCGGGCTGGCCTTCTTCCACCACCAGAACCGCCCGCTTGCCGCCGCAGAACCGCTTCACTTCCTCGTCCACCAGCGGGTAAGTCACGTTTAAAACATAAAGTGGAATTTTTGTATCACCGAAAACGTCCGCCAGGCCGAGCAGTTGAAGGCCGCGCGCCACGGTATTGTACATGCCGCCCTGCAAAATGACCCCGAAATCGCGCGCGCTGGCGTGAAAAATCTCGTTCAGCCCGCGGTCCTGGATGAAGCGCGCCGCCGCCGGCCATCTTTCAGCGATCTTTTCCTGCTCGTGCAGATAAGTGGAAGGCGGCAGCACGATGCGGCTGGCGTCGCGCGCGGGGTTTTCGATCGCGTCCTTCCGGGTGAACTTCGGCCGCACATTGTCCTTGGCGACAAAGCGCCCGCGCAGGTGGCAGGCGCGGATGCGCAGCTCGAGCATCACCGGCGTATGAGTGGCTTCGGAAAAATCGAACCCGTCTTCCACCGCGCGGACGATTGAGGGAAGATTCGGCCGCGGGTCCAGCAGCCAGATCTGCGACTTCATCGCGAAAGCGTGCGAGCGCTCCTGCATGATGCTCGATCCTTCGCCGTAATCCTCCCCGACGATGATCAGGGCACCGCCCAGGACGCCGCCCGAGGCCAGGTTCGCCAGCGCGTCGGAGGCGACATTGGTGCCGACCGTCGATTTGAAGGTCACTGCTCCGCGCAACGGATAATTAACCGAGGCCGCCAGCGCCGCCGCCGCGGCCGCTTCCGAGGCGCTCTGCTCGAAATGCACGCCGAGCTCCTCCAGAATATCGTTGGCGTCGGCCAGCACGTCCATCAGGTGCGAGATCGGCGCGCCCTGATAACCGGCGACATAGGATACCCCGGACTGGAGCAGCGCCTTGGCGACCGCCAGAATGCCCTCCCCGCGAAACTCCGCGCCCGCGCCAAGGCGCAGCTTTTCGACCTCCTTCTTGAAGGACCGTTCAGCCATTTTCCACCAGCGCCAGCACCCGGCAGGGACTGCCCGATCCATTCACAATTTTTAGCGGCGCCGCGATCACCATCGCTCCTTTCGGCGGCAGCTCTTCCAGATTGGTGAGGCTGGCGAGGCCGAATTTATTCGATCCGTGCATTCCATGGTGACAGGGGAACGGCGGGTCGAAGCGGAAGGCCTGGCCCGCGTCGGTGCCGACTGCTTCGCTCCCGAAGCCGATCACGTCGCGCTCCTTGGCCAAAAACGGGATCAGCTCGGGATGGGGCCCGGGCACGTGCGCGCCGTCGTTTTGAATATTCAGAAAATCGGGCGCGCTCTTGCGCGACCAGCCCGTGCGCATCAGCACCCACGATCCGGCCTCGATGCGGCCATATTGCAGCTCCCAGGTTTCCACGTGCGCGCGCGTCAGCAGAAAATCGGGATCCTCGCCCGCCTTGGCGGATACATCGATGACGCAGGCCGGCGCGAGGAACCGCTTGGGAGGAATCGAATCCGCCGCGTTGCCCGGATAATCCTTTCCCGTCACCCAGTGGACCGGGGCGTCGAAATGGGTGCCGGTGTGTTCGCCGCAGGAAAAATTATTCCAGTACCAGGCCGGACCCCGCTCGTCGTAGCGGGAGATTTCCTCCAGGCGAAACGGGCGGGACTGGCCAAATTCGGCAGGCAACTGGATCACCGGCGTGGCCGCATTCAGCGGCTGCGTCAAATCGACCACGCGAATCGATCCTTTGGCCAGCGCTTCCAGCAACTGCGCCAGCAGATTCTCGGCCATGATTCACTCCTCGGCTTCGAGTTATTCATGGCGGACACGCGCTTTCGCCGCACCGCCAAATATCCCATGGTTAACACAACCAGCCACGGCAGTCCGGCGAAGCGTGGTCACCCGCATTCCTCGAGGAAACCCGTGGTGATCACAATCGCGGCGATCACCGAGGCTGTGAAAGTTCACTCCCGCTCCATCAAGTCGAGATTGTTTTCCAGCGCCCGCAGGGCCGCGTGGACGTCCTCCAGGGAATTGTACAGGTGGAAGGAAAACCGCACACCGTCGCGGCGGGAGGAAACCACGAAGCCGCGCTCGGTCAAGCGCGCCGCCATCGCCGGCGCGTCTTTCGACCGCAGCACGATCAGCGGCCCCACGCTTGCCCGCGGCGTCTTGCTTTGAATTCTCATTTCGCGCGCGCCCTCATGAAAGGTCCGCGCCAGCGTTTCGATATGCGAAGCGATCCGGTCCAGACCTGCGCGGCTCAAAAGATCCAGGGCGGGAAGCGCCATGTAAATATTGGGAACCGGCGGCGATCCGCCCTCGAACCGCCGCGCCTCGGGCGCGGGATCCAGCCGCTTTGCGTCAAAGGCGAAGACGTCGCGCTGCGCCATCCAGCTCGTCACCACCGGATGGATTTTTTCGATGAGCTCGCGGCGGACGTACAAAAACGCCAGCCCCGCCGGTCCCAATAAATACTTCAGCGTACCGGTGACGAAAAAATCGACGTCCAGCGCCTTCACGTCGACCGGCCGCGTGCCACAGTCCTGAAAACCGTCCAGAAACACCAGGGCGCCGCGCTGGTGGGCGATTCGTGTAATCTCGCCGACGTCGGCGCGGAAGCCGTCTAAATACGAAACCTGGGTCAGCGGAACGATCGCCGTCCGCTCATCGATCGCCGCAGCGTAGCACTCCGCCGTGGCCGGGTGGTCGAGGAACCGGATCTTCGCTCCGCGCGCCTGCTGCGCCAGCCAGATCTGCCCCACCGTCGGAAACTCGTGCTCGCTCATCACAACTTTGTCGCGCTGGCGGAAGGAAAGGGCCGAGGCGATGGGGTTGATGCCCGCCGAAGCGCTGGTCACGATCGCGATCTCCTCCGGCGCCGCGTTGATGAAGGCCGCGAATTTCCGCCGCAGATCCTCGTAGGCCCCCATCCAGTCCTGCCACGGGTCGGCCGACGTCCGCCAGCTCTCCCGGTACCGGTTCATTCCCTCCTCAACCGCGTCGGAGAACGCGCCCTGCGAGCAGCTATAGAGATAGATTCTGTTGCGGAGAATGGGGAATTGCGGCCTCAACTCCTCGAACATCAGGGTTCTCCGATCGGCTCGCGCCGGACTCCGTAGCGCGCTCCCCAGGCATCGGTCATTTGATTGCGAATCTCCCACAGTTGGGGAAAGAACTGCACCTTCAGCCCGTTTTCAATCAGCTCGACCGGCCGGCCCTTGAGCGACTTCGCTCCCAGCCCGATGGTCCGGTGGATGAGTTGCAAATGATGATACCGGAACTTCTGAAAAAGCTCGTCGAACTCCGCCAGCGCTTCGGCCACCACGTAGGCGGCGGAGTGGCTGTATTCGGAGTTGTAAATCTTCTCGACGGTCAAACCGCTGGGTTCCAGATAATGCTTGGAGAACGACTCCCATAACGGATAGGGCATCTTCAACAAGACGCGAAATCCCGGCGATTCCTGGCCGCTTCCCTGTCCCAGTTGCAGCCGGATCTCCTGATACTCCTTGGGCGACATCGTCTCGAGCAGTCCCAGTTGGTCCGTCATGAGCCGCAGCGCCAGATGCACCCGCCGGAACAGCGTCAGCACGCGAGGGGTGTTCTGCTGCTGCAAATAGTCGTCGATGTCGAGCAGCGTATAGGCGATGAGCTTCATCCACAGCTCCTCCACCTGATGGACGATCTGAAATTGCAGCTCGTCGCCGTTGCAAAGCTGGGCAAACGGCTTCTGGCAGGCGAGCAACGCCGGCGTGTTCAGATACCGTTCGTAATCGAAGGTGCCTTCCCCCTTCATCAGCCGGTAAAAGTGCTCACGGTCCATACGACTATTTTTATCCTCCGGCGGGCATCGCCCCCCATTCGGCCTGCGGCCTCCTCCGCAAGCCGATCCGCAGATCCTGTTGGCGCGCCGCCGCTCCCGCTACTTGCCGATGCAAAACGTCGAAAAGATGCGGTTCAGGATATCGTCCGCCGTCGTCGCTCCGGTGATCGCGTCGATCGGCCGCAGCGCCGCGTACAGATCGAGCAGCAGCATTTCATGGGGAATGCCCGAATCCACAGCCCGCCGCGCCTGATCCAGCGCCTGGCAGGATTCGCGCAGGAGCTGCTCATGACGCAAGCTGGTGATGAACCCGCCCTCCTGTTCCAAGCGCCCCGGCGGCGCGATCAATTCGGCGATTGCGCGCCGCAGCTCCGAAACTCCCTGGCCGGTGAGCGCCGAGACGGCGATCATGCCGTCCAGCGTGCCCGCGCGTCCCAGATCGCATTTATTTCCCACCAGCAGGCTCTTGCCTCGGGCGCGGGCGCGCCCGATCAGCTCCATATCCTCGGCCTCCGGCGCACGCGACGCGTCCACCACCACCAGGGTGACGTCGGCATCCGCCATCGCCTGATAGCTTCGCTCGATCCCCAGGTTTTCGATCACGTCCGCCGCCTGGCGGATCCCCGCCGTATCGACCATTCTTACCGGAATCCCCTCGAGCGAGGCCGTCTCCGAAACCAGATCGCGGGTGGTGCCCGGAATATCCGTCACAATCGCGCGATCCTGTTCGAGCAGCCGGTTAAAGAGGCTGCTCTTGCCGACGTTGGGGCGCCCGACAATGGCCAGCGTGAATCCCTGGTGCACCAATTTTCCGTAAGCGAAGCTGGCGGCGAGCTGGCCCACTCCGGCGCGAATCGGCTCCAGACTCCGCAAAATTTCCGAAGCCGGCGCGACGCTGATATCATCCTCCGCAAAATCGATCCCGGCTTCGAGCAGGGCGATCAGTTCGAGCATCTGCTCCTTGATCGGCTTTAAACGCCGCGAGACCGAGCCTTCGGCCTGCTGCGCCGCCACGCGCGCCTGATACAGCGTGGTGGCCTCGATCAGATCGCGCACCGCTTCGGCCTGCGGCAGGTCGATCCGGCCGTTCAGAAACGCGCGCAGCGTGAATTCGCCCGGCTCGGCCAGGCGCGCTCCGGCCGCGCAGGCCCGCTCCAGCGCGAAGCGCAGCACCACCGGGGAACCGTGGCAGGAGATCTCCACCAGATCTTCCGCCGTATACGATCGCGGCGCGGCGAAATAGGTGACAACGGCCTGATCGACGGCGCGCGTGCTCTCGTCGACCAACTCCGCCAGCGACGCCGTCCATGGCCGCCACGCGTGTCCCTCAGGAAATCGTAGGATGCGCTCCGCAATCGCGCGCGATTCCCCGCCGGAAAGGCGCACCACCCCGATTCCGCCGCGTCCCGGCGGAGTGGAAATCGCAACAATCGTATCCTTGATCCGCACTCTGGATTTGCCGGACGGGCTTCAGCCCTGCTTTAGAAGCGTCGATTCCCGGCGGTCACCTTGGCCGGTCGCGAGTCCGTCTCGGCGGGCCTCCGCGCCGGTCTCCACGCCCGAACGGCCGCCGCGGGCGGTCTTCCTCCGGCCGCGGGCGGGGCGGGCGAATCGGCTCCGGCAGCGTCTTCATATCCGAGGGAACCACCACCACCTGGCGGATCCATCCCATGCCGACGCTTTCGCTCCGCACCTCGGTTTGGTCGCGCAGGGCTAAATGCAAGATTCGCCGCTCCCGGCTGTTCATGGGGCTGAAGTGGAACGGCACGCGCGTCTTCTTCACCCGCTCGGCCGCCGCCAGCGCGCTCATGCGCAGTTCCTCGATGCGCAGCACGCGATAGTCGTTGGCGTCAAAGCACAGCCGCGAATGCTCCTCGGCCGGCATGCCGAGCGCCTCCATCGTCAACTGCTCCAACGCCAGCAGCAGTTCCGCCTTATTGGCCAGCAGAAGATCCACGTCCGGACCGCTGAAGCGGACCAGCAGGTCCGGGTTTTCAAAATCCGGGTGCGGCGTCTCGCCTTCCACTACCGAATAACTCAGATCGAATCCGGCCAGCCGGAAAATGTTGCCCAAAAACTCGTCGATGCGCGGTTTGGCTTGGGCCAGGCTGTACTTTGCCGACACGGGACGTTATTTCTTCCTTTTCGCCGCCGGCTTGGCGTCAACGGCCGCCGGCGCCGGCGTTGCGCCACGATTCAACATCCACTGCTGCAATATGCCCACCAGATTGCTAGTCAGGTAGTATAACACCAGCCCGCTCGGCAAAAAATAGAACATGTAGCCGAGCACCAGCGGCATGAACATCATCATCTTCTGCTGCGAAGGATCGACGCCCGGCGCCGGCGTCATCTTCTGCGTCAGAAACTGCGTGATGATCAGGATCACCGGCAGCATGCGGATCGGCAGCGTTTCCGGCTGCGACAGGTCGTGCACCCACAGCCAGCCCGCGCCGCGCAGCGAGATCGAAACCGCCAGCACGCGGTAGAAGGCGTAGAGAAACGGAAGCTGAATCAGCATCGGCAGGCATCCGCCGACCGGATTGACGCCCTCGCGCTTGTACAGCGCCATCAGCTCTTCGTTCTGCTCCTGCTTGCGCGGATCGTTGAGCTTGACGTTTTTGTATTTTTCGTTAATCGCCTTGATCTGCGGCTGCAGCCGCTGCATCTTCCTGGCCGATTTCATGCTCGAAATCCGCAGCGGAAACAGCGCCATGGTGATCACCACCGTCACCAGGATGATGGTCCAGCCCCAGTTGTGAATCCAGTGATCCGCCGTCCAGTTCATCACCAGGAACAGCGGTTTGGCGATGATTTCAAACCAGCCCCAGTCGATCAGGGATTCCAGTTTCTTGTCCACCCTGCCCAGCAGATCCGTGTCTTTCGGCCCCACAAACAGCGAAAACGCGTTGACGCCGTCGCCGCCCACCGCCGCTCCAACCCGCGGCTGATCGCCCCCGCCCGCTGCCGGCGCCGCGTCCGAATAAACGGTAATCTCCATCGGCCCGGGCTTCTCCGGCAGGAATACGCCGGCGAAAAACTGATCCTCGATTCCGGCAAAGGAAAACTGCCCGCTGAAACTCACCGGGCCGTTCTTCGCCTCCTTGGCGTCTTTCTCGTACAGTTTCGAATTCGACTGATCGTAATAGACGGCGTGCTCGGTTGAGGCGGCGTTGCTGATGCTCTGGTCGCCGAATCCTCCGCGCCATTCCAGGGTATGCGGCGCCAGCGCCCCGTTCTCGGTCACCTCGCTGCGGACCGCGACCAGATAGCTCTTCTGCTGAAACGCGAACGACTTCTTCACCCGCATCCGGCCGTCGGAGTATTCGAACTCGACCTCGTTGCCGGCGCGCTTCACCATGAACAGACCGCTGTTGGGATCGTTTGCCGGGGCGTTCCGGAAGGCCAGCGAAAAAGGCGCCGGCGCCCTTTCAAGCGCCTGCGGGTTCACCAGTTCGAGCGGCTTGCCGTTGTGATCCTTATACGCTTTGAGAATCCAGCTCCGCACCACCGCGCCTTTATTGGAAAATTCAACGTGGTAGTAGTCCGTGTCGATAGCCAGCGTTTCTTCTCTATCGGCGTGTATTTGTCCGGGAACTTCGGCCCCTTCCGTCACTTCGGGCGCCGGAGTCTTCCGAACCGGTGGCGCATCGGGAGCCGTGTTCGTCTGCGCTGGGCTGCCCTGCGTCTTGGCCGGAGGCTTCGCCGCCGGGGGCGGCTTATAAAAGTACTGCGTGCCAAACAGCACCAATCCCATCAGAAGAAACGCCAGCAGCAGCCGCGTCTCCATCGACATTTCATTCTTTTCCATAACTACTGAAGACCGTTATTGGACCGGATCGAATCCCCCCGCATGGAACGGATGGCATCGCGCCAGCCGCTGGATTCCCATCCAGATCCCGCGCGCGGCTCCGTATTTTTCCACCGCCTGAAACATGTACTGCGAACAGGTGGGGTAATAGCGGCACGCCGAGGGCAGCATCGGCGAGATCCATCGCTTGTAGAAACGCAGCGCGCCCAAAACGGCCCGGCGCGCCGCCCCCGCGGCGTTCCCCGTCCTTAGCTGGCTGGCGGCGCCGCGCCGCATCGGCGGGTCTGAGGCCCCGCGCACCGCTCGATTTACTGGCATTTCTCGATCACCTTGCGCAGGCAGCGCTCGATCTCGCCGAAGGGCGCATCCAGGACCGCCCGCCGCGGGTTGATGACAATATCCCAGCGCGGAGCGAACTCGTGGCGATGAATGCGGAACGCCTCGCGGATTCGCCGCTTGATCCGGTTGCGCACCACCGCCTTCCCCACCGCGCGCGGAACGGTAAGCCCCAGCCGCGCGCCCGCCGGATCCTCCGGGCCGCTTTCCGGACGCGCCCGGCAAAACGCGGCGAACAACGGACACGAAACCCGAAGGCCCTGATCATAGACAAGCCGAAAATCGGCGGAGCGCACGATCCTCGACGGCGGCAGATCAGCTCGCTTTGGCAGCGCGAACGGCTCTTTCGTCGCTCACCGTCAACTTATGACGGCCCCGCGCGCGGCGGCGCGCCAGCACCGCTCGCCCGTCTTTCGACTTCATCCGCGCCCGGAACCCGTGAGTCTTGGCGCGTTTTCGATTATTCGGCTGAAATGTGCGTTTAGGCATGTGAGTGACCGGCCGGGCAGGCGAAAGCGCACCCGTACTTTCAGAAATCTCGTGTTCGCCCTCATTGTAGCAGACCCGTCGGGCCGGGCGCGACAGCCGCGGGCCGCCCGGCGCCTAATCCTGCGGCAGCGTGCCGGTCAGAAAAATGGAGTGCGGCTGCTCGCCGCCTTTGCCGCGCGACTCGCCCGGCTGCGTCCGCACCACCCGGAACGCCACCGGATCGCCCGGCTTGAGCGTCTGCTGCACCTTCTTGATATCCTCAACCGAACTCACCGGTTGGCGGTTGATCGCGATGATGATATCCCGCTCTTTCATGCCGATCTCGTCGGCGAACGATCCCGGTTCGACCCGTGTAACCGTCACCCCGTGCTTGTCCGGAGTCGCCTGGCTCTCTTCCTCGCTCGCCGCGCGCCCGATGATTCCGAATTTCACGGTCGCGTTTTCCGGCTTCGGCGCTTCCGGCGTCACGCTTGGCTTGCGCCCCACCACATCGGTGCGATCCGCCCACAGCTCCATGCGGTCCTGAATGGTCACCTTAAAATCCATCTTTTTGCCGTCGCGGTCCACATTCAGCGTCACCTGCGAGCCCACCGGCATATCGGAGATGCGGTTCACCATGTCGTCGCCGTCCTTGATCGGCTGTCCGTTCATCCCCAGGATGATATCGTCCACCTTGATGCCAGCCTTATCGGACGGGCCGCCGGGACGCACTTCGCTCACCAGCACGCCGTGATCGAAGCCCATGGCGCGCATCAGGGTTTCGTTCTTGTTGTAATTTTTCGCGAAGGTCACCCCGATCGCCCCGCGCGTGACCCGGCCGTCTTTAATCAGGTCGTTGTAGACGCGGACCACCATGTTGATCGGCAGCGCGAATCCGACGCCCTGCGATCCGCCGTTCTGCGTGGCGATCATCGTATTCACCCCGATCACCTCCCCGCGAATATTCAGCAGCGGGCCGCCGCTGTTTCCCGGATTGATGGCCGCGTCGGTTTGAATAAACCGCTGAAGCTGCTTCTCGCCGGCGATATCTCGGCCCAGCGCGCTGATAATCCCCGCCGTCACCGTCGCCTCCAGGCCAAACGGCGAGCCGATCGCCACCGCCCAGTCGCCCACCTGCACGCCGTCGGAGTTGCCGATCACCACCGGCGTCAGCGGCTTCTTCGGATCAATCTTGATCACCGCGATGTCGGTCTCGTTATCGACGCCGATCACACGGGCCCGATAATCGGTGCTGTCACCGTGCAGCCGAACCGTGATGTGATCCACCAGATTGTTTTCGTTATCGGCGACCACGTGCTCGTTGGTGATGATATAGCCGTTCTTATCGACGATGAATCCCGTGCCGGACTGTTCACGCCGGAACATCTGCTGCGGCACGTCGCCGCGGTTGCCGAAAAAGCGGCGGAACAGATCCATGCTGTCATCGCCGTTGTTCTCCTCGTCGGGATCCTGCTGCGGGCCGCGCCGGTTCATACGGCCCTGCGACTGTTTCGGCATGTAATCGGCGGTGATGTTCACCACGCTCGGCTCCACGCGCTTGGCCAGTTTGGTAAATTCGTTGCCCAGCTCCTGAACCCGCGGAATCACCAGCGGCGTGGCGTCCGGAGCGGCCTGCTGCCCATCCCGCGCGGCTTTCACGCCGGTGTTGACCAGCGTCCCGATCAGAATGCCCACCGCGAGCGTGACAAACAGCAGCGATGTGGACAAAACCTTCTGCTGGCGCATCGTGTCGAACAGCTTCATTGTTTCTGCCTCACTTAAGCTTAAAGCGCGGGGATCGCCCCGGATCCATTATACGAATCTCACCACATGGATGTGCGCGGCGCCAACACGGTTTCATCCGCCCTTCCCGCGCCCTGGGCGGCTGCAAGAACGGCGAATGTTAACAATCCGCGGCCGGTGCTCCCGCGCCGCCCCGGCAGATCAGGAGATTTCGCGCCAGCTATTGCGCGGCGCCGAATTGGAGTTTATACTGCTGTTTTTGATGGCTGAGGCGATGCCGTTTCGCGAGGAGTTCGATCCGCTGGCGCCGCAGCGGGAAGCAGCCTTGTTCTACGGGCTGTTCCTCCGCGGCCACTCCGCCGAGGCCCTGCGCCGCGATATCGATCTCCCCAAAAAGCTGATCGACAAGCTGATGCGCCGGCATCGCAATGAGATCGCCGTGCGCGAAAAGTTGCGGCGCGTTTATCAATACCGCAAACAGGTGCTGGCTGTTTTCGACGAGCTGGTCACCCGGCAGCGGACCCCCAGCCGCATCCAATAAGAAAATAAACCCGGATTAAAGAGCCTCGGGCAGGTGCAGATGCGCCTTGTTCAGCGCCTTTTCCAGCATCTCTATCGCTTCCGCCTCGCTTAACCCGCGCGAGGTGGAAAATTCGGTGATAGCATGTGCCGGGCCCGGTCGAGCATCTTTTTCTCCCGGAAGCTCAGCGGCTTTCGCGATTGCAGAATCAGCAGGCTCTTCAACACTTCCGCCACGGCCAGCAGACTGCCGTGCTTCATCTTTTCCGAGTTTTCCTTGAAACGGTCCTTCCAGTCGGTGTGCTTCGGGCACACTCCCTCGGATAGAAAACTGATCACCCGGGAGATCTCGCCGTTACGCGTGACCTTGCGTAACCCCAACTCCTCAACGTGGGAAAACGGCACCATCACCGTCAGGCTGTTGTAAGTCAAACGGAGCAGATAAAATCGCTCGTAATGGCCCGCAAACGCCCTGGCGCTGATATTTTCAATAGTTGCAACCCCGTGATTCGGGTAGACGACCTTCTCACCAACTTGAAACGTCATGGTCGGACCTTTTGGCCTCTCGTCTTTTCACACGCCGGAACCGCTCACCGTCACCCTCAACGCGATCTCGCGAAAGAGAATCTTAATCGGAGTTTAATCTTCTGTCAACAGGAAAGTCGCCGGAAATCCGGGACGCACAGCAAGATCAGTTACGATGAAAGATAACTCGATGGAAGCCGCCAAATTGGATCTGAAAAAAACCGTTCATCTGCCCCGCACCGACTTTCCCATGAAGGCCAATCTCGGCCAGCTTGAGCCGGAACTGCTTCAACATTGGTCGAAAATCAACTTGTACCAGCGTATTCGCGAATCGCGCGCCGGACGCCCCCGCTATGTGTTGCACGACGGGCCGCCCTATGCCAATGGGAATATCCACCTGGGCACCGCGTTCAATAAAGTCGTCAAAGACTTCATCGTCAAATCCAAGACAATGGAAGGGTTCGATTCACCCTACATCCCCGGCTGGGACTGCCACGGACTGCCCATCGAGAGCCGCGTCGATAAGGAGCTGGGCCCCAAAAAGGCCGCCCTGTCGCCCGCCCAGATCCGCGAAGCCTGCCGCAAATATGCCGAAAAATACGTGAATCTTCAGCGTCAG
>JAJPIT010000100.1 GCA_021324615.1 Terriglobia bacterium | reverse complement strand
TGGCCGCCTTCCTGGAAATTCTGCGGGATCAGGCTGGCGGTGCCGGTGCTCGATGCGGTGTAAGGATACTGATCGATGGTCACATCGACGCCGCGCGCCCGCGCTTCCTCCACCAGCCGCAGCGTATCAGCGCTCTTGCCCCAATTCTCCTTTCCGATGATCTTGTGATGCGTGATCTGGGTCGGCAGATGGCCCTCCTCGCCGATGCGGATCGTTTCGCGGACGCTGTCGAGCACGTGCGAAGCTTCTTCCCTCATGTGCGAATGATGCATCCCGCCCAGTTCCCCGGCGACTTTTTCGATTTCGATCACTTCTTCGGTCGGCGTGAAGTTGCCCGGAACGTAAAACAATCCGGTGGTGACGCCGAACGCGCCGTCGAGCATCGCCTGGCGGGTAATTTGGCGCATTTTTTCGAGCTCCTGGGGGGTCGCCGGACGGTTCACCAGCCCCATCACCGCCTGGCGGATGCTGCCCTGTCCGGCGAAAGTTCCAAAATTGGGAGCCGGATGCGCGGCGGCTACGCGATCCAGAAACGGCTTGATCGGCAGCGGCGAACTGCCGTCGGGACCCTCAAAGATGGTCGTCACGCCCTGCCGGATGTAGTTTTCAGCGGCCGGGTGCTCAAAGATCCCGCGCCGGGAGTGGGTATGGATGTCGATGAAGCCGGGCGCGACCACCAGCCCGCGGCCGTCGATCCGGCGGGCGGCCGATGCTGTGCTCAGGTTCCCGAGCACGGCGATGGTATCCCCCCGGACGCCAAGATCGGAGAAAAACCAGGGGTCGCCGGAGCCGTCGACGATCCTGGCTCCGGTGACGATCAGGTCCAGTTGCTGGGAACAGGCCGGAACAAGCGCGCAAAGTGTCAGCAAGGCAGCTCGCATAGCTGCCATTTTGACACGCCTGTTGTGTCAGGGCGTCACTTTTTTGGCGCTGCCGGCTTAGTTTTTCGGCGTCCGCTGGCGCTCCTGGCGCGGCTTGGGCGAGGAGGCGAGCATCTCGAAAAACAAGGAAACGATCAACAATCCGGCGATTGCGGCTCCGATAATCATTGGCGACCCCACTTCCATTCCTGCCTTCTACTCTGCACGCTCGATTCCACTGCCCTGAGGAAATCGGCTGTTCCGCTTATCGGCAGGTTCGCGTCATCTCTTTCTCGAGTTTCTTGTGACTCACAGTGGAACTACGTTTCAACAGATGCTTCCGGATGCGCGGCTGTTGCACCTTCCACGGTAAATTTGTTGTGAATGTCTCTTCATCTGAAGGCAGCCGAGCAAGCCCGCCGGAACATCGCCGGAATCGCCCTCCGAACGCCCCTGATCAAACTCAACTCCGACCATCCGGTGTACCTGAAACTCGAAAATCTTCAGCCGATCGGGTCGTTCAAGATCCGGGGAGCGGCCAACGCGATGATCCGGGCCGGGCGGGAACGGATCGCCCGCGGAGTGCTGACCGCATCGGCCGGCAATATGGCGCAGGGAGTGGCGTATTGCGCCCGCCGAATGGGAGTGCCGGCCACGGTGATCACGCCGGAAACGGCTCCGGAAACCAAGCTGCGGGCGGTCGAGCGGCTGGGCGGGCGGATCATTAAAGTTCCTTTCGATACCTGGTGGCGAACCTTCGAGGAACGTTCCTTCCCAGGAGTGGAGGCGACGTTCATCCACGCCTTTGACGATCCGGACGTCATGGCCGGCAACGGGACCATCGGGCTGGAGCTGATCGAGGATCTTCCGGATCTGGAAGCGGTCGTAGTACCGTGGGGCGGCGGCGGATTATGCTGCGGGATCGCGGCGGTCGTAAGGGAGCTGCGGCCTCAGGTCCGGGTTTACGCCGTCGAGTGTGAAACCGGCGCGCCGCTTTCGGCCTCCCTTGCCGCCGGACGGGCGGTGACCGTCGATTACCGGCCGTCGTTCGTGGACGGCATCGCCAGCAAAACCGTCCTTCCGGGAATGCTGGATCTGGCGCGGGAGCGTGTGGACGGCGCGCGGGTGGTCACGTTAGATCAGGCGGCCGCGGCCATGCGGTTCGCCGCCGAGCGCAACCGGGTGATCTGCGAAGGCGCCGCGGCGTGCGCCGTCGCGGCGGCCATGGAAATGAAGGAAAAGACCGCCGCCATCGTCTCCGGAGGCAATATCGACCTGGCGAAGTTCGCCGCAATCGTGGCGGCATAATGCGGCTGCAGGCGCCCGGCGCGATAAGATGAATCGATGCCAAAACAATATCCGGCTGCTCCGGCGATGTCCATCGATCCGGCCAAGAAATATTCCGCCACGTTTCATACGACCCGCGGGGAAATCGTCTGCGATCTGTTTGCCAAGGATGCGCCAAAGACCGTGAACAATTTTGTCTTTCTCGCGCGGGAAAAATTCTATGACGGCACGCTGTTTCATCGGGTCATCGAGAACTTCATGATTCAGGGCGGCGACCCGACCGGCACCGGCCGTGGAGGTCCGGGTTATCGATTCGAGGATGAAACCAAGGGCAACCCGAACAAGCACCAGGCCGGCACGCTGTCGATGGCCAACGCGGGTCCGAATACCAACGGCAGCCAGTTTTTCATCACCCACGTGGTCACCGACTGGCTGGACGGAAAACACACCGTCTTCGGCCAGGTTCGCAAGGGCCAGGATGTGGTGAACGCGATCAAACAGGGCGATACGCTCAAAAGCGTCACGATTTCGGAGGAGTAGCGCCTCACAACCCAAAAAATACCGTGCAGCCATAAAGCACGATCGCGCCGTAGACGCCGGCCATCGCGTCATCGGCGACGATTCCGAAACCGCCCGGCAGCTTTTCAAGCTGGCGCACCGGCGGCGGCTTCCAGATGTCGAACAAGCGAAATAACACAAAAGCGATCAGGAGGGATTGCCAGTTCAGATGGGCCGCCCCGGCCAGCGTGATCCATTGGCCGGTTACTTCATCCACTACGACGATGCCCGGGTCGGGGCGGCCGAGCTCGCGCGCGGTCACGCCGGCGGCCCAGATTCCAGGGATCGCCAGCGCCAGTCCGAAGATCGCGAACGCCCACGGCGGCGCGGGGATAAACCACGCAATCGCGATGGCGGCGAGCGATCCGGCGGTGCCCGGCGCTTTCGGGGCGTATCCGCAGTAAAACCACGTCGAGAGGACTCGCGCGGTTTGCTTCAATCCTCGCCGTCCTCTTCGATCGCGGCCGATTGCCCGGGAATAACGTACTTCTCCGAGGCCCAGTTGCCCAGATCGATCAGGCGGCAGCGCTCGCTGCAAAACGGCATCTCGGGATCGGTGAAGGCGACGGGTTTTCCGCAGATCGGACACTTCATAGCGCAAGCTGAATGAGGCTCGGCCGCGGCGCGTCGATCAACTCGCCGGTGAGGTCGTAATCGTGGGCCCGGGTGATCCGCATCTTGCGGATCTCGCCGGCCCGCGGGGGATGCTCGCCGGGGTCGGAGATGTAGCAGACGCCGTCGATCTCGGGAGCCTGCGTGGCCAGGCGCGCCTGCCACACCAGCTCGGAATCGGCCGTGGGGCCTTCCACCAGCACCGGAAACTCCCGGTCCACCAGCTCGCGGTTGCGCCGCCGCGAAATTTTCCGTTGCAGCGCCATCAGGCGGCGCTTGCGGTTATAGATCGTTCGCGCGTCCACTTTCTGGTCGAGATGAAAGCTCGCGCTGGTGTCCTCGTCGGAGTAGGAAAACACGCCGAGCCGGTCGAACTGCGCGGCCTCGGCGAACTGGCAAAGCGTTTCGAAATCGGCCTCCGATTCGCCGGGGAATCCGACGATCATGCTGGTGCGGATGGCGACGCCGGGGATGGTGGCGCGAATGCGTTCGAGGAGTTTCAGGAAAATGTCGGCGTGCCCGCCGCGCTTCATCCGCTTCAGCACCGGCGCGCTGGCGTGCTGGAGCGGCATGTCGATGTAGGGGACCAGCGCGGCGTGCCCGGCGATCGTGTCGAGAAGTTTTTGCGTGATTTTATTGGGGTAGGCGTACAGGAACCGCACCCATTTTTCCTCCGGCGTTTCGATTTGCGCCAGCCGGGCCAGCAGCGCCGCCAGACCGTCCTTCATCCCAAGATCCTCGCCGTAGCAGGTGGTGTCCTGGCCGATCAAATTAATTTCGCGAACGCCCTGCGCAAACAGCCGCTCCGCTTCTTTGACCACCGATTCGAAGCGCCGGCTGCGGAATTTTCCGCGATACTGCGGGATGACGCAGAACGTGCAGGGATGGTCGCAGCCTTCGGCGATCTTGATGTAGGCGAAATGCCGCGGGGTCGACAGCACGCGCGGCGTGGCCTCGTGGTAGAGATACGCCTCGAACGGATTCGGCGCGGGCTCGACCCCTTCGCACAGGCGCGTGATCTGCTCCAGTTCGTTGGTGCCGAGCACGGCGTCGACTTCCGGGATCTGGGCCCGGATCTCGGCGCGGTAACGTTCCACCAGGCATCCGGCGACAACCAGACGGCGCGCCCGTCCGGTCTTCTTGTATTCGGCCATTTCCAGAATGGCGTCGACCGATTCCTGCTTGGCGGGATCAATGAAGCTGCACGTATTCACCACGATGACGTCGGCCTCGCCGGGATCGGGCGTGAGCTGGTGGCCGCTCTGAACAAGCTGGCCCATCATCACCTCGCTATCGACGAGGTTTTTGGGGCATCCGAGACTGACAAAACCGATTTTCAAGGGGGAAATTTCAGGATAACAGGCGCGCCCGCCGCCCTTAGAGATGGCAATGGGCCAGCCCGCGTTTTTCCAGGTATTGCTGATGGTACTCCTCGGCCCGGTAAAACTCGGATGCGGGAACGATCTGCGTCACGATCGGGCGGGGGAAGCGCTTTTGCGCCTCCGCAAGCGACGCCCGCGCTTCTTTTTCCTGTTCCGGAGAATGGAAAAAGATCGCGCTGCGGTATTGCGTGCCGATGTCCGGGCCCTGGCGGTCCTTGGTGGTCGGATCATGGCTGTCCCAAAAAACCCGCAGCAGATCGTGGTAGCGGATCACTTGCGGATCGAAAGTGATCTCGACGGCTTCGGCGTGCCCGGTCCGGTCCGTGCAGACTTCTTCGTAGGTGGGATTCGGCAGGTGGCCGCCGGTGTAGCCCACCTGTGTGTCCGTCACTCCGGGGAGGCGGCGAAAAGTGGCTTCCACGCCCCAAAAACAGCCCGCGGCAAATGTGGCCTTCTCCATGCTTCAATTGTAGTTTGTCCAGGCTGCGGGTGACCAATTCGCGGGGCGCGGTGCTGGCCGACCGGGCCGACATCGCCGACACCAGCGCCAAGCGCCGGACCGGGCTGCTCAAGCGCGCCCGCCTCGAAGCCGGCGAGGGGCTGTGGATCTCGCCGTGCGAAGGCGTGCACACCTTTTTCATGAAATTCCCATCGACGTCCTGTTCCTGAGCAAACAGAAAAAGGTCCTGAAGGTGCGGCATCGGATGCCCGCCTGGAAAATCGCCTTAAGCTTTCGCGCGCATTCGGTGCTGGAGCTTCCGGCCGGAACCGCGGAGTCGACCGGCACGGAGGTAGGGGACGTGCTGAGTTTCGAAAACTACCAGAGTTGAGCGCGCCTACGCCCGCAGCAGCTTGCGGTGTTCTTTCAGGATGCACTTATCCATGACCACCGACAGCCCGGCCTGGCGCGCCCGCTCCGCGGCGTCCGCATGGATCACGCCCTCCTGTAGCCAGAGTGATTTGGCGCCGATGCGAATCGCCGATTCGACGATAGCCGGAACGAACTGCGGCCGGCGAAACACGTTGACGCAGTCGATTTTTTCCGGAACGTCCTCCAGCCGCGCGTAGGATTTTTCGCCCAGCACTTGTTGCTCGTTC
Source organism: Terriglobia bacterium (assembly GCA_021324615.1). GTDB lineage: Bacteria > Acidobacteriota > Terriglobia > Bryobacterales > Bryobacteraceae > Palsa-187. The sequence goes on along the minus strand of JAJPIT010000100.1, from coordinate 57,846 downwards.
GGATTCACCGGAATGATGCGGTAGCCGGCGCGCTGCATGTAGGCGCTGACCCCGTTGCTGGGGCGCATCGGCTTCGACGACAGTCCGACCACCGCGATGGTGCGGGTGGTTTTAAGTATCTCCGCTATGGTCATTCAGTTTCAGTATCCGGCGGAATTTTTCAATCTCCTTGGGCGTGAGATGGCGGTAGCGGCCCGGCGGCAGGTCCAGAGCGAAAAAGCCGATCTTCACGCGCCGCAGCTTCTCCACCAGCAGGCCGAAGTGCTTGAACATTTCGCGGATCTGGTTCTGGCGGCCCTCGGCGATCTTCACTTCATACCAGGGATTGGCGCCGGGCTTGATCCGCTTCAGTTCGGCGGGCGAGGTCTTGCGGCCGTGCAGGGGGATGCCCTCGCGAAACTCTCTCTCCTGCTCCTCGCTCAGATGGCCGTTGGTTTTCACCAGGTAGGTTTTGATGACGTGGCTTGCGGGCGCGGTGATGCGGTGTGCGAATTCGCCGTCGTTGGTCAGCAGCAGCAGGCCTTCGCTGTGATAATCCAGCCGCCCGACCGGATAAACCCGCTCCTTGACGCCGCGCAGCAGGTGCATGACGGTCTGGCGGCCCTCCGGATCGCTGACCGTGGTCACCACGCCCTTGGGTTTGTGCAGGGCGATGTAAACGTGGCGCTTCGGTTTTTTAAGAAGACGGCCGTCGACTTTGATATGGTCGCGATCGAGGTCCGCCTTGGAGCCGAGTTGCGTGACCGTCCGGCCGTTGACGGTGACGCGGCCTTCGGCGATCATCTGCTCGGCTTTCCGCCGGCTGGCGATGCCGGCCTGCGACAGGATTTTTTGGAGGCGCTCCTCAGCCATCGCGTTTCCGGGTGTGTGTCCCCGCCGCCTCAGTCCGGCGATTCGTCATTTTCGGTTGAAGATTCCGCTTCGGGCCGCGGCTCCGCCTGCGCCGGGGCAGGTTCGGGTTCGGCGACTTCCATTCTGGCGAGCTCCTCGAATTCCTTGAGCGTCGGCAGCTCGCTCAAATCCTTCAGCCCGAACTGCACAAGAAACTCCTTGGTGGTTTTGTAGAGAATCGGTTTGCCGACCACCTGCTTGCGGCCCGCTTCGGCGATCAGTTTGCGATCGAGCAGCGTTTTTAGAACGCTGGCGCCCTGCACGCCGCGAATCTCCATGATCTCCGGAGCGGTCACCGGCTGCTTGTAGGCGATCACCGCCAGCGTCTCCAGCGCGGCCAGCGAAAGCTTCAGCGGCGGCGTCAGCTTCTTGACAAAGGCGCGGACCGCCTCGTGGTGCTCGGGCTTGGTCGCCATCTTGTAGCCGCCGGCGACTTCGCGGATCGAAAGGCCGTGCTCCGGCTTGGCGAACTCGGCCACGATTTCATCGAGCAGGCGTTTTACTTTATCGATCGGCTGGGACAGCGCCGAGGCGATCTGCTGGAGCGACAGCGGCTCGTCGGTGATGTAGACAATCGCTTCGAGAATCGCCTTGAGCCGCGCATCGTCGCCGGAAGCGGGGCGCTCTTCGGTGAGTTGACTGAGGTCGAATTCTTCCATGGATCTTTCGCGGAACCGGAGCGGCGCGGTCTTCTATCAGTTATACCCTTGGTGGATGGCCGCCATCACCTGCTCGGAGGCGAACGCCGATTCGAAGCCGGGCAGGCGCTTCAGGACGATCTCGCCGAACAAATCCTTCTGCGCCAGGCCCACCGCTTGCAGCTTCACCAGCTCCAAAACCGCCAGAAACAGGCAGATCATCGCGCGGCGCGTGCGCTGGCGCTCAAACAGCTCGCGCGCCGAGATGCTGGGTTCCTGTTCGAGGACCTGGCGCAGGTAGCCGATCATGCCGGGAACCGAGACGTCCTCGCCGGCGATTTCATAAACGGGGCGTTGCCGGGCGCGCTCCAGAACGGCCTGAAACGTCTTCACCAGATCGTGCAGCGTCACCGCCAGGCCGGGATCCTCGGCGTCGGCGAACTGGGCGATCTGCGGATTGGACCACACCGCTTCCTCGATCACGCGCTTCTGATGCAGCATTTCGGCGGCGGCCTTGAAGCGCTCGTGCTCCAGCAGCCGGTCCACCAGTTCCTTGCGCGGATCTTCTTCCGGCAGCAGCTTTTCGAGCTCGGGATCGCGCGGCAGCAGCATTTTCGATTTGATGTGGATCAGAGTCGCGGCCATGTAGACGAATTCGGCGCTCAGCTCGATGCTGAGCTCGGCCGCGCGCTGCATGTATTCGATGTACTGCGCGGTGATCTGGGCGATGGGGATGTCGTAAATATTGATTTCCTGCTTGCGGATCAGGTCCAGCAGCAGGTCGAGCGGGCCGTCGTAGTGCTCCAGGTGAAAATTCAGGGGCGAGGACACTTCAATTCAGGATACGACATGAGAGAATGAGTCCTCATGCGGAAATCGCCCTGGTATCGGCAGATGAATCGTTATCACTGGCTGGTGCTGCTGGTCGCCTCCGGCGGGTGGCTGCTGGACTGCATGGATCAGCAGTTTTTCGGGCTGGCGCGGCGGCCGGCCATGCTCGACCTGCTGCGCGTGCGGCCGGGCGATGCGGCGATGGCGGGCACGGTCACCGAATACGCCGGCTACGCGACCATGATTTTCATGATCGGATGGGCCGCCGGAGGCGTGCTGTTCGGCATCATGGGCGACCGCTTAGGACGCGTCAAAACGATGATGTGGAGCATCGTTTTTTACTCTCTGTTCACCGGTTTGAGCGTGTTTTCCACGTCCGTTTGGGACTTTTCGCTGTACCGGTTTTTGACCGGTTTGGGAGTCGGCGGCGAGTTCGCGGTCGGCGTCGCGCTGGTGGCCGAAGTGATTCCGGCCCCGGCGCGCCCGTTTGCCCTGGGCGCGCTGCAATCGTGTTCGGGAGCGGGCAACGTGATCGCGGCGCTGATCGGCATCGGGCTCGGAAATTTGCAGGAGGCGCACATCATTGAAAGCTCCTGGCGGGCCATGTTTGTGATCGGCGCGCTGCCGGCGCTGCTGGTGATCGTGGTCATGCGGCGGCTGGAAGAGCCGGAGGCCTGGCGCAAGGCCAAAGCGGAGGGAGCCGCGCACAAAGTGCGGCTCGGCTCCATGGCGGAGCTGTTTTCCGACGCGCGGTGGAGGCGAAACGCGCTGGTCGGGCTGGCGCTGGCGTTTTCGGGCGTGGTGGCGATCTGGGGCATCGGATATTTCAGCTACGATCTGCTGAGTTCGGTGATCGATAAAACCTTCCGCGCGCAAGGGCTCTCTGAAAGCGTGATCGCCGGAAAGAAGACAATCTGGACCGGAATTACGTCATTAATGCAGAATTCCGGCGCTTTTTTGGGTGTTTACGCGTTCACCTATTTCACCCAGTGGACCTCGCGGCGGCGCGCCTTCGCGGTTTCGCTGATCCTGGCCATGCTCACGACGGCGTTTTTATTCTGGAGATTGAACCGGTTCAGCGACGTATTCTGGATGCCGCCGCTGATGGGATTCTTCCAGCTCGCCTTATTCGCGGGATACGCGATTTATTTTCCGGGGCTGTTTCCGACGCGGCTGCGGAGCACCGGAACGTCGTTCTGTTATAACGTAGGGCGGGCGGTGGCGGCAGTGGGTCCGCTGGGGCTGGGATTGTTGACGAGCCGCGTTTATTCGGGTCCGGACGCGCTGCGCTACGCCGGCGTGACGATGTGCCTGGTGTTCCTCATCGGCCTGGCGGCGCTGCCGTTTGCGCCGGAGACCAAGGGGCAGCCGCTGCCGGAGTAGGAATACACTTCAGCGGCACGAGCCTGACGGCTGGTCGCGGGTCCTACGAAGATTTCAGGGTTGCGGCCGCTCTGCCCGATCTCCACAGGACAGCAAGGGGCTGATTTAAGCCAACACAGCTTAAGCCAGGGCATCGTACGTTGCGAGCGGGGTTGCCCGGGTGCTTCCGCCGCGCGGTTGACTGGGAGCTGCCTGAGGCGCCAGCCATCTGCATCCAACGTATTCGACGTGCGAAAAATTCCCACGCTTTGGAGAGGCCATGTCGCTGAAACTTCAGCCATTGGGGCGGTGAACCCGCCGGCGACCGAGGTGATACACTTCGATTTATGGCCATCAGCAAGGATCTGCTGGAAATTCTCGTCTGCCCGCTGTGCAAGGCGCCGGTGGAATTAAAGCAGGACGAAAACGGCCTGAAATGCGTACAGTGCAAACGCGTCTATCCGATTCGCGACGACATCCCGGTGATGCTGGTCGATGAAGCGCGGATCGAAGAGTAGCCGTGAAGTCGACTTTCGCCGGTGCGCGCGTTTGAGAGGAGCGTGACGAATCTACTGGAGCGTTTGCCCTCCGGCGCGCGGGTCGCGGTGATCCGGCTGCGGTCGCTGGGGGACTGCGTTCTGACCACCCCGGCGCTGGCGCTGTTGAAGGCCCACCGGCCGGATTTGAAGATCAGCGTGCTGGTGGAACCGCGCTTCCGCGCCGTGTTCGAGGGGAATCCGGACGTCGACGAGATCCGCGAATCGGCGTGCGCGGCGGATCTGGCGATCAATTTTCACGGCGGCCCCCGCGCCATGCTGCTGACCGCGGCGACGCGCGCCAGGATCCGCTGCGGCTTCCGCCATCACCGCTACAGTTTTCTTTATTCGCACAAAATTCCGCGGGCGCAGGAGATTCTGGGCGTCGAGCGGACGGTGCATACGGCGGAACATTTGGCCTCGGCGATGTTCTGGCTGGGGGTGCCGCGCGCGGAGATCCCGCGGGCCCGGCTGTTTGCGCCGCCTTGCGAGCTCAGCGGCGCTTATTTCGTCATTCATCCCTTCGCCTCGATTCCGGAGAAGACGTGGCCGGCCGAGCGGTTCCTTGAGATCGCCCGGCGCGCGCGCTGCGTTTTTCTGGCGGGCCCGGGAGACGACGTCCGGCCGTTCGCCGGCTTTGAGGTGTGGAAGAACGCGCCGCTGGCGCGGGTGAAGAGCCTGATTTCGGGCGCGCAGTTGTTCCTGGGCAACGACAGCGGGCCGGCGCACATCGCGGCGGCCTTCGGAGTTCCCGTCGTGGCGCTGTTCGGCTCCTCCGATCCGGCGATCTGGGGCCCGTGGCGGACCGAAGCGCAGGTGCTGGCCTCGCCCGAAGGCATCCGCGGCATCTCGGTGGAGGACGTGGCGGCCGCGATCGAGGCATTGAAGGTGCGGGCATGAAGGAGCTGGTCCGGCTGCTGCGCTATTCGCGGCCCTATGCGCCGCATCTGCTGGCGTCGGTGATCCTGATGATTCTGGTCGGGGCGGCGCAGGGGCTGACCGCGCTGTTAATCGGGCCGGTTTTCGACCGCGTGCTCAATCCCGCCTCGGCCGACGTGCCGGTGGTGTTGTGGAAGAACCCGCCGCTGCTGCACCGGCCGGTGGCTCTGGCCGGCGTGGTTCCGCTTCCGCTGCACAATGTCTGGTCGCTGGTGGCGGCGGCCATCCTGATGGTGTTTTTCCTCAAGGGCCTGTGCGATTACCTGGGCAATTACCTGATCAACTATGTCGGCTTTTCGGCGGTGACCGATCTGCGGCAGGCGGTCTTCGACCGGGTGCTGCACCAGGACGCGCACTTTTTTGAAAAGAATTCGACCGCCCGGGTGATGTCGTCGATCATGAATGATCTCGAAAAAATTCAGGTGGCGACCTCGCATATTCTGGCCGATTTTCTGCGGCAGAGCTTTTCGGCGGCGTTCCTGCTTGCGGTGGTGATCGGGACCGACGGGAAGCTGGCGCTGGCGAGTTTAACCGTCCTGCCGTTCGTGGTGATTCCGACGGTGCGGCTGGGCCGCCGCATCCGGCGCACCACGCGGCGCGCGCAGGACGACGCGGCCGAGCTCAATCAGCTCTTGCAGGAAACCCTCAGCGGCAACCAGGTGGTGAAGTCCTTCGGCGCCGAGGAGATCGAATCCAACCGCTTTCGCGACCGCGCCGGAAAGCTGCGGCGCAGCAATCTGCGCTACGTCGCGCAGCAGGCCATCGCCTCGCCGCTGATCGAGCTTTTCGGCGCGATCACCATCGTCGGCCTGCTGAGCTACGCGCGCGGGCAGATCAAGGCGGGCGTGATGACGGCCGGCGACTTCACCAGCTTCGTCATCGCGCTGCTGATGCTGTACGAACCCATGAAGCGGCTGGCCGGCATTCACAACATCTTCCAGCAGGCGCTGGGTGCCTCGCAGAAGGTGTTCGAGTACCTGGACCGGGACCAGACCATCAAGGACGGCGCGTTCAAGCTGGCGCGCTTTGAGAAGTCCATCGCCTTTGAAAATGTGACGTTCCGCTATCCCGGCGCTCCGGACGGCTTCGTGCTCGATTCGGTTTCGCTGGAGGTGAAGGCCGGCGAGATCGTGGCGCTGGTCGGCCCCAGCGGGGCGGGGAAGACGACGCTGGCCAATCTGGTCCCGCGATTTTACGATGTGGAAAAAGGCGCGTTGAAGATCGACGGACGCGATGTGCGCGAGCTGCGCCTGGCGTCGCTGCGCGAAAAGATTTCCATCGTCGCGCAGGACACGTTTTTGTTCAACGACACGGTGGCCAGCAATATCGGCTACGGGCGGGCCGGGGCGACGCGCGAGCAGATCCGCCAGGCGGCCCGCACGGCGCTCGCCGAGGAGTTCATTCTGCGGATGCCGGAAGGCTACGAAACGCGGATCGGCGAGCGCGGCCACAAGCTGAGCGGCGGGCAGCGGCAGCGGCTGGCGATCGCGCGGGCGCTGCTGAAAAACGCGCCGATTCTGATCCTGGACGAGGCCACTTCGCATCTGGACAGCGAATCGGAGATGCTGGTGCAGCGCGCGCTGCAAATCCTGATGGAGCGGCGCACGGTGATCGTGATCGCGCACCGGCTGGCGACGGTGCGGCGCGCCGACAAGATCGCGGTGCTCGACCGCGGGCGGATCGTGGAGACCGGAACGCACCAGCAGTTGATCAAGTCGGGCGGCGTCTACCAGCGCCTGCACGAGTTACAATTTCTGGTTTCATGAAGCCGCTGCGATCGATGACCGGATTCGCGCGCGTGCGCCATCCGCTGGGCGAAGGCGAGCTGGTGGTCAGCGTGAAGAGCCTGAATCACCGCGGGCTGGATATCCAGATCCACGCGCCGGCCGCCGCCGATCCGTTCGAGAATATCATCCGCGCGATGGTCAAGGAGCGGGTGCTGCGCGGGCACGTGGAGGTCCGGGTTTCGCTGCCGCCGGCGCCGGCCAACGGCCGGGCCCCGGCGCTGAATCACGCGCTGCTGGAGGAATATCTGAGGGCGTTTGACGAAGCGGCCCGGCGGCATGGGATCGATGCCAAGCCGGATTTGAACGCGGCGCTGCGGCTGCCGGGCATGTTCGCCGAAACCGGCGAAGCCGAGCCGCCGCCGGAGGCCGAGCCGGCGCTGCGCGAGGCGCTGTCGCAAGCCCTCGACGAGCTGAACTGCTTCCGGGCGCGCGAGGGCGCGGAGATCGCGCGGGAGCTGCGGTCCCACAACGCGCGGGTGGCGGAAGCGGCGGAGCAGATCGAAAAAATCCGGGACCGCGCGGCCGCCGCGTTTCAGAGCCGGCTGGCGGAGCGCCTGCAGGAGCTGCTGAAGGGCGCGCCGCTGGACCCGCAGAGGCTGGCGCAGGAGGCGGCCATTCTGGCCGACCGCAGCGACATCGGCGAGGAGCTGGCGAGGTTGAAAATTCACTCGGCGCAGCTCGCCGCGCTGCTGGACGGCGGCGGCGAGGCGGGCAAAAAGCTCGATTTCCTGTTGCAGGAGATGAACCGCGAGACCAACACGATTCTCTCGAAAACCAACGGGATGGGAGACGCGGGGCTGAAGATTACGGAGCTGGCGCTGGAGGCCAAATCGGCGATCGAGAAGATCCGGGAGCAGTCGTTGAATCTGGAGTAGCCGCCGGCGCGCGACCATGACCACCGTTTTTATCATTTCGGCGCCCTCCGGATCTGGCAAATCGACGCTCACGCGCGAACTGCTGCGGCGCGTGCCCGGCCTGCGCTTCTCGGTTTCCTATACCACCCGGCCTCCCCGCGGGCAGGAGCAAGACGGGCAGGACTATTTTTTCATTTCGCGGGCGGAGTTTGAGGACCGGCTGGCCCGGGGGGAGTTCCTGGAGCACGCCGAGGTGTTCGGCCACTACTATGGGACTCACACGAGCGAGCTGGAGCGGGCGGCGGAGGCGGGCGCCGATCTGGTGCTCGACATCGACGTCCAGGGTGCGCGACAATTGAAGCAGAAGATCCCCGGCGCGGTGTCGGTCTTTATTTTGGCTCCCAGCCGGCGGGTTCTGGAAGAACGGCTGCGGGCGCGGTCGCAGGATTCCGACGAAGTGATCGCCCGGCGCCTGCGCGACGCGGCGGAAGAAATTCGCAATTATTCTTTGTACGATTATGTGCTGGTGAACCGCGAGGTGGCTTCCTCGGTGGAAACGCTGGTGGCCATCGTCCGCGCGACGCGGAGCCGGCGCGACCGGATGGAGAACGAAATCCGGCCCATCTTGGAGACGTTTTTGTAGGCTCTTAAAAACAATCGCCCGGCGGGCGAGGATCGAGCTTTGAATGGAGCAAACGAATCAACATGGCTGAGTCCAATTTCCGACAGACCGCGGCGAGCGTGATTCCGGACGATCCGGAAGCGAGCGTGTACCGTTTCATCATCGTCGCCGCCAAGCGCGCGCGCCAGCTCCAGAACGGAGCCCGCAGCTATCTGCCGACCACCTCGAAAAAGCCGACGGTCGCCGCCATGGAGGAGGTGCGCCGCGGGCTGGTGCAGTACGAGGATCCGGCGCTGAAGCGCCCGCAGCCGGCGCCGCCGGGAGAATGACAGCCATGCCGCGGCCGGCCGGGCGCGGGGCAGGGGCGGGCCGCCCTCCGCGCTCCAGGACCAAGCCATGAACGTGGCTCTGGGGGTGTGCGGCGGCATCGCCGCGTACAAATCCGCGGAGCTGGCGCGCGCGCTGATGGAGCGCGGCTTTTCCGTGCAAGTTATCCTGACGGCGCCGGCGGCGGAGTTCGTGCGGCCGCTGACCTTCGCCGCGCTCACCGGACGGAAGGCCATCACCGGGCTTTTCGCCGCCGAAGACAACCTGGCGGGCGCGATCGAGCATATTCGGGTCGCACGGGAAAGCGACGTTCTGGTGGTCGCGCCCGCCACCGCCGATATCCTGGCGAAATTCGCGCACGGACTCGCCGATGATTTTCTGACCACGATGTATCTGGCCTTCACCGGGCGGGTGGTGCTGGCGCCGGCGATGAACGCCCAAATGTGGAATCATCCGGCGACGCGCGAAAATGTGCGGCTGCTGCGGGAGCGCGGCCATGAGCTGATCGAGCCGGAGGAGGGAATCCTGGCCTGCGGCGAGAGCGGGCCCGGACGGCTGGCTGATCCGGCGCGCATCGCCGAGCTGGTGGCTTCCGGCGCCGCGCCCGCGCCGCGCGATCTGGAAGGCGAAGTGGTGCTGATCACCGCCGGCCCCACCCAGGAACCGATCGACGCGGTGCGCTACATCTCCAACCGGTCCAGCGGGAAGATGGGCTACGCGCTGGCCGAGGAAGCCGCTGCGCGGGGGGCGCGCGTGACGCTGGTTTCCGGTCCGGTGCATCTGGCCGAGCCGCGCGGCGCGCGGACCATCCGGGTGCGGACCGCGGGCGAGATGCGCGCGGCCGTCCTGGAGCACCTGGAGGAATCAACAATCATCATCAAGGCGGCGGCCGTCGCCGATTACCACCGCGCCGATGCTCCACGCACCAAGGAAAAAAAGACCGCCGCGCGGCTTTCGCTTGAACTGGATCCGACGCCCGACATTCTGGCCGAGGTGGGAAACCAGAAAGGCGGCCGGCTGCTGGTGGGGTTCGCGGCGGAGACGGACCGTCTGGTGGAAGAGGCGCGGCGGAAGCTGGAAAGCAAAAATTGCGACATGGTGGTGGCCAATCTGGTTTCCATGGAGGGCGCCGGGTTCGAATCGGATGAGAACGAGGTGGTGCTGGTTTTGCGCACCGGCGAGGCGATTCCGGTAAAGCGCGCGGCCAAGCGCGTGATCGCGCGCCGCATTCTCGATCAGGTGGCGAAGCTGCGGCTGGCGCTGCACTCCTCGCCATGAATCGGGAACAATTGCGGAGCCGGCTCGCCTTTTACCGCGATCTGGGGGTGAAGGAGATTTTCCGCCGGGGTGCAGCCATCGGGGAAAACGCGGTGCGGCCGGAGGAAGCCGCCGCGATCCCCATCCCGCCGATCGCTCCCGCGGGCGACACGCTGCTCAAAATTATCGAAGACATCGGCGATTGCCGGCGCTGCCGTTTATCGGAGCGGCGCTCGAAGATCGTCTTCGGATCGGGCAATGAGAAGGCGCGGCTGGTGTTCGTCGGCGAAGGGCCGGGGGCCGAGGAAGACGAACAGGGACTGCCGTTTGTCGGCCGCGCCGGGCAACTGCTCACCCAGATGATCGACAACACCGCGGCGAAGGAAGGCATCCCGATCCGCCGCGCCGACGTGTACATCTGCAACGTGGTGAAGTGCCGCCCTCCGGAGAATCGGACGCCGCTGCCGGACGAGATGGAAATCTGCGGCGAGTTTCTGTTTCGCCAGTTGATGGCCATCGGCCCGAAGGCGATTTGCGCGCTGGGGTCCACGGCGGCCAAGGCGCTGCTGAACACCAAGGACGGCGTCACACGGCTGCGCGGGCGCTGGCACAAATGGCGCGACCTTCCGGTGATGGTGACCTATCATCCGTCGTATCTTTTGCGGCCGTACAATCAGAACGCCAAGCGCGAAGCCTGGGAAGACCTGAAGAAGGTCCTGCACTTTGTCTATGACTGAGCGGCGGGCGGATGGGGCGCGGCGGCGGAGCGTGTAGTGCGCGGGAAATTTATCACCTTCGAAGGTCCCGAGGGAAGCGGCAAATCGACGCAGCTTCGCCTCCTGGCCCGGCGCCTGCGCCAGGCCGGACATCGCGTGTTGGAAACGGCCGAGCCCGGCGGTACGCCGATCGGCGTGCAGATCCGGCGCGTGCTGCTCGACGCGCAAAACGCCGAGATGCGTCCCACGACGGAACTGTTGCTGATGTTCGCCTGCCGCGCGCAGAACGTGGAGCAGTGGATTCTGCCGGCGCTGGCCGACGGGCAGATCGTTTTGTCGGACCGTTTCACCGACTCCAGCGTCGTCTATCAGGGCATCGCCCGCGGATTGGGAACGGAGCTGGTTTACGAAGTGGACCGCATCGCCTGCCGCGGCCTGGTCCCGGATCTGACCCTGGTCATCGATATCGACACCGAAACCGGACTGCGCCGGGCGCGCGCCCGCAACCAGCGGATGCAAGGCGTGGAGACGCGGATCGACGAGCAGGCCGTCGAGTTTCATCGAAAGGTTCGCGAGGCGTATCACCAGCTCGCCGGCGAGGAGCCGCGCCGCCTGCGATGGATCGACGGCGGCCGCGCCGAGGCCGCCGTGGCGCAGGACGTCTGGTCGGCCGTGGCCGGAATCCTATAGGCTGTTAGCAGCGGCCGCAATTCTGGAGGATGCGGGGTGAAGGTTTTCACGGCTCAGCAGATGCGCGAAGCGGACCGGATCACCATCGCGCGCGGCACGCCCGGCGAAGTGCTGATGGAAAACGCCGGACGCTGTGTGGCCGAGGCGATCGAGCGGCGCTTCTCCCCGCTGCACGCGCAGCGCATTCTGGTGGTCTGCGGAAAGGGCAACAACGGCGGCGACGGGCGCGTCGCGGCGAGGCTGCTGCGGGACCGCGCCGCCCAGTTGCAGGAAATCAGCATCGATCAGCCTCCGCAGACCGCCTTTCCGCCAACCGTGATCGTGGACGCCATCCTCGGCACCGGGCTGTCCGGTCCGGCGCGCGGAGCCGCGCTCGATTGGATCCGCAAGATTAACTCGCTGCGCCCGCCGGCCCAGGTGGTCGCCGTCGATGTCCCGAGCGGGCTCGGCGGGGGAGGGGAATTCGTTCGCGCCGACCTCACCGTGACGTTCGCCGCCTACAAAGTGGAGCATTTTTTCGCCCCGGGCGCCGAGGAAGCCGTGGGAGAACTTCTGCTGGGCGATATCGGCGTCGACACCGCCGCGGTGGCCTGCGATCTGGAAACCTCCGAAGCGCGGCATTTCGCGCCGCTGGCGGCGCCGCGCAAGCCCGCTTCGCACAAGGGAAACTTCGGGCACGTGCTGGTGGTCGGCGGTGCGCCGGGGAAGTCCGGCGCCGCGGCCATGGCGGGACTGGCGGCGGCGCGCATCGGCGCGGGCCTGACCACCGTCGCCTGTTCCGATCCCTCGCGCCTGGCGCCGGAGCTGATGTCGGCTCCGCTTGAGAATTTTTCGCTGGAAAAAATCACCGTGATCGCCGTCGGACCGGGGCTCGGCCCCAATCGCCCGCTGATGCAGCGGCTGCTTGGCGAGGCGAAGACGCCGATGGTGATCGACGCCGACGGGCTCAACTCCATCGCCGGTTCCGATTTTCGGGGGCGAGGCGTGGAGACGATTCTCACGCCGCATCCCGGCGAGATGGCGCGGCTGATCGGCGCGAAATTCACCGATCGATTATCCACCGCGCGAGATTTCGCCAGAAGCCGCAACTGCTGCGTCGTGCTCAAAGGGCATCGCACGCTGATCGCTTTGCCGGATGGGCGGGTTTGGATCAACACCAGCGGCTCGCCCGCCATGGCCAAGGGCGGCAGCGGCGACATCCTGACGGGAATGATCGCGGGCATGGCCGCGCAGTTCCCCGGCGATCTCGCGCTGGCGGTGCGCGGCGCCGTCTTCCTGCACGGCCGGTGCGGCGAACTCGCCGCACAGGCGCTCACCGACAAGTGCGTCCTCGCCACGGATTTGCTGGACTATCTGCCGGGGGCCTTTCGTGAGTGTCTTTAAAACCCGGTCGGCGGAGGAGACCATCGAGTTGGGGCGGCGCATCGCCGCCCGGCTGCCGGCGCGCGCCGTCGTGCTTCTGATCGGCAATCTGGGCGCGGGCAAGACCACGCTGGCCAAGGGCATCGTTGCGGGATTGGGCGCGGCCTCGCCCGAAGATGTCACCAGCCCCACCTTTACGCTGATTCACGAATATTCGCCCCGCGTTTATCATATTGACCTGTACCGGCTGGATACCGCCGGGCAGGTTGCGGCGCTCGGCCTGGAGGAGATTTTCGACCGCGACGCGGTGGTGCTGATTGAGTGGGGCGAGCGCTTTCCGCAACTGCTGCCCCGCCGGCGGGTGGAAATCCGGTTGCGCGCGGCGCCCCGGGAGGCGCGCGAAATTGAGCTCAGCTTCCGGAGTGAGGGTCCGGATAGCGAATAAAAAAGCATTGAAATTGCAGTCACTTACAAAAAACTATTGTCACTCTTCGGCGGAGTGTGCTAATAATATGGCGTGGATCGCAGCGCTCGGGCCGCGACCCCGCAATCAGCCTAAATACATTTTTTAGGGAGGATGATTTATGCACATTCGGCCGCTCTACGACCGCATCGTGGTCAAGCGAATCGAAGAAAAAGAGACGAAAGTCGGCGGATTGTTTATCCCCGATTCGGCTAAGGAAAAACCGCAGGAAGGCGAGGTGATCGCCGTCGGACAGGGCAAGCGCAACGAGGATGGGAAGCTGATCCCGCTGGATGTCAAGGCGGGCGACCGCATTCTGTTTGGAAAGTATTCCGGCTCGGACATCAAGCTGGACGGCGAAGAGTACCTGATCATGCGCGAGGACGAGGTGCTGGGGATTCTGGAGAGCACGGAAAAGCTGGCGAAGAAGACCGCCTAGGGAGGATTTGAGGAAAAATGGCTGCGAAACAGATTGTTTATAGCGAGAATTCTCGGCAGGCGATCCTGCGGGGCGTCAATCAACTGGCCGACGCGGTGAAGGTTACGCTGGGGCCCAAGGGCCGCAACGTGGTGCTGGAAAAGAAGTTCGGCGGCCCCACCATCACCAAGGACGGCGTGACGGTGGCCAAAGAGGTGGAGCTGAAGGATCCGCTGGAAAATATGGGCGCGCAGATGGTGCGCGAGGTGGCCTCCAAGACCAGCGACGTCGCCGGCGACGGCACCACCACCGCCACGATTCTGGCGCAGTCCATCTTCCGCGAGGGTGTGAAGAGCGTGGCCGCGGGCGCCAACCCCATGGCGCTGAAGAGGGGTATTGAGAAGGCCGTGGATGCGGTGGTGGAGGAAGTCAAGAAGCTCTCCAAGCCGGTGAGCGGCGACATGATCGCGCAGGTCGGCACCATTTCGGCCAACGGCGACACCACCATCGGCAACACCATTGCGGAAGCGATGAAGAAGGTGGGCAAGGACGGCGTCATCACGGTGGAAGAGTCCAAGACCATGTCCACCGAGTTGCAGACCGTCGACGGCATGCAGTTCGACCGGGGCTACCTTTCGCCGTATTTCATCACCGATCCGGACCGGATGGAGTGCGTGCTCGAAGATCCCTACATCCTGATCCATGAGAAGAAGATCAGCAACATGAAGGATCTGCTGCCGCTGCTGGAGCAGATCGCGCGCAGCGGCAGGCCGCTGCTGGTGATCGCCGAGGAGGTGGAAGGCGAAGCGCTGGCGACGCTGGTGGTCAACAAGCTGCGCGGAACGCTGAACGCCTGCGCGGTGAAGGCTCCCGGCTTTGGCGACCGCCGCAAGGCCATGCTCGAAGACATCGCCATCCTGACCGGCGGCAAGGCCATCTTCGAGGAGACCGGGATCAAGCTCGAAGGCGTGCGCCTGGACGACCTCGGCAGGGCCAAGCGCGTCACCGTGGATAAGGACAACACCACCATCATCGACGGCGCCGGGCAGCAGAAGCAGATCGAGGGCCGCATCAAGCAGCTCCGCACGCAGATCGAGGAGACCACTTCGGATTACGACCGCGAGAAGCTTCAGGAGCGGCTGGCCAAGGTCGCCGGCGGTGTGGCGGTGATCAAAGTCGGCGCCGCGACCGAGACCGAGATGAAGGAGAAGAAGGCCCGCGTGGAGGACGCTCTGCACGCCACTCGCGCCGCGGTCGAGGAGGGCATCGTTCCGGGCGGCGGCGTGGCGCTGCTGCGCGCGGCCTCGGTGCTCGATTCGCTCAAGGCCGAAGGCGACGAGCGCATTGGCGTGGACATCATCCGCCGCGCCTGCGAAGAGCAGGTGCGCCAGATTGTCGGCAACGCCGGCTATGAGGGCGCGATCGTGATCGAAAAGATCCGCGCCAACAAGGATCACAACTACGGCTTCAACGCCGCCACCGCCCAGTATGAAGACCTGGTCAAGAGCGGCGTCATCGATCCGACCAAGGTGACCCGGTCGGCGTTGCAGAACGCGGCTTCGATCAGCGCGCTGATGTTGACCACCGAAGCGATGATCGCCGAGATTCCGGAAAAGAAGCCGGCGGCTCCGGGGCCGGGCGGCGAGCATGGCCCGGGGATGGATTACTAATCCCCGGATCCAACCCACGATTTGAACATGGCCGCCCGGGCGACCGGGCGGCCGCTTTTTTTGGGGGCCCGCCCGCGGCGAAGGACGAGGCAATCCCGGCGCCGCGCGCCTCTTTATAATTTTTTAAAGTTTCCCGCCGATTTTTTTGATAGGATTTTGTCGATTGCCGCCATTTCGCCGCCCTCGGAGACGACCATGAAATTGAAACTCTTGTTTGCCGGCGCCTGTGCCGGAGCGCTCTCGGCCGCCACGCCGACTTTCAGCAAGGACGTCGCGCCCATCTTGTATCAGCGCTGCCTGGAATGCCACCGGCCGGGCGAGGCCGCGCCGATGTCCTTCCGCAACTATCAGGAGGTCCGGCCCTGGGCCAAAGCGATCAAACAGCAGGTGGCGACGCGCGCCATGCCGCCCTGGGACGCCGATCCCTCCGTCGGCAAATTCTCCAATAACCGCCGCCTGACCGACGCTCAGGTGGCGACCATCGTCCAGTGGGCCGACAGCGGCGCGCCGGAAGGCGATCCCGCCGATCTGCCGGCGATGCCGCATTTCACCGACGGATGGGTGATCGGCCAGCCCGACCTGGTCTTCGATACGGGCAAGGATTTTAAGATTCCCGCCGAGGGTGTGGTGCCCTATCAGTATTTCAAGGTCGATCCCGGCTTCAAGGAAGACACCTGGGTGCAGGCCGCCGAGGTGCGCCCGCAGCAACGCTCGCAGGTGCATCATATCCTGGTGCTGGTGCAGCAGGGCAATCAGCCGGCCATGCGCGGCGGCGAGCAGTTCAGCAACATGCTGATCGGCTACGCGCCCGGCGTTCCCAGCATCACCTGGGATCCCGACACGGCCTATCTGGTCAAGGCCGGATCGACGCTGCTGTTCCAGGTCCACTACACGGTGAACGGCAAGGAAGCCACCGACCGCAGCGTGCTGGGCCTCAAAATCCGCAAGGACAAGCCCAAGTTCCGCGCGCTGTCCGGATCGGCCACGCAGTTCCGGCTGAACATCCCGCCCAACGACCCCAACTACATGGCGCAAGCCACGCACGTTTTTAAAGAAGATGTGACGCTGCTCGATCTGACGCCGCACATGCATCTGCGCGGGAAGGCGTTCAAGTACGTCCTGACCTATCCCGACGGCCGCAGCGAAGAGCTGCTCCGCGTTCCGCATTACGACTTCAACTGGCAGTTGAGCTACATTCTGGCCGAGCCGCGCCAGATCCCCGCCGGCTCGAAGATCGAAGCGACGGCGTGGTACGACAACTCGCCGAACAATAAATTCAATCCCGATCCGTCGCAGACCGTGCACTGGGGGGACCAGACGTTCCAGGAGATGATGATCGGATTTTTCAACTACAAGATCCCGGTGGACCGGCCCGATCCGCCTCCGCAGCACCCCTCGGCCCCGCGGTAATTTCAGCGCCGCTCGTGGCGTTCGTGCCGCTCGATGCGGCGCTCGCCCGGATGCCTTTCGACGTGCTCGTAGGGATGCACGTAGACGGCGCGGTTGTCCCACCGCCGCTCCCAGGGATGATTGTTGATGATGACCCGCCGCGCGCCCCAGTCGAAGTAGTTATGGCCCCAGCCCCAGGGAGCGAAGGCCGCGCCGAGCGTCACGCCGCCGAAGGTAATCGCCCCGCCGACGAAGAACCCCGGACGCGGCCGCACAAACACGACCGAGGGGTTGTAGACCGGCACGGGAATAAACGCCGGATTCACCGGCAGGATGGTCACATACCCTCCGCTGCTGGTCACCACGATCTGTCCGTTTGATTGCAGATATCCGTAGCTCATGGCCTCCTGCCGGCGGCGCTGCACGGCGTCCATGACGCCGTTCGGATCGGCCAGGAAGGCGTTTCCGATCGCGGTGGTCCATCCCATATCGCCCACCATCATGTTCAGCACGGAGGGAAACGGCAGCAGCGCCTGCACCGCCGGGTCCCACGGCAAGCGATCTTCCCGAATCGCCGCGGCCAGCGCGTCGCCGTGCAGATAGCTGTGCTGGTTCGACCACGCCGCCGCGTCGGGAATCTCATTCGGATAACCCGCCGCGGCCAGCACCTGCGACAGCAGGGGATCGGGATACAGCGCGATCCGCGAGACCAGATTGTCCAACTCCTGCGGCGGATAGGGCGGAGGGGGAGGCTGAGGCAGCGCCAGCCTTGCGACCAGTCCAGTAAATATTAATAATTTCTTCATCTTGCGTCTCCTCCCTCTGCTAGGAAGACGGCCTTTTCGAGCCCGGCGTTTCAAAGCGGCGCAAAAGGCGCGGCCGGACTTGCAGTTCGGTGCGAATCCGGAAACGATGATTCGCGCCGGCGGGTTGGTTCGGCCCGTCCGGGCGCATCGGATAAACTAAATATGCGAAATGGATCATCCCGCGCGCGTGGGCAAGTATCAGATCGACCAGTTCCTGGGTGGAGGGATGTCCCATGTCTATCGCGCCACCGACACGGTGCTTGGCCGCCGCGTCGCGCTCAAAATTCTCACCGAGGAAGGCGCCGCCGACGAGGAATCCAAAGCCCGTTTTCTGATGGAGGCGCGCGTGGCCTCCAACGTGCGGCATGACAACATCATCGCCGTTTACGATTTTGGAGAAGAGCGCGGCCGGCCCTTCATCGTGATGGAATATCTGGAGGGCGAGAGCCTGCGCGCGGCGATTCGCAATCATCATTTGGGCGATTTCCGGCGCCGCATGAACATCGCCCTGCAAGTGGCGCGCGCGGTCGATTTTATTCATTCCCAGAAAGTCATTCATCGCGACATCAAGCCGGAAAACATCAACATCGACGCCGCGGGAAAGATCAAGCTGATGGATTTCGGCATCGCCAAGGCCGCCGGAATGCAGCTCACCAAGGCCGGATTCACGCTCGGCACGCCGTGTTATATGGCTCCGGAACAGGTTCTCGGCCGCCAGCTCGGGCCGCAGGCCGACGTCTATGCTTTCGGCGCGCTGCTGTTTGAGCTCTTGACCGGCGAAAAGATTGTGGGCGGCAGCAGCGTCGATAAAATTTTTGAAAACATTCTTTATCAACCCGTCGATCTGACCCCGCTGCAGGCCGCCAGGGTTCCGCCGGCGCTGGTGGATCTGATCGCGCGGATGCTCGATAAACAACCGGCGCAGCGCCCGGCGAGCCTGGGGCTGGTGGCGGATGAGATCGAGCGGATTCTGGCCGCCCGCGGCTCATCCCCGGCGCCGCCGCCGCGGCTGCCCGGGGAACCCGAACCGCTTCCCCGCCTGTTGGAGCGCCTTCCCGGCTGGCTGCGCAGCGAAACGGGGCTGATGGCTCTGAGCTGCGCGGCGGTGACGCTGGTGATCGTCGCGCTGTATCTGGCCTGGTCCTGGCGTTAGCTTCTTGGGGAACCTTGGCCTGCCGAACTGCGGAAAGCAATGCCCGCCGCGGCGCGGCCGCCATCCCGGCGGCCCGCGGCTTGAGCGGCTTAAGATGAAGAGATGGCGGGCGTCGCTTCTTCGGTGGCCGATCTGGAACAGCGGTTCCTTTTGCAGAACTACGCGCGGTATCCTCTGACTCTGCGCCGCGGCAAGGGCTGCTATGTATACGACACCGCGGGCAAGCGCTATCTCGACCTGATCGCGGGCATCGGGGTGAACGCGCTGGGCTACGCCCATCCGCGGCTGACGCGGGTGATCCGGGAGCAGGCGGCGCTTCTGCTCCACACGTCGAATCTTTATTACCACGAATATCAGGGCCCGCTGGCCGAACGGCTGGCCAAGGCGAGCGGCCTGAACCGGGTGTTCTTCTGCAATTCGGGAGCGGAAGCCATGGAGGCCGCGCTCAAAATGGCGCGCTCGCACGGCCGGAAAATTTCGCCGGAAAAGATCGAGGTGATCGCCCTGGAGAATTCCTTTCACGGCCGCACCTTTGGCGCGCTTTCCATCACCGGGCAGGAAAAATACCGCCGGGACTTTGAGCCGCTGGTTCCCGGCGCGCGCTTCGTTCCGCGCAACGATATTGCCGCGCTGGAGCAGGCCGCCGGGGGAAAAACCGCGGCGATCGTGTGCGAGCTGGTGCAGGGCGAAGGCGGAATCTATCCGGTGACGGGCGAGTACGCGCGCAAGGCCCGCGAGCTGGCGGACCGCTACAACGCGCTGCTGATTTTCGACGAGATCCAGTGCGGCGTGGGGCGGCCGGGCACGTATTTTTCCTATCAGAGGCTCGATCCGGTGGTGACGCCGGACGTGATGGTGGCGGCGAAACCCCTGGCCTGCGGCATCCCGCTGGGGGTGGCGGTGGCCAACGAGAAGGCCGCTGCGGCGATCGGAGCCGGAATGCACGGCTCGACGTTCGGAGGCGGGCCGCTGGCCTGCCGCGTCGCGCTGGAATTTTTCGACATTCTCGATCCGCTGCTGCCGCACATCGCCCATATCGGCGCATATTTCCGGATGCGGCTGAATGAGCTGGCAAAGCACCACTCCTTCATCAAAGAGGTTCGCGGCTGCGGGCTGATGATCGGCGTGGAACTGGACATCGCCGGCAAGCCGATCGTGCTCGAGGCGATGGAAAAGGGAGTGCTGCTCAACTGCACCCACGAGACCGTGCTGCGAATGCTGCCGCCCTATATCCTGACGGAGAAGGACGTCGACCGCGCGGTTTCCCTGCTGAAGAAAATCTTCAAGAACGCCCGCGCCTAGCCGGGATGGTTTTCGCGCGGGCGGGTAACTCCTGGAGCGCGCGCGTCGTCAAGCCAATTTAGCGGCTTTTCGCGCTCCGGGATTTGACACTGCTTCCCGCGCCAAAAGACAATTCTCTAGAGGTGTGCATGTCCTTTATAAACCGGGTCTTGCTGCTGTTTCTGCCCCTTTCCTTCGCGGCGGGCGCTCCGCAGCAGGGCGAAGCCGGAAACGGCAATGTCATGAACGGCTTCTCGCAAAGTTTTCTGAACAGCATCAGCCGGGGCACCAGGGCGGTTCCGGATTTCTGGCGTCCCTATACGCAGCGGCGGGTCCCGCTGCCGATGCTGGAAAATTCGCCCCGGCTGCAAAGCCTCATCCATGACGGCAAACTGGAGCTTTCTCTGTCCGACGCGTTGAGCCTGGCGCTGGAAAACAATCTGGATATCGTGGTTCAACGCTACGTGGTGCCGATCGCGGCGACCGATATTCTGCGCACCAAATCCGGGCAGGCTTCGCGCGGATTCACGGGCGCGCAAAATCCCGGCGAGCTGAACTCGGGCGCCATCGGAGCGGGCGTCAGCAGCGCCGGCGGGACCGGAGGAACCGGCAACGCGGGCGGCATTACCGGCGGCGGCGGCGCGGTCAGCGTCGGCCCGGCCGGAGCCTTCGATCCCACGTTCAACTATAACTTCAGTTGGGAACAGGTCACCAGCCCCCTGAATTCGATCGTGGTCTCGGGCATTCCCACCACTACCAGCCACGGCACCGCCAATTCGTTTTCCTACGCGCAGATGTTCACCGAAGGCACCAGCTACTCGGTTTCGCTGAGCACTCTGCGGCAGAGCACGACGCAGCAGAACACGCTGTTCAATCCGGACGTGACCTCGCGGCTGTCGATCGGCGTCAACCAGCCGCTGCTTGCCGGCTTCGGCAAGATGGCCAACGAGCGGTTCATCATCGTCGCGCGCAACAACCAGTCGACCGCCCGTGAAGTGTTCCGGCAGCAGGTGATCGCCAGCATCGTTCAAGTCGAAAACGCCTACTACGATCTGCTGCAATTCCAGCAGAACGTGCAGGTGGCGCGGAAGGAGCTGGACGCGGCCAAGGATCTGCTGGCGGAAACCGAGAAGGAGAAGGATATCGGGATTTTGTCGAATCTCGACGTGGTGACGGCGCAGTCGCAGGTGGCCGCGAGCCAGCGGGATCTGATCGTCGCCGAAACCAACGAGCAGCAGCAGGAGGCGGTGCTGAAGCAGTTGATCAGCAAGCAGGGCAATCCGCAACTGGACCAGGCGGCGATCGTGCTCACCGATCCGATGCCCTCGCCGGGGGAAAACGACGTGCCCGATGCGGCGGCGGCCTTCCGCACCGCGCTGGCCAACCGGCCGGAGCTGCGCGAGGACTCCAACAATCTGGCCAACCAGGAAGTGGCCATCAAGTACGCCAACAGCAATCTGCGTCCGAATCTGGCCGTCTTTGGCCTGTACGCCGGATCGGGCTTGGAAGGCAACACGCCCAAGAGCAGGGGGGGCGCGGCCGGCTCGCTGTCCCAGGCGCTGAACGGGTCCTATCCGCAGTATGCCTACGGCCTGAGTTTCAGCGCCGCGATTCGCAACCGCGCGGCGCAGGCCGACGCGATCCGCGCGCAACTGGAGCGCAACCAGCAGGAGATCGCCGTTCAGAACACCCGGAACCAGATCCAGCTTCAGGTGCAACAGGCTCGCGTGGCGCTGATCCAGGGCAAGGAGCAGGTGGCGGCGGCGCATGAGGCCACGCGGCTGGCGCAGGTCACCCTCGACGCAGAGCGCGTCCGGCTGCGCAACGGGCTGTCCACCGCCTACAATGTCGTGCTGCGCGAACGCGACCTGGCCACGGCGCAGTACGCCGAGGTGCAGACGCTCGACGCCTATGCCAAGGCGCTGGTGGCGCTGGATCAGGCGCTGGGCACGACGCTCGAACAGAATCGGATTCAGCTTGACGAGGCCCTGACCGGAAACGTGGTGGAGCGGCCGGCGCCGCCCTACCATTTTCCGGCGCGGACGCCGGGGCAGGTGCGATGAGGGTTGGTCGGCATCCCGGGAGCGGATGGCGCTGTCTGCTCCTGCTCAGCCTGCTTTGCGCGGCGGCTCGCGCGCAAGCGCCGGAAACCAATCTCGCGCGGCCTGATTACAGCCGCGCCGCTCGGGCCTGGCCCTGGATCTGGAAACCATACCTGAGGCGCTCCATCCCCGAGGCGCGGCTGAGCAACGCCGAGCCGCTCCAGGTGCGCGACGGGAAACTGGAGCTGTCCATCGAGCAAGTGGTCGATCTGGTGCTGGCCAATAATTTGAATGTGGCCGCTGCGCGGCTTTATCCGTCGATGGCGCGGGTGGATCTGCTGCGCGCCAGATCCGGAAGTTCGCCGCGCGGCGTCGATCAGGCGGTGGTGCCCGGCATTGTGTTCGCCGGCGCGGTCGGCGGCAGCATTCTCGGCGGCGGCGGCAACGTGGGCGGAACCTCGTTCAGCGCCGGCGGCATCACCGGCAACGCCAGCGCCGTGGTGGTGCGGCCGGCGGGCCTGTTCGATCCCACCGTCACCGTCAACTTCAGCGTCGACCACACCGCCAGCCCGCTGAACAGCGTCGTGGTTTCCGGCATTCCCGCGGTGACCACCTCCACGCGGGCGTTTTCCTTCGGCTACACGCAGGCGTTTTCCACCGGGCTGAGCATCAGCGCCTCCTATGGCGTGAACCGGCAGAAGTCGACGCAGCTCCACCTGCTCTACAATCCGTATTACACGCCGGGCTTTAACGTCAGCGTCGCGCAGCAGTTGCTGAACGGCTTCGGCAGGGCGGTGAACCTGGCGTTGATTCACGTCGCCGAAAACGAGCTGAACATCGAACGGGAGTCCTTCCGCGCCACCGCGGTCGCCGCGATCGCCGCCGCGCAGAACGCCTACTGGGACCTGATCGCGGCCAAGGAAGCGGTGCTGGCGGCGGAGGAGGAGGTCAAGGCGGCCGAACAACTGGTGGAGAACAACCGCAAGGAGTTCGAGGCGGGTGTCATGTCGCGGCTGGACATCGCCACCGCTGAATCGCAGGCGGCCAGCAGCCGGCGCGACCTGATTGTGGCCCGCACCAACGAGCAGAACGCCGAGCTCCAGCTCAAAACCCTGCTCAGCAAGAATCTGGACGAGCCGCTGGCCTCGGCCTCAATCCAGACCGTGGACGCCTTCCCCGAGCTCGACGAGCGCCCCCTGCCGAAGCTGGAGGAAGCGGTCGAGATCGCGCGGAAAAACCGCCCGGAGGTGTCCATCGCCGAAGGCAACATCAAAAGCCAGCGCGACGTGCAGCCGTTTGTGCGCAACTCCCTGCTGCCGAGCATGAATCTTTTCGCCATGATGACCACCGACGCGCTGAGCAACGTGTTCGGCACGGCCTGGGTGGAGGCGGTCCAGTTCAAATATCCGCTGTACGCCTTCGGGATCAATATTTCGTTCCCCTTCCGCAACCGCCAGGCGCAGGCGGATAATATCCGCTCCCAGCTCGAGCTCCGCCAGTCCGAGGATACTCTGCTGCACACCCGGAACCAGATCGAACTCGATGTGCAGAACTGGCTGACGGCGTCGCGGCAGGCGCGCCAGCAGGTGATCGCAGCCCGCGAGGCGCTGCGGCTGGCCGAGGCCCAGCTCGACGCCGAGCAGAAGCGGCTGGCGGCCGGCGTATCCAATGCTTATAACGTGGTGCTCCGGCAGCGCGACGTGTTTACGGCGAGGCTCGCTCTGGTGCAGGCGCAGGACGCCTACGCCAAGGCCCGGGTGACGCTCGATCAGGCCATGGGCACGACGTTTGAGGCCAATCACCTGAACCTGGATCAGGTGCTGGCCCGGCCCTGAAGAGGCGGGCTGGGCGGCCCTACAGGAAACCGCCGGCGGAGCCGATAGAGGAGGCATGGAAACCCGCGCGGAACTCGCCGCCCCCCAGAACCTGCAATTCCTGCTGAGCCTGCTGCGAATCGCCCATCCGGGCCAGCCGCCGTCCCGGCAGACCCGGTCGCTGGAAGAACTGCTCGGCGCTGCCTCCCGATAACGTTCCAGAAAGGTGGAACGGCTCCCGCCGGAGCTCCCGCGGCTCCGCTAACATCGAAGCATGAGGATCGTCAGCCTGATCGCCAGCGCGACCGAGATGGTGCACGCGCTGGGGCTGGGCGAGTTTCAGGTGGGCCGCTCGCATGAATGCGACTACCCGGCCTCGGCCGCCGCGCTGCCGGTCTGCACCAAACCGAAATTCGACGTCTCCGGCGACAGCCGCGAGATCGACCGCCGCGTCCGGGAGACGCTAAAAAGCGCCTTCAGCGTCTACGACGTTTTCGAGGATGAGCTGGAGCGCCTCCGGCCCACCCACATCGTCACGCAGACGCAGTGCGAAGTCTGCGCGGTGAGCCTGAAGGACGTCGAGAGCGCGCTTTCGCAAAAATTTTCCACCCGCCCGGTGGTGATCGCGCTCGAACCCCACGCCCTTTCCGGCATCTTCCAGGACATCCTGCGCCTGGCCCGCGCCTGCGGGGTCGAGGAGCGCGGAAACGCTCTGGTCGATTCGATGAAGGAGCGGATGTCGGCCATCGCGGCGCGTGCGAAATCCACCGGCCGCCATCCCCGGGTCGCGGCGGTCGAATGGCCGGAGCCGCTGATGGCCGCCGGCAACTGGGTTCCCGAGCTGATCGCGCTGCTCGGCGCGGAAAATCTGTTTGGCGAGCCGGGCGCGCACTCCCCGTGGATGAACTGGGAAGATCTGATCGCCGCCGATCCGGACGCGATCATCTCCATGCCCTGCGGCTACGATCTGGAGCGCGCGCGGCGCGAGATGCACTGGCTCAGCGGCCGGCCCGGCTGGGACGGGCTGCGCGCGGTCCGGGAAGGCCGCGTTTTTGTGGCGGACGGCAATCAGTATTTCAACCGGCCGGGGCCGCGGGTGGTCGAGTCGCTGCGGATGCTGGCCGAGATGCTGTTCCCGGAAGCGTTCGAGGCGCGGCACGAGGGAGTGGGATGGGCCCGGCAGCGCAGCGTCGCGGCGTTCCGCTGACGGGGGCGCGGCGCGGGCTCCGGCGCCGCCCGGCCGCGAGTCCTGTATAATTCGACAAGGGAAGCTGTATGCCGTTACGGGTCATTTCGCTGGCCTGCTGTCTGTTGATTTTCGCGGCGGGCTACGCCCAGCAGCCGCCGAATGCGCAGCAGACGCCGGCCTCGGCCGGACAGGGCGCCATCAAGGTATCGGTCAACGAAGTGGTGGTGCCGGTCACCGTCACCGACGAAAAGGGCCGCTTCGTCTCCAACCTGGAACAGAAGGATTTTCACATCTTCGACGAAGGACGCGAGCAGGCGATCGAGTATTTCACCCGGGAGCGCAACCAGCCCGTGGTGGTCGGCTTTTTGCTGGACCTGAGCAACGGCAGCCGCACCAACTGGAAGAACTGGGAGCAGGCGGCCGAGGAGCTGGTGCTGCAAATGCTGCCCGATCAGGAAAGCGCCATTGAGAAGAAGAAATTCGGCGGTTACCTGATCGGATTCTCCGACGAAGCGCACCTGCTGGTGGATACCACCAGCGATCCGCAGCCGATTCTGGAGCGGCTGCGCAAGCTGAAGCCGGGCGGCGGATCGGCGCTGTACGACGCCATCTATGAAGCCTGCACGGACCGCAAGCTGATTCAGGGCGAGCCGGTCGAGCCGCGCCGCGTGATCATCGTCATCGGCGACGGCAACGACAATCACTCCAGCAAGACGCTGGACCAGGTCATTGAGATCGCCCAGCGCAATCTGGTCACCATCTACGGCCTGTCGACCCTGTACTCCGGCTTCACCAACGAGGGCTCCGACGCCCTGGAGCGGCTGGCCCAGGAAACCGGCGGGCGCGTCGAGTACCCGCTGGCCAATCCCTATAAGGATATCAGCGGCTATCTGTCGCAGCCGCGCGATGAAGGCAACTACGCCATCCAACCCGGCACCGGAGGATATGCCGCGGCGGTCTCTTCGGCGATCTTCGGAGCCGTGGCCGCGGTGGTCGGCGAAGTGACCACGCAGTACATCCTGCGCTACATTCCGGACGTGCCGCCGGAGGATTCGGCCAAGCAGTTCCGGAACATCGTGGTAAAAGTGAACCTGCCCGCGGTGAAGGTTCGCGCGCGCCGCGGCTACTATCCCTTCGGCGTAAATTGACCCTCCTTGCCACCACAGCCGCGCGGTACTGGATCCTGGAAGCCGATTTGCCCTCAACCGGCGTGGTGGCCGCCGGCGTGATCCTGGAGGATCCGGAACAGGACCGCCTGTGGATCCGCCTGCGCCGCGACTGGGACCAGATCGCGGGAGAGGAAGCCGAGGTCTTCGGCGCTCTGGCGGCGGATCTGGAGCAGAAGGCCGCCGCCGGAGCGCGGCGCCTGATCGAGTACTTCGAGCAAACGCTTTCCAACGTGCTGCGCATCTCCGAGCCGCGCGAAACCGCCGTCGGCGACTTCGAACGGGCCCTGGCGCGGCTTTACCGCGAGCACGTCCATGCCAGCGTCCGCCCGTATGAAACCCATCTGCCGCGCTACTCTCTGGCGGTCGCCGCGGGCAAGTTTCTGGAAAACAGGGAAGTGACCGCGGAGGGTTGGGAGGAAGCCCCCGCCGGCCTGAAGCTGGCCCCGGAGATGTTCGTCGCCCGGATCGCCGGCCGCTCGATGGAACCCAAAATTCCCGATGGCAGCCTTTGCGTGTTTCGCTTCGGCGTCGCCGGATCGCGGCAGGGGCGGCTGGTGCTGGTGGAGCAGGCCGGCGGAGGCGCAAACGACCGCTATACCGTCAAACGCTATCGCAGCGAAAAGCGCCCGAATCGCGATGGAAGCTGGTCGCACGATCGTATCCGGCTGGAATCGCTCAATCCGGAATTTCCGAGCTGGGATCTCGATCCCGACCAGGACCGCTACCGCATCATCGCCGAATTTGTCGCCGTTCTGCACGAAAATGGCTGACAAACGCTGAAAAATACGGCAAAAGATCGGGTTTTTGCGCGATTTCAGCCACCGGCGGCTGCTCGTAAAGCACCGTTGCGGCCGATCCGGCGCAAAAGCCCCCGCGAGGGCTCAAGGAACCTGGTTGGGTAGGGATTCGAGGATTTTTCTTAGAGGGACAGGGGTTTGGGATACTGCTCGGGGAGACTGCTGAGAAGGGCAACCGAGGTTCCTTGAGCTCTCACCTTTTTCATACCGCCGGTATTTGAGCAATCCGCGTGCCAGCCTTGCCGATCGGCTAAGTCTAAGAAATCGCACGGCGCATCGGGGGGCGTTGCCGCGTGACGTTCCAATCCGGATTCCCATTGCGGAAAGAGTTACCGGCCAGGGCGACCCTGCTTCCGCCGCGATTCGCTAACATTGATTCGATGGATACGCCGACCCACGCCGCCACGCTTGACCGTTTCCGCCGCACGGGCGCCTATCTGACCGGGCATTTCCGGCTGACCAGCGGGCTTCATTCGGGCGAATATCTGCAATCTGCGCTGGTTTTGCAGTACCCGGCGATGGCGGAAGAGTTGGGGCGCGAGCTGGCCGGAGCGCTGCCGCGGGCGTCCCTGGTGGTGTCGCCGGCGCTGGGCGGGCTGATCATCGGCCATGAAGTCGCGCGCGCCATGGGCGCCCGCTTTATCTTCGCCGAACGCGACGGTTCCGGGAAGATGGCGCTCCGCCGCGGCTTTGGCGTGGCGCCGGGGGAGCGGGCGGTGGTGATCGAGGACGTGGTGACCACCGGAGGAACCACGCGCGAGGTGATCGACCTGCTCGGACAGGCGGGCGCGCGCGTGATTGCCGCCGGCTCGATCATCGACCGCGGCGGCGGCAAGGTGGATTTAGGCGTGCCGCGGGCGGCGCTGGCCATCCTGGACGTCGTCGCCTACCCGCCCGAGGACTGCCCGCTGTGCCAGAAAGGGCTGGCGGTCGAAAAACCCGGCTCCCGGCAGATCCGCTGACCGGATTGGAAGCGATGAGGCGCATCCGCGTCACTCTGAGCTACGACGGAACCGAGTATCACGGCTGGCAGGCGCAGCCCGGCCTCCGGACCATTCAGGCCGCCGTCGAGGAAGCGGTGTCGAGGATCGAAGGATCCCCGGTGCGGGTGGCGGCCTCCGGACGGACCGACGCGGGCGTGCACGCCCTGGCCCAGGTGGCCGCCTTCTCGCTTGAAAACCCGATTCCGGTGGAGAATCTGGTGAAGGCCGTGAACCGTCTGCTGCCGCGCGACATTCGCGTGCTCGAGGCGGCGGAGGCTCCGGCCGATTTTCACCCCCGCTATCAGGCCTCCGCCAAGACCTACGAATATCGCATCCTCCGCGCCGAGATTTGTTCTCCCTTCGCGCGCCGCTACGTGTACCATCATCCCTATCCGCTCGATGAGCGGTCCATGATCGATCTTGCGCCGGTCTATGAAGGGGAACACGACTTTTCCTGCTTCGCCGCCTCCGATGACCGCGATGCGTTAAATCTCTCGAAAGTGCGGCGCGTCTTTTCCTCGCGTCTTGAAAAATGCGAGGATCGCCTCATCTTTCGCGTCCGCGGGAGCGGATTTTTGAAGCACATGGTGCGCAATATGGTCGGGGTCCTGCTGGAGGCGGGCAAAGGGAATCTGACCGCCGCCGATCTCGCCGCGCGTTTGCAGCCGGGCGCCCGGTTCGCCCCGGGCCCGTCGGCCCCCGCGCGGGGACTGTTCCTGGTGGGCGTCGAGTATGGGGAGCCGCCGCGGGACCCGGTCAGGCGCGCCGGTTGACCACTCCCACGCAGCCGACCGGCTGGCCTTTGGTGATCGGCGGCGTGGCGACGATGTATAAAACCTTGCCCTTCACCGGAGATTTCACCTGCGCGATGCGCCGGCCGAAGAAGTCGGTGATTTCGGCCAGCACCGCGCCGCGGTTCACCATCTCGTCCCGCTTCACCTTGGGATAAAGAATCCCCGTCTCCGGGCTGGTGATCACCGGCGCGGGATCCAGGTATATCGGATTTCTTACGCGCCTGGCCGCGCCCTCCATCATCCCCAGAAAGCGCAGGACGTTTTCCGCGCAGTTCAGAATCAGCCGGGCCGATTTTTCATCCGGCACGCCCAGAAATCCCGCCTCCACGGTGACCGCGGGTTTGCCGCGCGTGATCGCGGTATTGGCGCAGTAGACCGAAGCCGCCGGATCGCGCGGCCGGCCGCGATCGATCACAATATGGTCGAATCCGCAGTACGCCGCCAGGCCGCCGATGCGGTCGTCGAGTGCGGGATCGCCCGTTTCGATCTGATAGACATAGGGCCGCAGGGATTCGTTTCCGTCGCCGCCGTGCAGGTCGAGCAGATAGTCGCAGCGCTCGATCACCTGCCCGGTGATGGCGAAGGCGATGCGCTCGGACACGCTGCCGCCGGCCTTGCCGGGATAGACGCGATTCAGGTTTTTTTGATCGATGGGGCTGAAGTAAACCGTGCGCCCCAAAAACGACGGCATGTTGGCCACGTGAACCAGGATGAGCGCGCCGGCCAGCTTCTTCGGATTGATTTTCGCCCGCAGCATCTGCAAGGCGAGAATCGGCGGGTATTCGTAGCCGTGATTGCCGGCGATCAGCGCCAGCACCGGCCCATCCTTGATTCCGTTGAAAACCGTCACCGGTATCGTCGTGTCGCCGAGATCGATCGATCCTGAAGCCATTTTGCCCGGCGCGGCGGTGAGGGGACCCACTTCGAAAGCAGAGTTCATCGGCAACATCGTAGCAGCCTGGGCGGTTGCCCAGTCCCGATCCATCTTTTACTAGGCTAAATAAGGAAGATGAATCCCCTGCTTGAAGTTCAGTTCCGCGTTCCTTTTGACAAGATCCAGCCCTCCGACGTCGAGCCCGCCATCGACCATCTGCTGGCGGAGGCGCAGCAGCGGCTTCAGGACACCATTCTCAGCGACCGCCCGCTGCACCGCCTCGACACCCTGACCGAGAAGCTCGATTACGCCATGAGCGTGGTGCGCCACCTCGAGGCGGTGGCCACCACGCCCGAGCTGCGGGCGGCCTTCAACGCGGTGCAGCCCAAGGTCAGCGCGTTTTATGCCAGCCTGCCGCTCAACGAAGAACTGTGGAAGGCGATCCGGCGCTACGCGGCGGGCGAGGAGGCCAGATCGCTCACCGGAACGCTGCGGCGCTATCTCACCAAGACCATCGACGCCTTCAAGCGGCACGGCGCCGAGCTCGATCCGGCGGGGAAGGCCAGGCTGAAGGAGATCGACGTGGCGCTCGCCGAGGCCACCACGAAGTTTTCCGAAAATGTTCTGGATTCGACCAACGCCTGGGATTTAACCGTTACCGACGAGGCGAAACTGGCGGGCCTGCCGCCCTCGGCCATCGCCGCCGCGCGCGCTTCGGCGGCCGCGAAAGGCCGCGAGGGTTGGCGCTTCACCCTGCAAGCGCCCAGCTATCTGGCGCTGATGACCTATCTCGACGACGGGGAGATCCGCGAGGCCGCCTGGCGCGCCTATAATACGCGCGCCGCTTCCGGGCAATATGATAATCGCGGGTTGATCCGCAAGATTCTGGCGCTGCGCAAGGAGAAGGCGCAGCTTCTGGGATTCAAGGATTTCGCCGATCTGGTGCTGGAAGACCGCATGGCGCACAGCGGCGAGCGCGCGCAAAACTTCATCGAGGATCTGCGCCGGAAAACCGAAAAACGTTTCCGCGAGGAAAACCAGGAGCTGGCCGCCTTCGCCAATTGCGAGCTCCAGCCGTGGGACATCGGATATTGGGCCGAAAAACAGAGGGCCGCGCTGTACGCCTTCGACGAGGAAGCGCTGCGCCCGTACTTCCCGCTGGAGCGCGTGGTCTCCGGCATGTTCGAAATCTTCGGGCGCCTGCTGGGCATCCGCGTCACGCCCGAACCGGGCGTCCCGGTCTGGCATCCTGAGGTGCGCTGCTACTCGGTTCACGACAGCGGAAGCGGCCAGCATTTGGGCTCCTTTTACGCCGACTGGTTCCCGCGGGAAAACAAACGCGGCGGCGCGTGGATGGATTCGCTGATCACCGGCAATCCGGCCAAATCGGAGCCGCATCTCGGGCTGATCTGCGGCAACCTGACGCCGCCGGTCGGCGATCAGCCGGCGCTGCTCACGCACCGCGAGGTGGAGACGATCTTTCACGAGTTCGGGCATTTATTGCATCACCTGTTGAGCCGGGTGGAAGTGCGCAGCCTTTCAGGAACCAACGTGGCCTGGGACTTCGTCGAGTTGCCGTCGCAAATCATGGAGAACTGGTGCTGGGAGCGCGAATCGCTGGACCTGCTGGCGCGCCACTACCAGACCGGCGAGCCGATTCCGGAGGAGCTGTTCCAGAAGATGAGGCGCGCCAGAACGTTCCGCGCCGCCAACGCGCAGATGCGCCAGTTGGGCTTCGGCTTCCTCGATCTGGCGCTGCATCGGGAATGGGACGGCCAGACCGATGTCCTGGAATATTCGCGGCGCATCTTGCAGGAATTCGCTCCCGCGCCGCTGCCGGAAGATTACGCGATGGTCGCCGGATTCACTCATCTGTTCGGCAGCCCGGTGGGTTATGGAGCCGGCTATTACTCGTATAAATGGGCCGAAGTGCTGGACGCCGACGCGTTCACGCGTTTCCGCAAGGAAGGCGTGTTCAACGAAAGGACCGGCCGCGAGTACCGGGAAAAAATTCTGGCGCGCGGCGATTCGGAAGATCCGGCGGTGCTCTACCGCGAATTCATGGGCCGCGATCCCGACCCCGGCGCGCTGCTCCAACGCGCCGGCCTCCAGGGCCCGGAATAAATCCCTTCAGTCTTCGATGGTGATGGTGGGAGCGGCGGACTGCGATTCGTGGACTCGGGCTTCCACGCGCCCGGCGAGGGCGTGGAATGGCGCCGAGTGCGGGTCGGAGGCGGGGAGGGTCGCAACGGGCTTGCCGCTGTCGCCGCCGATGCGGACCTGGGGGTCCAGCGCCAGCTCGCCCAGAAAGGCGACGTTCATTTTTTCGGCGGTGCGCTTTCCGCCACCCTGGCCGAAAACATCGATGCGCTCGCCCGATTGGGGGGCGATCAGGTAGCTCATGTTTTCGACGATGCCGAGAAGCGGGATGCGCACCTGATAAAACATATTCACGGCTTTTCGCGCGTCCTCGAGCGAAACGTCGCTGGGCGTGGTGACCACGATGGCCCCGGTGATCGGCACGGTCTGGGCCAGCGAGAGCGCGACGTCGCCGGTGCCGGGAGGAAGATCGATGACCAGATAGTCGAGATCGCCCCAATCCACGTTGCGCAGGAACTGCTGGATGGCGCTGTGCAGCATGGGTCCGCGCCAGACCAGCGGCTTGTCGCCGGGATTGATGAAGCCCATGGACATGAGCTTCACGCCGTAGTTTTCCAGCGGCTCGATGCGGTCCTGGCTGGCGCGCGGCGGGCGATTGATCCCCATCATCAGGGGAATGTTGGGGCCGTAGACGTCGGCGTCGAGCAGGCCGACTTTGCGTCCGGCCGCGCGCAGGGCGAGCGCGAGATTGACGCTGACGGTGGTTTTTCCGACTCCTCCCTTGCCCGATCCCACGGCGATGATGTTGCGGACGCCTTCGATCGGCAGTTTCGGCGGGGCTTGAGGGTGCACGCTTCAAGAATAGCGAATGTAGACTTGAGGAATGAAGATCGCGCTGGTGTTGCTGTGTTCCGTAGCCTGGGCTCAGGGGCCCGAGTTCACCAAAGACGGAAAGTTGATGCCTCCGGCGGATTATCGCGAGTGGATTTTTGTGAGCTCCGGCCTGGGCATGACGTACGGGTCGGAGGGGCCGGCCGAGCCGCGCTTCGATAACGTTTTTGTGAATCGTGCGGCGTACAAGGAGTTTTTGAAGACCGGCTCGTGGCCGGACAAAACGATGTTCGTGCTGGAGGTGCGCCAGGCGGCTTCGAAGGGTTCGATTAATCTGGCCGGGCATTATCAGTCGGAGGATTTCCGGCTGTCGGCGGAAGTGAAGGACTCCTCGCGGTTTAAAGACAAGTGGGAGTACTTTGCGTTTCCCGCCTCAGGCGAGCCGGCGCAGCCGCTGCCGAGGACGGCGGGATGTTTTGCGTGTCATTCGCAGCATGGGGCCGTGGAGAATACGTTTGTGCAGTTCTATCCGACGCTGCTGAAGGTGGCGCGGGAGAAGGGAACCCTCAAGAAGTAGGCGGGCCATCGATTTTGTCCTCCGCGCTCCGGCTCTGTAAACGGCGGGGCCGCCGGAACCGTCTAAGAGCCGGAGGCGTCCTGCTGTGATGATTTCGCGCCGCGAGTGGCTGGCGGGCATCGTGTTGGCGGCAAGGGCGCGGGCGCAGGAACCGGCTCCTCCCAAAATCACCGCCGATGTGAACGTCGTCAACGTCCTGGTGACGGTGCGCGACAAGAAGGGCGAGTTGATCCGCGGCCTGAACAAAGAGGACTTCACGGTGGAGGAGGACGGGCGCCCGGTCGAGGTGAAGTATTTTTCGCGCGAAACGGATTTGCCGTTAACGCTCGGGCTGCTGGTGGATACCAGCGGCAGCATGAGCCGCTACATCGATCAGGAGCGGCTGGCGAGCCACAAGTTTTTCGATCAGGTGCTGCGCGAAGATAAAGATCAGGCGTTCCTGATCCATTTCGATTATGAAGTGGAGCTGCTGCGCGATTTAACGTCCTCGAAAAAGCTGCTGCATCAGGCGCTGGAGGAGCTGGCTCCGGCGCCGCCGCCGCGCTTGCAGCGGCGGGAGGCGGGCGATCCGGGCCGGCCGAGGATGCATGGCGGGACGCTGCTTTTCGACGCGGTTCTGCTGGCCTCCGACGAACTGATGAAGAAGCAGCAGGGGCGCAAGGCGCTGATCGTATTTTCCGACGGCGAAGACACCGGCAGCCGGACCAGCCTGGCGGAGGCGATCGCGGCGGCGCAGCGGGCCGATACGCTCGTCTACACCGTCCTTTACTCGCCGGGCGATTTCGGCCGGGGCGGATTCGGCGGGCGCGGAATGGGCCGGCGCGGCCGCTATCCGATGGCGGATCGAAACGACGGCAAAAAGGCGATGGAGCGGCTGGCCCGGGAGACCGGCGGCGGCTTCTTTGAGGTGAAGGACAAGCCGCTCGATGAAATTTACCGCCAGATCGAGGATGAGCTGCGCAGCGAATACAGCCTGGGCTACACGCCGCCGAATCTAGGTCCGGGATTCCGGGCGATCAACGTCAAGGTGAACGGCAAATCCTACGTGGTGCAGGCGCGAAACGGCTACTACGCGGCGAAATAGGGCGGGGGAACCGGATTATACTGAAAGTTTCCCGATTCGCCGCGGAGCATTCCTGTTGCGCCTCATTTTGGCTTTAGTCCCGGCCGCGGCGGCGCCGCCGGCCGCCACCGCCATCTACGGCGGCAACCTGGCCGAGGTGCGCCCGGGCGGGCTGATTCCGAACGCGGCCATTTTGTGATGAAGG
The DNA here is from genome assembly GCA_021324615.1 of Terriglobia bacterium. Taxonomy (GTDB): domain Bacteria; phylum Acidobacteriota; class Terriglobia; order Bryobacterales; family Bryobacteraceae; genus Palsa-187. Next base: position 23,416 of record JAJPIT010000100.1, on the reverse strand, counting down.
AAGGGCGGGTCTATCGCGACAAGGAAACCCATCATCATTGCCATTGACGGACCCGCCGGCGCGGGCAAAAGCACCATCGCGCGATCGTTGGCCCGCAAGCTCGGCTTCACTTACATTGATACGGGAGCGATGTACCGCGCGGTCGCGTTGTGGGCCTTGCGCGCGGGAATCGATCCGGACGACGCGCACCGTCTGGGGCCGCTCGCGCGCGCCGCGCGCATCGAATTCCGCGGCGGCGCGGTGCTGTTGAACGGCGAGGACGTCAGCGCCGAAATCCGCAGGCCTGAAGTGACCGAGGCCGCGTCCAAGGTTTCGGCCTCACCGGGCGTCCGCCAGGCGATGCGCGAGGAGCAGCGCCGTATCGGCCTGGAAAACTCGGTGGTGATGGAGGGCCGCGACATCGGCACGGTGGTTTTCCCGGAGGCGCAGGTGAAGATCTATCTCGACGCCGAGGCCGGGGAGCGGGCCCGCCGGCGCGCCGCGGAGACCGGCGCCTCCACCGCCGCGATCGCCGCGGAGCTGGCCCGGCGCGATCATCGCGACCGCTCCCGGCGCGAAGCTCCGCTGACGCAGGCCCCCGACGCCGAGTATATCGATTCCACCCACCTGTCGCCGGAGCAGGTGGAGGAAGCCATTCTGAAAATTATCCGCGCCAGGATATCGAATTGAGAAATCCCAGTTTCCGGTACCGGTCTTTATGAGTCTTCTGGTGATGAAATTCGGCGGGACCAGCATGGGTTCGGCCGAGCGTATCAAAATCGCCGCGCGCCTGTCGCTGGAACAGCACGCCAGGCGTCCGGTGGCGGTGGTGGTATCGGCGATGTCCAAGGTCACCGATCTTTTGCTGGACTCGCTGCGCAAGGCCGAAGCGGGCGACCAGGCGGATCTCGACTCCAATCTGAAACTTCTCAACACCCGCCATTTCGAGTGCTGCCGCGAGCTGCTTCCCGCCAATCGCCAGGAAGCGGCGCTGGCCGGGGTGCACGCGCTGATCGGGGAATTTTCGCGGATCGCCAAGGGGGTGATGATGCTGGGCGAGCGCCCGCCGCGCTCGATCGATGAAGCCGTCGCCATCGGCGAGCGGCTCTCGGCGTTTTTGATGCGCGAATACCTGGAATCACAGGGAGTCCGCGCCCGCGCCATCAGCGGCAGCGAGGTGATCGCCACCGACGCCGTGTTCGGCAACGCGACGCCGTTAATGGAGCAGACCCGGGAGCGCGCCACGCGCGTGATCCGCCCGCTGCTGGCCGAGGGCGTTTTGCCGATCGTCACCGGTTTTAACGGATCGACGCTGGACGGCCGGCCCACCACGCTGGGGCGCGGCGGCTCCGATTTTTCCGCCTCCATTCTGGCGGCCGCGCTCGATGCGACGGAACTTTGGATCTGGACCGACGTGGACGGCATCATGACCGGCGATCCGCGGCTGGTTCCCGATGCGCGCGTGCTGGAGGAGGTCACCTACAGCGAAGCGGCCGAGCTGGCCTATAACGGCGCCAAGGTTCTGCACCCGCGCACGCTGGCGCCGCTGATCGAACGCCAGATCCCGGTGTGGAGCAAGAACAGCTTCGCTCCGGAAAAACCGGGGACGCGCATCGTTGCGAAGATCGAAGGCGCGCGCGGCCCGCACGCGGTTACCTCCATGAGCGACGTGGCGCTGCTGTCGATCGAGCCGGCCAACTCCGTTTTGAGCGGGACCAAGATCATGGCGCGGGCGCTCGGCGCGCTGGCCCGCGCCAACGTCGAGGTGCTGGCCATCACCAGCTCCAGCTACCGCCAGAACTTCTGTTTCCTGGTCCGGCAATCCGAGCTGGAGCGCGTCACCGAATCTCTGGAAGAGAGCCTGTCGCTGGAGTTCGCGCACGGATATTTGAAGCCGGTGGAGGTGAACCGCAGCGTGGGGCTGATCGCCGTGGTCGGCGAGGGAATGCGCGGCACGCCGGGCCTGGCCGGCAGGATCTTCACCGCGATCTCGCGCCAGAACATCAATATCATCGCCATCGCGCAGGGGTCGAGCGAGTTGACCATCGCCATCGTGGTGCACCAGGACGGGCTGAACGCAGCGGTCAGGGCGATTCACCAGGAGTGCGGGCTGGGCGGCGCAGGACACTGAGCAGCCCGCGGCCCGCGCGCCGCTGCTACCCTACATATTTATGTCTGATCGCATCGAAGAACTGCGGCGGCGCCACGCCGTCGCCGAAGCCGGCGGAGGCGAAGAGCGCCGGGCGCGCCAGCACCAGGAAGGGAAACTCAACGCGCGCGAACGCATCGACCTGCTGCTGGATGAAGGCACCTTTGAGGAGATCGACAAACTGGTGCGCCACCGCTGCCGCGACTTCGACATGCAGGACCAGGTGATCGACGGCGACGGCTTCGTGACCGGCCACGGCCTCATCCACGGCCGGCCGGCGTACGTCTTCGCACAGGACTTCACCGTGTTCGGCGGCTCGCTTTCGGAGATGAACGCCAAGAAGATCGTCAAGCTGATGGATCTGGCGCTCAAGACCGGAACGCCGGTGATCGGCCTGAACGATTCCGGCGGGGCGCGCATTCAGGAAGGCGTCGTTTCGCTCGCCGGCTACGCCGATATCTTTCTGCGCAACACGCTGGCCAGCGGCGTGGTGCCGCAGATTTCGGCGATCATGGGACCCTGCGCCGGAGGAGCCGTCTATTCGCCCGCCATGACGGACTTCATCTTCATGGTCGACAAAACCAGCTATATGTTCGTCACCGGGCCGGACGTCATCAAGACGGTCACCCACGAGGACGTCACCAAGGAAGCGCTGGGCGGCGCCGCCACGCACAACTCCACCAGCGGCGTGGCGCACTTTTTGGCCCGCGAAGACGCCGATTGCCTGCGTATGATCCGCGAATTGATGACGTATCTTCCGCAGAACAACCGCGAAGATCCGCCGCGCCGGCCGACGTCCGATCCGGCGGACCGCGAAGACGCCGCGTTGGACTCGATCGTGCCCGCCGCCTCCAATCAGCCCTACGACATCAAGGATGTGATCCGCCGGGTGATCGACGACGGCAACTTCTTCGAGGTGCAAGAACACTGGGCGCGCAACATCGTCATCGGCTTTGCGCGCATGGACGGGCGCCCCATCGGGATCGTCGCCAATCAGCCCGCCTTTCTGGCCGGATGCCTCGATATCGACTCCTCCACAAAGGGGGCGCGTTTTGTCCGCTTCTGCGACGCGTTTAATATTCCCATCCTGACCTTCGAGGACGTGCCCGGGTTCCTGCCCGGAACCGCGCAGGAGTTCGGCGGGATCATCCGCCACGGCGCCAAGCTGCTGTACGCCTTCGCCGAAGCGACCGTTCCGAAAATCACGATCATCACGCGCAAAGCTTACGGCGGAGCGTATTGCGTGATGGGATCCAAGCACCTGCGCACCGACTTCAACTTCGCCTGGCCCACCGCCGAGATCGCGGTGATGGGCGCCGACGGAGCGGTCAATATCGTGTACCGCCGCGAACTTGCCGCGGCCAAGTCGCCGGAGGCCCAGCAGATCGTCCGCAAAGCGAAGATCGAAGAGTTTCAGGAGCGCTTCGCCAATCCCTTCGTCGCCGCCGAGCACGGATTCGTGGACGATGTGATCGAACCTCGCCTGACGCGCGGGCGCGTCATCCGCGCCTTGCGCCTGCTGGAAACGAAAGTGGACACCGTTCCCAAGAAAAAACACGGAAATATTCCGCTTTAGCGGAGAGTTTTTTGTCCAGCGGGCTACTCAATTAGTGGAGTCGCGTGGACTTCTTTCGCCAGTTCTTCTCTTCGGATTACCCGCCGCAGGCGAGCTGTTATATGTGGCGGACCGATATTGTCTGGCTGAATGCAATCTCGGACGCTCTTGTCGCGCTGGCATACTACTCCATCCCGTTCACCCTGCTTTATATTCTTCACCGGCGTCCCTCTCTGCGCCTTCGCGGGCTGATGGGAATGTTTGCGGCGTTTATTCTGTCTTGTGGGACCAGCCGGCTGATTTCGGTGTGGAACGTCTGGCATGGGACCTACGGCTTGGAGGGATTGGTTAAGGCGGTCACCGCGGTGCTTTCGATCGCGACCGCGATCATGACGGTCAAGCTCGCGCCGGTGGCGCTGCGCATCCCCTCTCCGGAGGAACTCGAACGCGCCAACGAGCATCTGCTGGGGGAAATGCGCGCTCGCGCGGAAGCGGAGGAGAAGCTGCGGAAGGCGGCCGAAGCGGCGCGCCTGTCGAGCGAGGCGCGGATGCGATCCTTTCTCGAGGCGGCCGCGCAGGGGTTCCTTGCCATTGGCGCCGACGGCCGCATTCTGCTGGTCAACCGGCGCATCGAGGAGATGTTCGGCTACAGGCGCGAGGAGCTGATCGGCCAGGATGTGGAAATTCTCCTGCCGGAGCGCTACCGCGGCTCGCACGTGCTTCACCGCCGGGAATTTTTCCAGGAACCGCGAATCCGGGACATGGGTCCCGGCATGGATCTGGCGGCGCGGCGAAAGGACGGAACGGAGTTTCCGGTCGAGGTCGGCTTGAGTTATACGCCGGGCGAGAACGGCGTGATCGCGCTGGGTGTGGTCAACGACATCACGGAGCGGAAAAGGCACGAGGACCAGCTCAGCAGGGCTCATGCCGAGCTGCGGGCAAGCGAGGCCACGCTGCGGCGCGCCAACGCCGAACTGGAGCAGTTCGCCTCTTTGGCCTCCCACGACATGCAGGAACCGCTGCGCATGATCACCGGCTATCTGGATCTGCTCCAGCGACGTTACGCCGATCAGTTGGACCCGGACGCGCGGGAGTTCATCCGCTACGCGGTGGAAGGTTCGCAGCGGATGAAGAATCTGATTCGCGACGTGCTCAGCCTTTCGCGCGCCGGAACGCGCCCGCTCAGCAAGCGGCGCATCGCGGCGCAGGAGGTGCTGGGTTCCGCGCTCGCCAATTTGAACACGGCCATTTCCGAGCGCCGCGCCGTGATCACCGCCTCCGATCTGCCGCAAATCGTCGCCGATCCCGGGCTTTTGGCGCAGGTTTTTCAGAATTTGATCGCCAACGCGATCAAATTCACGCGGAACGAAACGCCGCGTGTGCACATCTCCGCGGAGCGGCGCGCGGGCGAGTGGCTGTTTTCGGTGCGCGACAACGGCATTGGAATCGATCCCGCCCATCGCGAGCGGGTCTTTCGAATTTTTGAGCGTCTGGACGCCTCCGAGGAGTTTCCCGGCTCGGGCGTGGGCCTGGCGATTTGCCAGAAGATTATTGAACGGCACGGCGGGCGCATCTGGGTCGATTCGGCTCCCGGCCAGGGCTCTGTTTTCCACTTCACGATTCCGGAGGATTGAGGACTTTGGTCAGATAATTCTGAACTCGGCGCGGCTTTTCCCGCGAGTCTGTTGCGACGATAGTAGAAGTGATGTGTGATTACCCTTCATCCGCTCCGGCGGAAATATTAATTGTTGACGACAACGCGTGCGATGTCCGGCTGATAAAGGAGGCCTTCAGGGAGGGCGGCATCGCTTCAAAATTTCATGTCACCCGCGATGGGGAACAGGCGCTGGCGTTTCTGCGGCGGGAAGGACCGTATTCCGGCAGCCCGCGGCCGTCGTTGATTCTTCTGGACCTGAATTTACCGCGCAAGAGCGGGCGGGAAGTGCTGGCTGAGATCAAAGCCGAGCAGTCCCTGCGCCGCATTCCGGTGGTGGTGCTGAGCGCTTCCACCAGCCGCGAGGACGTGTGCCGCGCCTATGAACTGCAAGCCAACTGCTATGTTCCCAAGCCCAGTGATCTGGCCGGCCTGATCGATCTGGGGCGGTTGCTTCAGAAATTGTGGTTGAATCCGGCCTTGCTTTCCGGATAACCGGCTAGCTTGCGGCGAGTTTCTCGAAAAACCGCTGGATCATCGACTTCGCGGCGCCTTCGATCAGCCTCTGGCCCACGGCGGCGATGGTGCCGCCGACCTGCACGTCGCCGTCGTAGTGGACCATGGTTTCCGCCTCCGACGGCTCCAGTTTTAAGACGCCGCCGCCTTTGACGAAACCGATTTTTCCGGAGCCTTCCACCTCCAGGCGAAAGCTGGAGGGCGGCTGCTGCTCGCTGATCCGCACCTGGCCTTCGAAGGCGCCGGAAAAAGCGGCCAGCGCCATTTTCATTTTCATACGGTACTCGTTTTCGCCGGTCCGCTCCAGCGATTGGCAGCCGGGGATGGCGCGCGCCAGCACCGCCGGATCCTGCATCAACGCGTAGCTCTGTTCGGGCGGAAACGGCAGCCTTTGCGATCCGGAAATCTTCAAGCCGTCCTCGCCAGAGCGGCGGTGATGGCGCGCGCCGCAGAGACGGCCGCCAGGTGACGGCGGTAGTCGGCGGAGGCATGCAGATCGGCGTTTGCCTCCACGCCTTCGGCGATCCTTGACGCTGCCATTTGAATGTCGGCGGCCGTGCCCGGGGTTCCTTCCAGCGCCTTTTCCGCGGAGGCGGCGCGGTAGGCGTGGGGGGCAAGACCGGTGACGCCGAGCCGCGCCAGCACGATCGTTCCGCCGGACCGGCGCAGGCGCGCGGCGACGCCGACCAGAGCGAATCCGCTGGCCGGCTGCGCCATCTTCTGATAGCTTGTGCCGGCGCCCGCGTCCTCGACGGGAACGATGATTTCGCTCACGATCTCGCCCGGCTCAAGCGCGGTGGCGAAGGTGTCCAGGAAAAAGCCGGACGCCGCCACCGTTCTCTGCGATTTTGCGCCGCGCAGCACGATCTGGGCTTCGAGCGCCAGCAGGGCCGCCGGATAATCGGCCGCCGGATCGGCGTGCGCGACGCTGCCGCCGATGGTTCCCATGTTGCGCACCTGCACGTCGCCGATGCGCGCGGCGGTCTCGGAAAGCAGCGGGCATTTTCCCCGCAACAGCGGCGAGGTTTCGACTTCGTAGTGGGTGCAGCCGGCGCCCAGGCGGAGCACGCCGGCGTCGTCGCGGATATAGCGCAGCTCCGGGAGCCGGCCGATATCCACCAGATGCTCCGGCGAAGCGAGCCGCAGCTTCATCATCGGGATCAGGCTCATGCCGCCGGCCAGCGGTTTGGCGCCCTGCGCGATCAGCCCCAGGGCCTGATCGAGCGTGGACGGCGCGGTGTAGTCGAATGTTTGTGGAATCATTGCGCGCTCCTGATTAGTTTCCAGATTTTTTCCGGCGTCATCGGCATATCGATGTGCCGCACGCCGAGCGGCGAAAGAGCATCGACCACCGAATTGACCACCGCCGGCGAGCATCCGATGGTGCCGGCCTCGCCCACTCCCTTCACGCCCAGCGGATTGACCGGCGTCGGCGTGACGGTATGATCCGATTCGATCCAGGGCATCATGTGCGCTTTGGGCACGGCGTAGTCCATCAATTCGCCGGTGATCAACTGGCCGTTTTCGTCGTAGACGGCCTGCTCGTAGAGCGCCTGCCCGATGCCCTGCGCCACGCCGCCGTGCACCTGCCCGGTGACGATCAGCGGATTCAAAATATTTCCGCAGTCGTCGACGGCGACATAGCGGAGCACCTTCACTGCGCCGGTGTCGCGGTCGATCTCGGTGACCACCAGGTGCGCGCCGAAGGGAAAGGTGAAGTTCGGCGGCTCCCAGAAGTGCGTCGAAACCATTCCCGGCTCGGTGTTAGGCGGGAGCTGCATGGCGCGGTAGGAGGCGGCGGCGATCTCCTGCACCGATTTGGAGGCGCCGGTTTTATTGTCGATGCATTGGCCGTTGGCCAGCGTGACGTCGTCGGAGTTAAGCAGCAGGGCGCCGAACTTTTTGATCTTCGCCTTGAGATCTTGCAGCGCGAAGTAGACGGCCGTGCCGCCGACCGCGGTGGCGCGGCTGCCAAAGGTGCCGATGCCGTATTGCACCAGCGCCGTATCGCCATGCACGACCAGCACGTCGTCGATGTCGACGCCGAGCTCGTCGGCGGCGATCTGCGCAAAGGTCGTCTCCTCGCCCTGGCCGTGCGGCGAGGCGCCGGTCAGCACGGTCACCTTGCCGGAAGGCTCGATCTTCACGGTGGCGCTCTCCCAGCCGCCGGCCGGGGTCGCCGGCGAGGGGCCGAAGGCGCAGATCTCGCCGTAGGTCGACATGCCGATGCCCATCAGCCTGCCTTGCTTGCGGGCTTCGGCCTGTTCGCGGCGCAGATTCTGGTAATCGACGATGTCCAGCGCTTTCCGGAGCGGAGCGGCGTAATCGCCGGAGTCGTAGATCAGGCCGGTGGCGGTGGGGAACGGAAATTCGCTGGGCTGCACGAAATTTTTCAGGCGGATTTCGGCCGGATCCATTTTCAGTTCGGCGGCGAGAATATCCACCATGCGCTCGATTCCATGAGTCGCTTCCGGACGGCCGGCGCCGCGGTAGGCGTCGGTCGGAACGCAGTTGGTGAAGACGCCGACGATATCGGCGCAGATGTTCTGGGTCCGATAAAGGCCCGGCATCATCAGCACGCTGAGCGTCGGGATGGCGGGCGTGAGCAACTGATGATATGCGCCGAGGTCCTGAATGATCCGCAGTTTAATTCCGGTGATGATGCCGTCGCGGGTGGCCGCAAGCTCGTAGTCGTCGACGTGGCCGCGGCCGTGAATGGTGGCGAGATAATTTTCGCGCCGCGTCTCGATCCACTTCACCGGTTTATTGATCTTCATCGCCACGAAGCCCATCAGCGCTTCTTCGGCGTAGACGTTGAGCTTGCATCCGAAGCCGCCGCCGACCTCGGGCGCGACCACTCTCAGGCGGTTCTCTTCGAGGCCCAGCATCTGCGCCACCATGCTGCGCAGCAGGTGCGGAATCTGCGTCGAGGAGTAAAGATTCAGCGCGCGGTCGGCCGCCCGCCATTCGGCCACCACGCCGCGCGTCTCCATGGGCGTCGGGATGAGGCGCTGGCTCAGGATCCGCTGCTTCACGATCACGTCCGCCTCGGCGAAGGCTTTTTCGACGTCGCCGTGCTCCTGGTGAAAATCGAAAGCCTTGTTGTCGGGCCACTCCGGATGCACCGCCGGCGCGCCGGGTTCGAGCGCCTTCACCGGATCGGCGACGGCCTTCAAAACCTCCCAATCGATCTCCACATCGTCGGCGGCGTCGGCGGCGATGTAGCGGTCGGTGGCCACCACCACTGCAACCGGATGGCCGGCGTAATAAACGCGATCGGTGGCCAGAATGGTGTGATGCGGCACGCGCAGGCCGGGCAGCGACGCCCCGCAGGGCACCGGGCCGACGTTCGATACATCCCGGCCGGTGAAGACCGCCACCACTCCCGGACGCGACGCGGCCTTGCTGGTGTCGATCGAACGGATCCTGGCGGCGGCGTGCGGGCTGCGCACCACCACGGCGTAGTGCATGCCGGGCATCTTGATATCTTCGACGTAGGTCGCCGTGCCGGTGATCAGCCGCGGATCCTCGCGCCGGCGGATGGCTTTGCCGATCAGGGTCTTCGTTTTGGTGATGGTGGTGGCCATGGTTATGCTCCTACAGCCTTGGCGGCCGCCTTCACCGCGTTGACGATGTGCTGATAGCCGGTGCAGCGGCACAGGTTGCCTTCCAGGCCGTGGCGGATCTCCTCCTCGGTCGGGTTCGGGTTGCGGTCGAGAATCTGTTTGGAAGCCATGATCATGCCGGGCGTGCAGAAGCCGCATTGCAGGCCGTGTTCATTCCAGAACGCTTCCTGCACCGGATGGAGTTTGCCGTTGGCGGCCAGCCCCTCGATGGTGGTGATGTTTGCGCCGTCGGCCTGAACGGCGAACATGGTGCAGCTCTTGACCGCCTTGCCGTTCAGTTCGATGGTGCAGGCGCCGCACAAAGAGGTTTCGCAGCCGATGTGCGGTCCGGTGAGTCCGACCACCTCCCGCAGGTAGTGGATGAGGAGCAGTCGCGGCTCGACATCGTTCGAATAACGTTTCCCGTTGATGTTGACAGTGATCTTCATCTCGTCCTCGGCGTTTTTGAAGATATCAGAAATCGGCGGCACAAAAAAGCGCCGCGGCGCGCTGCCTGATCTGGACCCGCCGGTGCTCCGCAGCAGGCGTCCTCGCTTCTCCGGTAAGAGATCCTTCCCAGGCGCGGCCGCTTTTGAGCCGGAACCGGGCCGGCTCCGGATGATGATCCCTAAATTTATCAAAAATTTATATTTAGCGGCCCGCGATGCGGTAAAATAAGAGATGGCATGTCGAGCACCAGTCTTCCGACTCCGGCGCCCGAACCTTCGCCCATCTCCCCGATAACCCTGAATGAACCTCGGCTTTATCTCGACCGCGAGTTGAGCCTGCTGGCGTTTCAACGGCGGGTGCTCGAAGAAGCGCGCGATCCGGAGAACCCGCTGCTGGAGCGAGTGAAGTTTCTCGCGATCCTTTCCTCCAATCTGGATGAATTTTTCATGGTGCGCGTGGCGGTGCTGCGGCGGAAGGCCGCAAGCAATACCGGCGACGGCGTTTTGGCCGAGCAGCTTGCGCGCATCCGCGCCGAGGTCCGCGACCTGGTGGCCGAGGCGTACGAAACCTGGCGCGAACTCGACCGGGAACTGGCCGCGGCGGGCATCGAGATTCGCGGCTACGCCCAGCTCACCACGCGCGAGCGCGCGGCGATGGAGGCGTATTTTCGCGACGTCGTATTTCCGGTGCTGACGCCGCTGGCTTTCGATCCGGGCCGGCCGTTTCCGCATATCTCCAACTTGAGCCTGAATCTTGCGGTCGCGGTTCGCGATAAGGACGGCGTGGAGCGTTTTGCGCGGGTCAAGGTTCCCGATACCTTGCCGCAGTTGGTGCCGGTGGAGGGCGGCGGCGCCGCCCGCGCGGCGTTTGTCTGGCTGGAGGAACTGATCCAGGAAAACCTTCAGATGCTGTTCCCGGGGCTGGAAGTAATCGAGGCCTATCCGTTCCGGGTCACGCGCGACGCCGAGGTGGAGATTCAGGAGCTGGAAAGCGACGATCTGCTGGAAACCATCGAGGAGGCGGTGTGGCAGCGCCGGTTCCGGGCGGTGGTGCGCTTGCAGGTCGGCTCCAATCTCCCCGAGCATATTCTGGAAACGCTGGTGGCGAATCTGGAACTGGATCCGCGCGAGGTTTATCCCGTGGATGGTCCCCTGGATCTGGGACGGCTCCGGCAGTTGCTTTCCCTCGAGCGGCCGGATCTCAAGGACGCGCCGTTTTTACCCTACACGCCGCCGGAGCTGAACCCCAAAAGCGAGGAGGATATTTTCGCCGTGCTGCGGCGCGGCGACGTGCTGCTGCATCATCCGTTCGACTCGTTTCAGCCGGTGGTGGAGTTTTTGCGGCGGGCGGCGGAGGATCCCGAGGTGCTGGCCATCAAGATTACGCTCTATCGCGTGGGCCGCAACTCTCCGGTGGTGGAAAGCCTGCTGAGCGCGATCGAAAACGGCAAGCAGGTGGCGGTGCTGTTGGAGTTGAAGGCGCGCTTTGACGAAGAGAGCAACATCGAGTGGGCCAAGGCGCTGGAAGCGGCGGGCGTTCACGTGGTCTACGGCCTGGTGGGATTGAAGGTCCATTGCAAGGTCGCGATGGTGGTGCGCAAGGAAGGCGAATCGATTCGCCGCTACGTCCACATGGGCACCGGAAATTACAACCCGGCGACCGCCCGGCTCTACACCGACCTGAGTTTTTTCACGGCCGACGAGCAGATCGGCGCGGACGTGACGGATCTGTTCAACTACGTAACCGGTTATTCGGCCAAAACCGATTTTCATAAGCTGCTGGTGGCGCCCATCAATCTGCGGCGCAAGATGGAAGCGCTGATCCGCCGCGAGATCGAGCACGCCCGGCGCGGCCGCGACGCGCGGCTGATCTTCAAGATGAACGCGCTCGAGGATCCGGAGATGATCCGGCTGCTTTATCAGGCGTCGCAGGCGGGGGTGCGCTGCGATCTGCTGGTGCGGGGCATCTGCTGCCTTCGTCCGGGCCTGGAGGGGGTCAGCGAAAACATCCGCGTGACCAGCATCGTGGGAAGATTCCTCGAACACAGCCGGATTTACTGGTTCGCCAACGGCGGCCGGGAGGAGGTTTATCTGGGCAGCGCGGATCTGATGGGGCGCAATCTGAACCACCGCGTGGAGCTGCTGTTTCCGGTCGAAAACAAGAAGCTCCAGAAGCGGCTGCGCGAGGATATTCTGGCCACCTATCTGGCCGACAACCGCAACGCGCGGCGCATGCAGCCGGACGGGACCTTCCGTTGGGACAAATCGGAGCAGCCGGCGGTCGACAGCCAGGCCAGGTTCCTTGCGCCGCCGCCGGTGGTTCGTCCAGCGCTGCGGAGACGCAAGGCGAAGTAGCGGCGCCGCGTCAGAACGCCAGCAGTTCCTCGATCTTGGCGGCGATCTGATCCACGCCCGGCAGCACCGCGTTCATCAGGCCGATATTGTAGGGCAGCGGAACGTCCGGAACCGCGAGCCTGGTCACCGGCGCGTCCAGACTTAAGAACGCCTGCTCGGCGACGACCGCGGCCACCTCCGCGCCGAAACCCGCCGTCAGCGTATCCTCGTGAACAATCAGGCAGCGGCGCGTTTTTCGCACCGAGGCCAACACGGCTTCCCGGTCCCAGGGAATGATCGTCCGCAAGTCGAGCACGTCGGCCGCGGCGCCGGTTTTTTCCGCCGCGCGAACCGAGCGCTCCACCATCGCTCCCCAGGTCACGATGGTCAGCGCGGTTCCCTCCAGCACGCGCCGGGCAACGCCGGGACGAATCAGGAAGTCGTCACCCGGATACGGCCGCCGGGCCCAGGAGGCATCGAGCATCGCGCGATGCTCAAAGAAAATTGTCGGATTGGCGCTGCGCAGGGCGGCGCGCAACAGGCCCACGGCGTCCTCGGCGTTGGACGGCATCATCACCTGCCAGCCGATGGCGTGGGCGAAGGCGGCTTCGTTGGAAACGCTGTGCCAGGGATCGCCGCAGCGGGCAAAGCCGCCGGGAATGCGCACCACCACCGGCGCCGCGAAGCGGTTCGCCGTGCGCCAGCGGATGGTTCCACAGTCGTTCAGTTGTTCCGTTCCCGGATCGGCGTACTTGCGGAACTGAATCTCGGCGACCGGACGGAGCCCGGCCAGGGCCATGCCCACCGCGTTGCCGATGATGCCTTCCTCGGAAAGACTGGTATCGAAGACGCGGTCGGCGCCAAAGGTTTCCTGCAATCCCATGGTCGCCCCGTGAACGCCGCCCTTGGGCCCGACGTCTTCGCCGAACACGACCACCTTGGGGTTGATCCTGAGCTCGTGCTCCAGCGTGCGGCGGATGGCGGTCAGCATGTTCAATCGCGCCGGCTCGGCGGCCGCGGCGGGCGCCGCTTCAAAGCGATCCTCGGCGAAGACATAGCGGCGAACCGCGGAGGCGTCCGGCTCCGGCCGCGCCAGGGCGTTCTCCAGAGCGGCGTCGATCTCCGCGAGAACCGAATGCTCCAGCTCCGACCATTCGCGCTCGGAAAAGACCGCCGGGATCAGATGCGCCTTGAAGGCGATCAGCGGATCGCGCGCTCGCTCGCGCGCCACCAGTTCGGCGCTCTTGTAGGCTTGCGTGTCCTGCCCGGAATGCCCGCACAAGCGCGGCACGGTGAGGCGGACCAGCGCGGGACCGCCGCCGCCGCGCACCCGGGCGACGGCGTCGCGCAGGCGCCGCGCCGCGTCCACCGGATCGGACCCGTCGCCTTCGCTGACGTAGAGGCCGCCAAACGAGGCGAGATTGGCGGCAATGTCGCCTCCCGGCGTCTGCACCGTAGAGGGTACTGATAATCCGAAGCCGTTGTCTTCGATGTAGAACAGCATCGGCAGGCGCTGCGTGGCCGCGATATTCAGCGCGGACCAGAAGCCGTTGGTGGCCACCGATCCGTCGCCGCCGAGCGCCACCGCGATCGAGGAGCGCCACGACGGATCGCGCAAGGTGTCGCGGTGATAAACGATGGCGCGCGCCCATCCCGCCGTGGTCGTGTACTGCGTGCCCACCCCGCCGGCCATCGGCAGCACAACCGGCCCGGAGGGATTCGGCAGATTGTAGACCGCGCCGATATCGCGCCCGTCGCTGACGCCGCCGCTTTTGGCCATGCCGCCGGCCAGCGCGTCGGCCGCGCTCAAACCAAGCGTCAGAAGCAGCGGCCGCGAGCGGTAATAACCGGCCGCGGCGTCGTGCGCATCATTTAAAAGCGTGCCAAGCAGAATCTGGCCCAGTTCGTGCCCGCGCGCGGAAAACTGATACAGGATCTTCTTTTCCGGCATCAGGCGCGACTCTTCAAGATCGTCCAGAAAGCGCGAAGTGAGGAACAGGCGCGCGATGTGGCGCCAGTTAAATGCGGGGTCAAGATCGCTCGCCGGCGGGGCGAGGGTGGATGAAGGATTCATAAAAACGACACGAAATGCGCGTCGTTCTCATTTTACTTCGACCCGCGTCACCACCGGGGAGTGGTGTTTGAAAGACGCGGCGCGATCAGAGAATCACGCGGCTCTCGCCCTCGCGGCGCGTCATCTTCTCCCGGTCGAGAAACTCCAGCAGCGGGATGGCGTACTTGCGGGAGACTCCGGTCCAGTCCTTGAACTCGGGGACGGTGAACTTTGAGCCTCTGCGGGAGGCCAGCAGTTTTCTCAGTTCATCGATGGCCGAGCGGTGATAGATCAGATCTTCGCCGACCCGGATCAGTCTGCCGTCTTTCAGCAAAATTTGCAGCAGCGTCCGCGCGCGCCGCGGATCGACTCCCGACTTGCCGAGAACCTCGCCGGTGGAGGGGACCGCCAGACCGGCGGCGCGGAACGCGGATTCGATCTTTTCGAGCGCCTGCGATTCGTCCTCCTGCAAGGCGACGCGATGCGAAGCCAGGCGGACGAGTTCGCCTTCGCTGACCAGATCCGGCGCGCGGGCCAGAAGCCGATCGAGAAGAAATGCCGGCGCGCCGCGCGGCTTGAGGGCTTCCTTGGGAATTCCCGGCTGTAGCGGATTCTTCCGGTGAAACTCGGCGACGGCGCGGCGTGTCTCGGCCAGGAGCTGCTCGACTGCGGCATCGGAGACGAACCAGTCGTCTTCGCCGATCTGCTCGGGTAACAGACCCGTACGCGCGATCAGGGCGGACCGGCTGATGCCGAATTTCGATTCGGCGATGAGGAGCGGGACGTGATCGCCTGCTTCGATCTGCGCCAGGCGGCGGTCGAGCTCGGCACGCTTCATCCGCCGCGGAGCGTTGATATCCAGAACCACTCCGCCGCCGATGGTGGCCGCCGGCGAAAACATCCGGACGATGAAACGGTCGCCGGGCAGAACCAGCAGCGGATCGCGCAGGGAAAAGCGGACGTGCGCGGAGGCGCCGGGCTGGAGCGGCTCGAGCGAGGAAAGCAGGTGCAGGCGGGCTTCGGTTTCCGCGGTTCCGGCGTGGAAATGAACCGGCGCGCGGTGCTTGAGCGGATGCGCCGCGGGCAAAAGGTCGAAACGCGCGTCGATCTGGCGCGTGGGTTCGAAGATGCCGGGCGGCGCCAGAACCATGCCGCGCCGCGCGGCGGCCGGTTCAATTCCGCTGAGATTAGCGGCGGTGCGCTCGCCGGCGCGGGCCTGACCGACGCTGCGATTGTGAACTTCCAGGCCGCGGATTCTGGTGCGCTTGCCGGCCGGATAGAGCTCGACTTCATCGTGCAGCTTGAGGAGGCCGGAGATGAGGGTGCCGGTGACCACCGTGCCGTGGCCCTTGATCGAAAAGCTGCGGTCGATGGGCAGGCGCGGCCAGGCCGCCGTTCTTTTCCCCGGAATCTTTTCGGCGGCCTGTTCAAGCGCGGCCCGCAGTTGGTCGAGCCCGGCGCCGGTGGCTGCGCTGACCGGGATGATCGGCGCGGACTCGAGAAATGACCCCGCGGCAAACTCCTCCACCTCCAGGCGGACCAGATCGATGAGATCGGGATCGACAAGATCGGACTTGGTCAGCGCCACCACGCCGTGCTGGACGCCGAGCAGGCGGCAAATGTCAAAATGCTCGCGGGTCTGCGGCTTGATCGACTCATCGGCGGCGACTACGAAAAGCACCAGGTCGATTCCGGCCGCGCCGGCGAGCATGTTCTTGATAAACCTTTCATGGCCGGGGACGTCGACGAAGCCGAACCGGCCCAGATGAGCGAAGCCGAGATCGATGGAGATGCCGCGGCGTTTTTCTTCCGCCAGGCGGTCGGTGTCGATGCCCGTCAGGGCTCGAATGAGGGAGGTCTTGCCGTGATCGATGTGGCCGGCGGTGCCGACAATGATCGGATGCGTCGTCAAAACTTATTTTACGGGTTGCAGTTGGGTCCAGCCGCCGCCGAGGGCGATGTTGGGATTAAAGTTGGGATTATCGGTCAGGATGTATTCGTTTCCCTTGCCCCAGGCGTGATTGTATTGATAGCTGAGTTCGACCTGTTCGCCGGTGTCGGGATTGCGGTAGGTTTGCACGCCGCGGATATATTGATCAAACTGCCGCGCGGTCTGATCCTGGATGCGCTGGCGCTCATTGTAGCCCTGGGTGATGATGCGGTTGGTTTCCTGGCCGGCCTCGGCGATGATGCGGGAACGGTCCCGCGCGCCCTTAAGTTCGGTGGCTTGAATGTTGAGGATGGCTTGCGTCACGCGGGCCTGCCACTGGGGATCGACCGTAATGGTGGAAAGGACCAGGCGAAAGAAGCGCTCGGACTCGGCCAGCTTGCCGGCGGGCATTTTGAGGGCGAAGATTTTGAGCGCCTGGTTGCTGTAATTCCGGCCCATTCCGCCGATGTTCGGAGTGGAGCGGGCCAGAGTAATGGCCGTGATCCACTCTTCGGCGCCGGGTTCGGCCAGGCGGGCGCGCGCCACGTCCGCTTTGATGGCCAGCAGAACGCCCACCTGGCGGTAAGCGGCTTCAAAGCGCGGGATCGCTTTTTGCAGCGCCTCGGCGACATCGGGGACCGGCTCGATGGCGGCGATGCGGGCGCCCGGCCGGATTTTCGGGATCTCCCAGCGGCGCAGGAAGTCCGCCGCCGACATCGGCGCGGCGATCTGGCAGGGCGGGCGGCCGAAGGCCATCTGCTGGCGGTTCACCATGGCCTGCGCCTGCTGCATCGCGGGCGCATCGTTCCATTGCCAGTTGACCACCGGAAACATCTCGATGGCGGCGCCGCCGTCGGGACTGGCGGCTTTGAACGTGGCTTGAAGAATCTCGCCGCTGCATCCGCCCATTTTGTACACGACGTCGGATTGGAACGTCCAGTCGGTCGGGATAAGCATGGTCATCGCGGTGAGGGGCCGCTCAAAGCCGTGCTGGTCGATGACCTTGACAAGCTTCATGCGGTAGTAGGGGGAGTCCGCGGCGGAGAGGCTGGCGAGAGTGAGGAAAAATACAACGGCGCGCATACCGTGACAATCTATCAAAGCCGCCGGCGTTTTAGTCGATCCAGATGCTCAGGCCCGGCTGCGTTGAGGCGCCGCCCACGGTCACCACCACCGGCATCTTCCCTGTGCCGATGTAGCCGGCGGGAACGGTCGCGTTGATTTGCAGCAGGCCGGGGTAGCCAGTGACCGGCCCGGCGTAAAGGACGCCGGCCGGATAGCCGCCGATAGTGACCCCGACCGGCTGAGCGCTGACGCCTTGACCGGTTCCGAACATCACCACGATCGAACCGCGGGGCGCCGGGTTGGAGGGCGAGTTGAGGCTGCCGTCCTGATTCATCGCGATCAGACGGCCCGTGGAATCGGTGTACAGCGCCGGGGCGGCCTCAACCACGGTTTCGGGAATCTGCGCCAGCAGGCTGCCCTGGCTGAAAAGCTGGATTTGGACGCTCTGCATTCCTTCGATCTCGGGCGGAACTTCGGCGAGCAGGCTCGATCCGCTGAGTGCGAGGAAGGGAGAGGCGATGCCGCCGAAGCTCACCTGAACGCCGCTGGTGGAGGTGAGGCCGGAGCCGTTTAGAGCCACCAGCATGCCGGGCGCAATCGGCCCGGGCTGAAGGCTGGCGGCGTTCACCGCGGTAACGATCAGGACCGGAGCGATGGTGGGCGCCGCGGCCGGCGTAAGCTGGCGGATTCGGTTGTTCAGAAGATCGGCGATGTAAACAGATCCGCCGGGGCCGAGAGCAACATCCCAGGGGTAATTCAGCTCGGCGGCGAGCGCGGCGGACCCGTCGCCCAAAAATCCCGCGGTGCCGTTGCCGGCGATGACGTTCACCGCGCCGGCCGGGCTCACTTCAACGATTTGCTGCAAGCCGGTGTCGGCGACGAAGATGTTGCCGGAAGAATCGGCGGCGATTCCCCGCGGCGTGTTCCAGGAGCCTTCCGCGATGAGAGTAATGTCGCCGGCGACGCCGAGCCGCTTCACGTGCGGTCCGCCGGCTTCGGTGAAGTAGAGGTTCCCCGCGGTGTCCAGAAAGAGGCCGCGCGGATGCTTGAGGTTGGTGAGAATCGGCTTGACCGCGCCGCTGGGCAGCGCCTGGTAAATCGCGCCGCTGTCGTCGGCGACGTAAACGTTGCCTTTGCCGTCGGGGATGGCGTAGACGGGCGAGATGAGGCCGACGCTGGTGAACGGAAGAATTTCACCGGCCGGGGAGACGACGCGAATCCGATGATTGCCGGTATCGGCGATGTAAAGGTTGCCGTTGGCGTCGAGCGTGACGGAAGAGGGCGCATTGAGCTGCGCGTGGACGGCGAGCTGATCATCGGGAGAATCGCCGGCGGCTCCGGTTCCGGCAACCGTCGTGATGGTGCCATCGGGCGCCACGCGGCGGATGCGGTTGTTGTCGCGGTCGGCGATGTAGAGATCCCCCCGCGTGCCGGCCGCCACGCCGGCGGGGTGTTGTAGCAGCGCCGACACCGCCGGTCCGCCGTCGCCCGAGGCGGTGTCTCCCCCGCCTGCCACCACTTTGGTCCCGCTGGTGAACGAGATGCGCTGCGCGGTGGTGACATTGGCGGAGTAAAGATAGCCGTCGGCGCGGAAGCAGATATCGTGTGCCGTGATCGGATACGCCGAGATTTTGCCGGACGGCGGAATGACGACAATTTGCCCGCCGCCCGGATCGGCGACGTAAACCGTGCCGATGGCGTCGACCGCCATGCCCGTCGGCAGATCCACGTTGACCACCGAGGAGATCGTGCCGTTGGTCACCTTGCGGACCACATGATTCTGCGTGTCGCCGATCCACAGCGTGCCGGCGCGGTCAACGGCGATCGCGGCCGGGTAGGCGAGCCTGGCGTTGATCGCCGCCCATCCATCGCCGGAAAAACCCGCCACTCCGTCGCCGGCCGCGGTGGTGAGCGCGCCGCTCGGATCCAGGCGGTAGACGCGCTGGCCGGTGAAGTCGGCGATGTACAGATTGCCGTTTCCATCCCAGGCTAAATTCCGCGGCGCCGAAAGAGCCAGCAGCACCGCCGGGCTTCCCTCGTTCGCTCCGCCAGCGGGAAGCGATCCGCCGCCGGCCACCGTGGAGATATGGCCGTCGAGATCGACGCAGCGCACGCGCGCGTTGCCGAGATCGGCGATGTAGAGCCGGCCGATGCCATCCACGGCGAGCCCATAAGGCGAGTTGAGTTGCGCGGCCGCGGCGGGTCCCCCATCCCCGGAGAATCCCGCCACCCCGGTTCCGGCCACCGTGCTGATCACGCCCGCCGGCGTTACCTTTCGCACGCGATGGCCGGCGGCGTCGGAGATGTAGAGATTGCCTTTGGCGTCGGAGGCGATTCCTTCCGCCTGATAGAGAATCGCCAGGGTGGCGGGGCCGCCGTCGCCGTCCCAACTGCTTCCGGCGGCGGTGGCGATCTGATAGAAAACACCCGCCGCCGCGAACTCCGCAAGAAGGCTGAAGGCGAACAAGATGCGCATGGGGTTAAGCGCAAGACCTTACGTAATTCAGTGCGAATTCCACCGAATTTTTCTCATTTTTCCGCGATAAGCGCAGTGTGAACTCCGTTGTGCGCCGCCTGGCCGCGGCAACTTTCTGGGCCGGTCTGGTCTTCGCGCAGCCGGCCGTCCATTTCAAAACGCGAACGCTCCGCCCGGCGCAAGGCCCGGTGAGCATCGCCGCCCCGCTCCACGGCCGGCCGCAGCATCTGATCCTGCAGTTCGAAGCCCCCCCGGCGGCGGAGACCATCGCCCAGTTGCGGAAACGCGGCGCCGTGGTGTTGCAGCATGTGCCGGAAAACGCATTGCTCGTCTTTGTGGATCGGCCCGTGCAGGTCGCGGGACTGGGCGTGCGTGCGATGTTCCCCATCGATCCGGCGGATAAGATCAGCCCGCTGGTCAAGCACGCGGGCCGGGTGTTGGTGGAATTTCATCCGGACGTCGACAGGAACGCGGCGCGCGGGATCGTGCTGCAAACCGGCGCGACGCTTGAGGAAAATCCGGATCTCAATCCGCAGCATCTGCTGGTGGATGCGTCGCCGCCGCAAATTGCGGAGCTGGCGAGGCGCGATGAGACCGCCTATATCTTTCCGGCCTCGCCCGCGCTGCTTAGCGGGCGTCCGACGCAGCCTTGTCTGGGCGCGGTCACTTCGCTCGGCGCGACGGCACAGTCGATTCCAACCTACGGAAGCTGGAATCCGGGCGGCGCGGCGACGATCGGCTATGTGTTCAGCCAGTTGGCCGGCGAGCTGAGCGCCAGCCAGCAGGAGTCCGAGATCGAGCGCGCCATGGCGCAGTGGGCCGCGGTGGTTCAAGTCAACTGGCAGCAGGGAACCAGCGCCGAGGCGGCGCAGACGGTCAATATTTTGTTCACCACCGGCGACCATGGCGACGGCTACCCGTTCGGCCCGGCGGGCGGCGTGCTGGCGCATACCTTCTATCCGTCGCCGCCGAATCCGGAGCCGATCGCCGGCGATATGCACTTCAACAACGCCAACACCTTCCGCGTGGGAGCCAACGTGGACGTGTTCAGCGTCGCGCTGCATGAGCTGGGCCACGCCCTGGGGCTGGGACACTCCGACGATCCCACCGCGGTGATGTATCCCTATTACTCCATCCACAGCGGATTGTCGCCGCTGGACGTGGCGGCGGTGCAAACGCTCTATGCGGCGCGAACGGCGCCTGCGCCCACACCCACGCCTGCGCCCACACCCACACCACCCCCGCCAGCGGCGCCGTTGACGCTATACGTGGCCCCGCCGCCTGCGACCACCGCGGCGGGCGCGGTGAGTCTTACGGGAACCACGGCGGGGGGCAAAGCACCGGCGACGGTGACCTGGTCGAGCGGCCTGGGCTCGGGGACGGCGCAGGGCTCGGCGGCGTGGACCATCCCGGGGATCCCGCTGGCGGCCGGCCCGAATTCGATTGTGGTCAGCGCGACCGACGGCGTAAGCCGGGTGTCTCAAACCGTGAGCATCACGCGGCAGGCGGCCCCGGCGCCCGCTCCGCCGAGTGCGCCGGGGAGAACGGCGCCGCCTTCGCTGGCCATCACCACGCCGTCGGCCACCTCGATTTCGACGGCGGCCTCCTCGATGGTCTTCGCCGGGATCGCCAGCGCGGGCGTGACCTCGGTCACCTGGTCGACCAACACGGGACACTCCGGCTCCGCCAGCGGAACCACGCGGTGGAGCGCGACGATTCCGCTGCTGGCCGGCTCCAACACGGTGATCGTCGAGGCGCACAACGCGGCCGGACAATCGGCCTGGCGAAGCGTGGTCGTCACACGGCAATAGGCTCCGCGGAAACCCCGCCGTCCGATCCGTTTTGATAGGATAAATCTAACCCTCGATATGATCGGGAACGCAACCATCGTCCTCCAGCGGGCCGCGCTTGCGGCCGTGCGGAATTGCGTTTCGAACGGCGACAATAATTGATCGCGCCACTGGGCAACCAGCACGGCGCGGATCCCACGACAAATGAGAGACACATGGAATCCGTATCTTTAGACTTCCTGGGCGAGCTTCGCCGCACTCATTTCTGCGGAGAACTGCGCGCGGCCGACGCCGGCAAACGCGCGCTGCTCATGGGATGGGTGCACCGGCGGCGCGATCTGGGCGGCGTCATCTTTATCCATCTGCGGGACCGCGAAGGCGTCACCCAGCTTGTTTTTCGCGCGGGCGAAAACCGCGAGCTGCACGAGAAGGTGAACCAGCTTGGTTCGGAGTACGTGATCGCGGTGGAGGGGGTGGTGGCGCGGCGCACGCCGGAGACCGTCAATCCCGCCATTCCCACCGGCGAAATCGAACTGGTCGCGGAGAAGCTTTGGATCCTGAACACGTCGCGCACGCCGCCGTTTCCCATGGAAGATTCGGTGGACGTGAAGGAGGACGTGCGCCTCAAGTACCGCTATGTGGACCTGCGGCGGCCGCGCATGCAGCGAAACGTGATGCTGCGGTCGAGGGTCTCCTTTGCCATCCGCCAGACGCTGTACGGGATGGGCTTTCTGGAGATCGAGACGCCGTTCATGACCCGTTCGACTCCGGAGGGCGCGCGCGATTATCTGGTGCCGGCGCGCGTTTATCCGGGAAATTTTTATGCGCTGCCGCAGTCGCCGCAGATTTTCAAACAGCTCTTAATGGTCAGCGGGTTCGATAAATATTTTCAGATCGTGCGCTGCTTCCGCGACGAAGATTTTCGCGCCGACCGCCAGGCGGAGTTTACGCAAATCGATCTGGAGATGTCGTTTCCGCAGCAGGAGACGATCTTCCAGGTGATCGAGCCGCTGCTGGTTTCGGCCTGGGAGGTTGCCGGATACCAGATCAAGCAGCCGTTTCCGCGGCTGACCTACGCCCAAGCGATGCGCTCCTACGGAATCGACAAGCCGGACTTGCGTATCCCGCCGTTTTATTGCGTCGAAGATTTGCTGCCGGAGCTGGCAAGCCATGGGCTGCCGCTGGTGGCCATTCGCATCCCCAAGGTCGGCGCCATCAGCCGCTCCGAGCGCGACGCGCTGAAGGACTTCGGCAAGGAGCGCGGGCTCCGCGTCTTCGAGGATCTCAAGCGCCTGGACCGCGACTATCCGGAGCCGATGGCGAAGCTGCGTTCGCGCCTCCACGCCGCCGAGGACGACCTTTTGCTGGTCGCCGGATGGGGCGGCGAACCGAAAGGCCATCGTCCGGAGGAAACGGTTTTGCAGGCCGCCGGACAACTGCGGCTGCACGCGGCGCAAAAGTACGCGGAGCGGCACGGGCTGCTCGATCCGAAGAATTTTCAGTTCCTGTGGGTGACCGATTTTCCCATGTTTGAATGGGACGAGGAGGAACGGCGCTGGAACGCGGCGCATCATCCGTTCACCTCGGTTCACGACGAGGATATCGAAAAGCTGACGGCGGATCCGGCGCGCTGCCGCGCCAAGTCCTACGATCTTGTGCTCAACGGCACCGAACTCGGTTCGGGCTCGATCCGCATTCACCGGCGCGACGTGCAGTCGAAGGTTTTCGCCGCGCTCGGATTCAGCGAGGAAGAAGCCCGGCGGCGCTTCGGATTTTTGCTGGACGCGCTGGAGTACGGCGCTCCGCCGCACGGCGGGATCGCGCTCGGGCTGGACCGGCTGGTGATGATTCTGGCGGGCGA